>JAPONP010000088.1 GCA_026713835.1 Bacteriovoracales bacterium
TGGAGAACAGTTACCTTGCCTTTATTACAGTTTTTGCTAGAGGTGCGAGCAGTTACCAAATTAAAGAAGAGGACAAAAAAGATGAAAAAAAAACATCTCATAAAGAATCCAATTTGAGTGCCCCGGTCACGGCCTTCTTTAGCTCGCTCTTTCCGGAAATAAAGTCCACCTCAACCGGTATATAGTACACTTTTGCCGCCATGGATATTCTTCTGATTTTGATAATATCCTTCTCACTGGCTATAATGATCCCATCGTGTTTCTTCGCTTTTGCCAAAAGGCCCTCAACATCCTCCAACGAAAAATAGTAGTGATCGGGGAAAGAAACTTTTTCCGCAATATCGACCTCAAGGTCTTCGAGTTGCTTGAAAAAAGACTTAGGGGAAGCGATGGCCGCCACCGCAACCACCTTTTTTTCTTTCATCTCCTCGATATCAAAAGCCTTTTCAAAGTTGGCATCGTAGAGACCTTGGGGTCTGTATTTAATCTTAACCCAAACGGCTCCCGGGGCCACATAGGGGGCCAAAAATTCTTCCAGTCTTTTGATATTATATGGACTGGCCTGATCGCATCGGCTCAATACAATGGCATCCGCATCCTTAAGAGAAGTCAAACCCTCCCTCAAATATCCCTTAGGCGCTACATTGTACTGGGACAAAGGCATGGCCGCATCAAACAAAACCACATCAAAGTTTCTAAAAAGCCCCAAATGCTGAAAACCATCGTCCAAAACACCCACATCGGGTTTTATCTTATCGAAGAAAAAAGAGAGGTTTTTCGCCCTTCTCTTCCCCACGATAACGGCCCCATCGGTTAAATGGCGAGCGAGCATCAAGGGCTCATCTCCAAAATCGAGGGGATCATATCGAAAGGCCTGCCTTCCTTCAATGAGGTGACAAGAATGTTCAAAACGTCCCTTATAACCCCTCGTCAACACCACCGAATGAAGGCCGTATTCACCAATAAGTTTTGTTAGCCAAAGGGTAAACGGCGTTTTTCCGGTTCCTCCAAAAGCGATATTCCCAACAGAAATGATAGGCATTTGAAAAAAAGTTCTCTTCAAAAAACCGTACTGATAGAGATATCGCCTCAAGCGATAGATGCCCTCCCAAAGAAAGGCCAAGGGTGTAATCACCAAAGATTTTAAAAATTCAATCATCAATGCTCACAAGGGGCCAGATCTATGAGAATGGATCACCGATGCCATGTACTTAGCAACATGAATATCCTCTCCCTCAAGAGATTTTGGCATCGTCTTCAATTGTTCCCCTATTTTTTCATAAACCTCGGCTTTTGTTAGCCAAAGTTTTAAGATTCTCAAAAAATTAAACCCATTGGCCTCCACTTGTAAAAATTCCGGAAAAACTTTTTGACCTTTAATGATATTGGGTAAAGAGATGGGGCCTTTATAACCGGCAGATAGGAGAGAAAAAATCGTTTCGTTGAATAAATTCATCTTATAGGCCACAATGGTCGGCACTTGAAATAAAGCGCAGCTTAGGGTAACGGTCCCACTGGCCGCCAGACAAATATGGGCCCACTCCAGGGCATCGGCCAAACGGGTCTCTTCATAAACCACATCAAACGGATAGGGGTAACGAGCAAAGAGTTCTTCTCTAATACTTTGGGCCTTCACCACGCCCACTTCGATATTCCACCCCTTTTTGAGCTCCGAAACGGCCCATAAAAACTCCGGTAAAAGGGAGGTGATCTCCAATGTTCTCGATCCGGGCAAGAGTAAAATCCGGGCCTTCTTTTCGGGGGAGTTTTGGTTGAATGTTCCCTCCCGGTTCCCCTCAGATTTCTTTTGAAGACGGGATAGTCTCTTTCGATACTTGGTCAACAAGGGGTGCTGAACGGTCTTGACTCTCCCCACGCCACGGGATTCAAACCACTTTCTTTCAAAGGGAAAAATCGTAAAGAGGGTGTGAACTCTTTGGGCCAAGGCCTTGGCCCGTCCCGGACGCCATATCCAGGCCGTCGGCGCCACATAATAGAGGATCTTAACTCCTCTCTTTTTCAGTTTTTTGGCCAAAAACATATTAAAATCTTGAAAATCCACAAGGATCGCCGTCTCGGTCTTTCTGCGCGCGACCTCCGCTTCAATGGCCTTGACGGCCTTGAGATAAAACCCCAGTCGAGAGATCGCTTCGACAATTCCTAGAGTCGAAAAATCTCTAAGGTGGTAGAGAAGTTCAAATCCTTTGGCCTCCAAAGCATCCCCGGCCACACCGTAAAATGAGGTTTTGGGGCAATCGGCGACAAGGTCGTCATAAAAACTAAGGACGTGTTCTTCTCCCGATTTTTCTCCGGCCACGATCAGACAACTCGTCATGCCCCATCCTTTTCCTAGTGCTCCGACCTATTTGGCAAAGGGGGCGAGACCGATTTCGCTTCGGCCGATAAAATCGACCATTTTTTTTACCAAGGGGTCGGAAATAAACTCGCTCGCCAGTTTCTCGTTTTTAACGAAGGCCCTAGGGGAAAGGGCCGAAGCCTCCATGGTTCGGAAAAAATCCACCAACACGGTAATGGTTTCTCTGGAATGGCCGCGTCGGCGAAGGCCTACGATATTGATGCCCTTGAGTTTAATGCGATTCCCATAGGCCGTACAAAAGGGGGGGATGTCGCGGTCAATCGTTGAATAGGCCCCGATATAGGCCCCTTCACCGACGGTGACAAATTGAATGACTCCGGAGCCTCCTCCCACAGTCACGTTGTTCTCTATTCTCACATGACCTGCCATATTGACAGCATTGACGATGATATTATGATTCCCCAAAACCACGTCATGGGCCAAATGAACATAGCACATGATCAGATTGTGGGAACCCACGGAGGTGAGACCATTTTCCTTGACCGTCCCTTTGCGAATGGTCACATATTCCCTAATAGTGTTATGATCCCCTATTTCAACTCTCGTTGGCTCTCCCTTATAGGATATATCTTGGGGGTTTTCACCGATGGAAGAAAAGGAATAAAAAACATTGTTTTTCCCAACCGTCGTATCCCCACTCATCCTCACATGGGAAATGAGCCTACAGCCATCACCCAGCTTAACCTCTGGGCCCACGATGGAAAAAGGGCCGACCACAACGTTGGTGCCCAACTGGGCCCCTTTTTCTACGATAGATGAAGGATGTATCTCAACGCTCAGTTCTCTCTCCTTATCGGTTTGACCAAGGAAAAAATTTCACATTCGCTCATCAGATTCCCATCGCAAAAAATCGTACACTCGCTTTCAGAAAAAAAGTTCATCAATTGATGATCGCCTGCCTTGATTTTCAAATTTTTTAATTTGGATACGATCTCTAAATCCATTCCGGGGAATATGGGTTTTCTAAATTTGGCCCTGGAGATGCCAAGCAAAACCGTCTCAATAGAGATTTCGGAAAGATCCTCTACGAGTCCATAGAAAAAAAGGCAAAGATTTTGGGCCATGATCTCCACCTGAATAACTCCGGGTAAGATGGGAGAATCCGGAAAATGCCCCTCAAAAAGGGGAAGGTCTTTTTTCACATGAAAACGGCCCACGACTTTGCCCCCGAGAAGGGTTTTGACATCCGCTTTCTTGAAAGATTCGATATTTTTTTTCCCCTCAAAACCCATAAGCTTTGCGGAATCGATGAATAAAAACGGATCTCGATGGGGGAGAAATCCCATGATATCTTCTCTATTAAGTAACATCTCCTTAATCCCTTTTCTCTTCTTTTGTGATCAATTTTTTGATGGCAACGGAACTTCTTAGCCACTCGTTTAAAGACATGGCCGGATAACCCCCTAACCGTTGACCTTCGGGCCAACTCTTCATCGTGACGGTTCCTCCGGCCAAAGAGCAACCGGCACCGATATGGGCCCCATGGCCCACACCGCTCCTTCCTCCAAAAATCACACCGTCCCCTACCCGAACGGAACCGCTCAAAGCGCTCTGGCCACAAAAGATAACTCCTTTTCCCACGACACAATTATGTCCTATATGAACGGCGTTATCCAATTTTGATCCCTGCCCGATAATCGTATCCCTAAATGTTCCCCTATCGATAGAGCAATTGGCCCCGATCTCCACGTGATCTTCGATCACCACTCCTCCAAGATGCCAAATTTTAATCTGAGTTCCCTCGTGAAAACGATAGCCAAAGCCGTCGCTACCGATCACCGTATTGGAGTGAATACGGCAAAAAGGGCCGATCTTCACATCGTAATAAACGGAGACGTTGGGGTGAATCACCGTTTCCTTTCCAATACGGCAACCGGCCATCACCACGGAACCCGGATGAATGGTCACGTTCTCTTCCACCTCAACCCCCTCTCCGATAAAGACCTGTTGAGCGATGTCGGCCGAAGGGTGGATGGTGGCCGAACCCATTTGCCTTCCATCGACCATATCGTTGGTCTTCCCATATTTTTTTCTATAAAACGGAAGGGAAAGAAGGGCCATGGATAGATCGATACTATCGACCGTCCCCATTCCGGAAAAAGTTTTGGAAAGAATATCGTATTCAGGAGAAGATTTGAGTTCGGTGAAAAATTTTTTTTCTACGAGCAAGTAGGCCCGCTCTATTTTTTTTTCCCTTTCCGATTGGAGAAAAACGCTCAACAATTTTTTATTTTTCAAAAAGGTGATGGAATCCGGTTTGATAAAATCTAAAGAAGAGAGGGTTCGGAAAGAAAAATCTTCGGGAAGATGGCTAAAATGGGGATCAAAGGATCGGTCATATTCCCCGATCTGCGAACATTTCACAGACTATTTCCCGGGGTATTTTTTATTGTGCAATTTGGTCACGTCGCCGGTGATATCCTTTTTATTGGCGGCATAGATCACCGGGGATGAACCTTTCTCAAAAACCACATCGACCTTGCGCTTCTTGGCCACTTCGGCCACGACTCCATAAATCCTTTTCACCACGGGCCCGGTCAAATCCGCCTCCATTTTTCTGATTTCGCTTTCATATTGGCGGCGTTTCCCTTCGAGATCGAGGAGCATTTTCTGGAGTTTTTTCTCCTCCTTTCTTCTCGCATCGGCACTAAGAAGCCTAGACTTTTTATCAAAGCCCTCTTTGGCCTTTTTTAATTTGTTCTCTTGTTTTTTGAGAGCGGTCTTTTTCTTGTTAAAACTCGCTTCGAGCTTTTTGCGAATCTTTTGCCCCTCCTTAGTGGAAAAAAGGGTTTTTTGCATATCGATGGTTCCTACGACCATGGAAAAAACCTGGGTGGAGTGGAGCGAAAAAAGGAGGGTCAAGATCGACAAATACATGGTTAACCCCTTGCTATTATTGAATCTTTCTTAGTTCAGCTTCTCAAAATAATTGGCCGATGTCAAAGAAGAAAACGCTGGACTTTTCCCAGGGTTTTTTCTCTAGGGGATAGGCGAACTCAAAACGCAAGACTCCGAGAGGAGAAAACCACCGCATACCAAACCCATAGTCATAACGCAAGAAGTTACCATCCTGCGACCGAAACTCCTCCTCATAGACGTTGCCCGCATCCACGAAGACGACCGCCTTCATCCTGGCCTCTCTCACGAGAGGGTATTCCAGCTCAAAAGTCGTAAAGAGGCTGGCCATTCCCCCTTGGGCAAAGGATCGAATGGGCCGATTCGACTCAGGCCTTTGTCGGGTACACTCCCCTTGCCCACTGTCTCCTTGAGGGACGAGGTAACATTGGGGCCCCACCTTTCTCGTCTCATAGCCTCTCATATTTCTCCCCCCCCCCAAAAAGAATTTAGCACTTCGCGGAATAGGCTGATCATCCACACGAAAAAGCTGACCGATGGCCAAGTGGTGGCGGGCGACCAAATCCCCTACGATTCGATGGTAATACCTCGTATCCAGTTCCAGTTTCGTCCATTTTTTTTCAAAGCCCAGTCCCGCATATTCGCCGGAAATGGAAACATAACTTCCCTTCGACGGTTCAAAACGATTGTCTCTGGAATCCCGAACAAGGGTCAAATCGATAATAGAGGCCACTCCATTTTCCACATCCTCATCGATGGTCGGGTCATCCACATTGCTCACATTGGTGTCTAAGATCTTATAGGCTGCAAAAAGTCGGGTGTATTCAAAGACGGGCAGGCCGAACCGAAACGTCAGCCCCCTGTTTTTGACCAATTGATCTTCTCCCGTTTCATTTTTGTCATTATAGAGATCGATCCCCGCCGACCACTGGGTATCGTTAAAATAGGGTTCTGTAAAACCGAGTTGAAACGTGCGAACATCTTGGGAGTTTTGAATGGATAAACGCAAGTGTTGACCCAGCCCTCGAAAGTTATTTTGGGCCACCGACCCCTGGAAATAGGCCCCACTGGTGGTGGAATAGCCACCTCCTATGGACAATTGTCCCGTATTTCTCTCCTTGAGTTGGATTTCCACATCCAAGACATTGGAATCCGATTCACTGGGGATCGTATTAAAAACGACACTCCCCGGTTCAAAAAATCCCAGGCGGGCCACATTTTCCTTGGATTCTCTAAGTTTGGAGCCGGAGTATTTCATTCCCTCGTGAATCTTGAGTTCACGGCGAATGACTTTATCTCGCGTCTTGGTATTCCCCTTAACGGAGATTTTTCCGATGGAAGTGAGATTTCCCTTTTCAAAAGAAAATCTCAGGTTGACTTTGGATTCTCCGGGAACGATGTCGAGATCTCTTAAAACATTGGCAAAGGCATACCCTTCATCTTGGTAGAGTTCCGTCAACATCCTGATATCATCTCTTAGCTTATCCTCCGCATAGAGAGAGTCCGGTTTGAGAATCAACTTTTCTCTCAACTCCTCTTCGGGAAAAAGCATTTCTCCATTAAAGAAAATCTCATTGATCCTATAGGTAGGCCCTTCGACGATCTTAATTGTGATAAAAATCCACTTTTTATCCTTTGAAACCGTAATCGCCGGAGAAGCCATATTCACCTGCAAGTGCCCTTTAACCTTATAAAAGTATTTAATTCTTTCGAGATCCGTTTTAAAATCAAATTCTTTAAAATTACCCGACCCACTCATTCCCGAAAAAAGTGACTCTTCCCGAGTGACCATGAGGGCCCTTAGCTCTTCATCGGAAAATTTTTCATTTCCCAAAAAGGTGATTTTTTTCACCTTAACCTTATCAAATTCTTTGATATGGAAAAAAACTTCTGCTTGTTGCTTAGAGGTCTTCTTGACTTCAAAATTGACCGTTGCCAAAAAAAATCCTTTATCTTCGTAGAATTTTTGAAGGAGGGCGACATCGTTTTTTAAGGAATTGATGTCCAAAAGACTAAACCTTTTGGTCTTTAGCTGCTCTTTAATTTCTCCTTCATCGACTTCGACATTTCCCTCAATGGCGATCTTGGAAATGATGGGCTTTTCCCTCACTCGAAAGATCAAGATGTCTTTCTTTCCATGACGTTTGTGATGAACCTCTACCGTTTCAAAATGCTTCATTCCATAAATACGCCTTATATCCCCTCGAATGAGATAATTATCCACGACCATCCCCTTGCGAACGGCCACCTTTTCCAAAATGGCTTCGGGTTCGACCTTTCTTAGACCTTCGACCCGAATCTCATCGACGGTGAAAAAGTTTTTTCGCTTCCCAATGAAGACCTCTCCGTTCTCCATCGATCCATCGGCCAAAGCCGGCAAAATAAAGACAAAAAAGAGAGGGATGGTTTTAAAGGCTGCGATCACAAGTTAGCTCTCCGCTATCAAACCGTCATTCATGGTAAAAACTCGCTCAAACTGCCGGGCCACCTCTCCATCGTGAGTCACGACGACGAGAGAAAGGCCCAAAGAGGACGACAGATTTTTAAGAAGTTGCACCACGTTTTGAGTATTTTCTAAGTCTAAATTTCCCGTAGGCTCATCACATAAAAGGAGCTTAGGGGCCAAAGAGCAGGCCCTGACGATATTAACCCTTTGCTGCTCTCCTCCGGAAAGTTGGTAAGGGTATTTTTTCAAACAATGGTCAATGCCTATGCGATGAGATATCTCCTCAACCCTTTCTTTCACCTCTCTCGAAACTTCTCCCCCAATTCTTGCGGGAAGGTAGATATTATCGATCACCTTCATGGAGGAGAGCAAAAAGTGAAACTGGAAGACAAATCCGATATGAGTATTGCGATACTTGGCCAAGGAGTCATCTTCTGAATGGCCCAGTTCAAACCCATCCACTGCAATACTTCCCTCATCTAAACTCTCAAGGCCTCCCAAAAGATAGAGAAAAGTCGATTTTCCCGATCCACTGGCCCCCCTAATAATACATTGCTCGCCACGGGAAAGAGAAAAATCGATCCCTCTCAAAACCTCCCTATCGCCGTAAGATTTTTTTAAACTTTTGACAACGATCACGAATGAAATCCCAAACGAAGTCGTGACAACAGGGATTCTTTTTGCAATCCCTTGAGCCCGAACCAAGCTATTCCCATAAGCCATAAAAGGGCCAAGAGAAAGGCCGTCACATAGGAAAGAGGAGAAAGTTCCAGTTGGATTCGTCCCAAACTATAGATCTTCCCCGGCAATTCTAAAAATCCTATATTCAACAAGGCCCACTCAAAGACCTTGGAAAATGCCGTGGCCAATAGACATGAAGCCGCCCAAATCACGGTCAAAAGCATCATCCATCCCCATACCATCCTCTGCCGAGAAACCCCAAGGGCCTGAAAGAGGAAGAGTTCCCTGGCCTTTTGTTCGCTCAAAAAGGTCACAAAGGCCACGATATTGAAGATGGCGATGACGATGACCAATTGTAAAATGACGGCGATGGCCAATTTTTCCACCTCCACCGCTTCGAGAAGGGGGGCAAATTCCTGCCAAAAGGGGCGTAAAACCATGGAGGAGTCGAGATGCTCGGCCAAATCCTCCCGAAGGATCGACACCTTGGAGGTAAGATCTTTTTCCTCCGGGGAAAACCGATTGAGGGCCACCAAATTGACCAAAGCCTTGGCCCCCAACATCTCTTGAATTTTTGGCAAGGCCACATAGACAAATCTCATGTTCTTGTCGTAGATCCCGTGGTCGATGATTTGAGCGATACGAAAACCGGAAAGGGTGGGCAAGGTACTCCACTGTCTTTTTCCCGTGGCCAAGGCCAAGGCGAGTTCATCCCCTTGGGCCAGCCCTGCGGTGCGGGCCAGTTCTCGGCCCACGGCCATCTCATTGCCTTTCAAAGAAATCGCAAGCCCACTCACTTTGGAAAAGGACTCGCTCTCAATTCCTTTGACGATAACCCCTTTGGAAAAATGATCCCGAACCACAAAGCCTTCGGTTTGAATAAAGGGGGCATAGTCCACTTCCCTTTCCTCAAAGAGATTCCGTTCCTCTTGGCCCAAGGTAAAAAAACCTCTCCGTGAAAAGAGGGAAATATCTCCCGAAGAAAGTTTGAGGGCCCTCTTGAGGGTATGCTCAAACCCATCCATCAAGCCAAACGTGCATAAAATAACGGAGATAGAAAGGGCAAAGGAGAGGACGACCCCCACGACAAAACGGGGTGTGCCGGAACCTTCAAAGAGCATTTTAAAAAAAGAGACGCCGGCCTTCATGGATCGTCTCGTGGTTCGTCTTGTGGTTCACCTTGCAATTCACCTTGAAAGAAAAGTTCATTTTTGAGAAGGGGGAACAAGATAACATCTCGAATGGAGGGAGAATCCGTAAGCAACATACAAAGGCGATCAATCCCTATTCCCTCCCCTGCCGTAGGGGGCATCCCGTACTCCAAGGCCCGAACGTAATCGTAGTCCACATCGCAGGCCTCATCGTCTCCCATTTCCTTCGCTATGGCTTGATCCGCAAAACGCCCCAGTTGATCGGCCGGATCGTTGAGTTCACTAAAGCCGTTGGCCACTTCCCAACCATTGATAAAGAGTTCAAACCGATCCACATAATCGGGGTTTTTATCGTTTCTCCTGGAAAGAGGAGAGACATGAGCCGGGTATTCGGTGATGAAGGTGGGCTGGATCAAATGGGCCTCGGCAAATTCTTCAAAACAAAGCTCTTGCAATTTGCCCTTCTTGTATTTGAGTAGTTCTTCTCTTTCATAGGATGGATTTTTTTTGAGCAAGGTCTCCAACATACGGGCCTCATCGTCTAAATCCTCCATCTCAAAAGATGAGTAATGACAGACGGCCTCTCTTAGGGTCATGCGCCGAAAAGGTGGTTTAAAAGAAATGTCCTTTCCCCCGTAGCTCACCTCGTGACCCTTGTAAATTTCTCCCACGATAGAAGAGAAGAGGTTTTCGGTAAATGTCATCAAATCGAGATAGGTGACATAGGCCCAGTAAAATTCGATGGTGGTAAATTCGGGGTTATGCTTGATGGAAAGCCCTTCGTTACGAAAACAGCGATTGATCTCAAAAACCCTCGGGAGTCCCCCCACGATCAACCTTTTAAGATGCAATTCGGGAGCGATTCTCAAATTGAGATCCATGCCCAAGGCATTGTGTTTGGTCTTAAAGGGCCTGGCCACCGCTCCCCCCGCCACTCCGTGGAGCATCGGGGTCTCTACCTCCAAAAAATCCGCTTGGTGAAAAAAATCCCGAATCAAGCGAACGATTTTGGAACGAATTTTAAATTTTTCCCTCACCTTCGGATTCATCATCATATCCACATAGCGCATTCGATAGCAGAGTTCCGAGTCGGTCAAACCGTGAAACTTTTCCGGAAGTGGGCGAATGGATTTGGTCAGAATGTGAAAGCGCCGGGCATGAAGGGAAAGCTCTCCCTTATTCGTTTTAAAGATAAAGCCTTCGGCATAGAGAAGATCTCCATACTCGGCCGCTTTAAATTCACTAAAATCTTCTGCCGGTACATCCCCTTTTCTCACATAGAGTTGGAATTGGTGTTGCCCATCATTGAGGGTGAAAAAACCGGCCTTGCCAAAACTTCGGGCCAGCATGGCCCGTCCCACGATGCGGTAAGGCCCTCTTTTTCCCTCTTCGAGTTTTTCCAACTCCTCCTTGGAAAACTCGTCGTATCGCTCTCTCAATTGCTCAAAGGAAATATCGGATGAAAACCCGTTCTTATAGGCCTTGATGCCGAGGGCCTCCAAACGCTTGAGCTTTTCTAGGCGGGCGTGAATTTGCTCATTGTACAAATCGGCCCATCGCTCGATATGGGCCTTGCGCCTCTTGTCGAAATCGACCATGACTCATACTAGGTGTCTGAGCAGTGACAGTCAATAACCTGAAAAGGCCTCCATTTGAGGGGCCAATACTTCGATCTCGGGATTGTATTCGGCCCTCAAAAGACTTTGAATCGCCTGAAGGGTTCCGTACTGAGAACTCGGGCAATTGCCACAGGCCCCTTCGTAATTGATGACGAGGACATTGTCCCGGTAATCCACACAACGAAGATCCCCACCGTCGGCCTGAAGACCCGGACGAATGGTGTTGTCGAGAATCTTTTCGATTTCTTGAAGTTCTACGGGAAGCTTTTTGCGCCTTTCTTCTTCCGGGTTTCGGTCTTGAAAACCCGGATCGTGTTCCGGCAAAAACCTTCCTACGACCTCGAGCACTTTAGGCTCCAAAACCTCCCAATCCTCATAGCCAAATTTGGTGACGGTGATGACGTTTTGAAAGAAATGAATATGATCCACACCCCGAACCTTAAAGAGTTCCACGGCCAAGGGAATGTCATCACATTCCTCCAGACTGCGAAAGGTGGATCGGCCCTCGTCCTTGACGGAAGCATTTAAGACAAACTTCAAGGCGTTGGGATTGGGGGTAGGCTCCGTATAGAGTTCAACACTCACCATAGACTCCTTCGTACTCCACGGATAGTACCCCAAGGCCCTTCTAAGTCCATGACGACTCGCATTATCAAACGGCCAATATCTTGAGGGCCTCTCGGATGCCCTTGGCCAATTGCTCGATCTCTTCGACCGTATTGTACATGGCCAAGGAGGCCCGGGTGGTGGAATCGGCCCCAAACCTTTTGAGCAAGGGCCAAGTGCAATGGTGTCCCGTCCTTACGGCCAGTCCCTTTTGCCCTAAAATCATGCCCAAATCCTGGGCGTGGGCCCCTTCGATGACGAAGGTAAAGAGCGGCACCCTTTGGGAGGCCTCCCCCAAAAGATGCAATCCGGAAATCCCCTTCAAAAGCTCGAGTCCACAGATTGTAAGCTCCTCTTCGTGGGCCATCACCCCCTCAAAATCCAAGGACTCAAGATAGCGGATCGCCGCTCCCAATCCTATGGAGCCCGCAATATGGGGAGTTCCCGCTTCAAACTTATAGGGAATCGGAGCATAGGTCGTCTCGGCAAAATCCACCTGATCCACCATATCTCCACCTCCCAAAAAGGGGGGCATACGTTCCAAGAGTTCCTTTTTCCCATAGAGAACCCCAAGGCCCGTGGGGCCAAAGACCTTATGGGAGGAAAACACATAAAAATCCACACCCAAATCCCTGACATCCACACGAAGATGGGGGATCCCCTGGGCCCCATCCACAATGACGAGGGCCTTGGAGTTTTTTTTGACGAGAGAGACGATTTCTCCTACGGGATTGATCGTTCCCAAGGTATTGGAGACGTGGGGCAAGACCACGAGTTTCGTTTTTTTGGACAGGAGGGAGGTCAGGGCCGGCATCTCCAACTCCCCCCGATCACTTACGGGGATGACCTTGAGGACGACTCCTTTTCTTTCTCGAAGAAGTTGCCAGGGAACGATATTGGAATGATGGTCGCTTACGGTGAGCAATATCTCATCTTCGGGCCCAAGAAGGGATCCATAGGAGTGGGCCAAGAGGTTCAGTCCTGCGGTGGTTCCCGAAGTCAAAATGATTTCATCAGAGCTTGAGGCATTGATCCGGCTTTGCACGAGACTTCTCGTCTTTTCGTATTCGCTCGTGGCCTTCTTGGCCGGACCGTGAAGGGCGCGATGAACGTTGGCCGAATAAGAACAGTAATAGTCGCTCAAGGCCTCAATAACGGCCTTGGGTTTAAGGGTGGTGGCCCCGTTATCCAAGTAAACGAGAGGGGAGCCTTCAAAACCCTTGGCGATCATGGGAAAGTCGCGACGAATTTTTTTGACGGAAAAACTCATGGGCCTTCTTCCCCATCCCCTATTTTTTCGAGGATGGATCGCTCCAAATAATCCGCACTCAACCTGTGGAGGGATTCATTTTCGATGGGAAAAAGGGTCTCCTCGCAAAACCCCCGGGCCAAAAACCTCTTGGCCTTGGATTCATCAAATCCCCTGGAGCGTAGATAAAAGAGTTGCTCCCCATCCATCTGACCTATGGTGGTTCCGTGGGTGCATTTGACATCACAATGACCTATTTCGAGGACGGGCCTTGAATCGACCCTTGCCGTATCCGATAACAAGATATTGTTGTTGAGTTGGGAAGACTCTATATCCGCTTGGTCTTTTCCCACCACGATGGTTCCCTGAAAGAAGGCATGGGAATGATGATTCAAAAGCCCCTTATAGAGTTGTCTTGACGATGTTTTTGGAGCTTTGTGATCGATCAAAGAGACGTGGGAAGAGTCCTCATTTGTATCGTGGACGTAAAGTCCCCCTAGGGAAACGTGGGCCCCTTCTCCCAAAAGCTCCACTCGAAGATCGTTTCGCAAAAAACTTCCCCCCAAGGCCAAGGCCGCATTGCCGTAGCGGGCCTCCTTATGAATCTGTGCCAAAACCTTTGAAAAGGGCATAAGACCCTTTCGACTCTTAAAAATCCGAACGTGATCCAGATGGGCCCCTTGCCCCAAGGTGATTAGGGTGTGGGCATTGTAGAGGGCCGAACCCAAATCCTCTGTGGAAGAGGTGAACTCGAACAAATGGGCCTTGGACTTCTCACGGGCATGGACGATCAGGAGGGGATGGGCCATGGTTCCCTCAAAGTTTTTATCCATGAAATGATAGATTCCTAGAGGCCTTTCCCCCCTCTCTTCTATCTCCAAGCGGTAGGCTTCACGGCAATAGGTCAAGGCGAGATCCGTAAAACAATCCTCACCTTGGAGTTGCCTCGTTAAAGGATCGAAGTCTCTTTCCTCTTTTAAGGGAAAGAATCGATACCCGGGGCCCAAGGTACTTAGGGTTTTATCCCAATGTCCGTTGTAAAAGACGATCCTTTGATCCAAAAGATCCACAGGGGGAGTTCCGGGGAATCTTTCCCCTTCGCTTTTCCAGGCATAAGATCCCGTAAGGCCCTTGAGGGAGGTGTATTTCCAGGCCTCATCTTTTCGTCCGGGAAGCCCCTTATCGGCAAACCCTTTGGCCCCAAGGGAGCGAAGGGCATGGAGGGAATCGGGCCCGGTTTGGCCCAAGGCTTTATAGGGGGCCAAGAGAGCTTCCAATGCATCCCCATCATTCATGCCCGTACGACCCAATCATAACCCTTGCTCTCAAGCTCTAAGGCCAAAGACGAATCTCCCGTCTTGACGATAAGACCATCCGAGATAACGTGGACAAAATCCGGGGTGATGTAATTGAGCAAGCGCTGGTAATGGGTGACCAAAACGATGGCATTGTGTTGGGCCCGCAAGGAGTTGATCCCCTTGGCCACGATCTTTAAGGCATCGATATCAAGGCCCGAGTCCGTTTCATCGAGAAAGGCCAATCTTGGAGCGAGGACGGCCATTTGCAAAATTTCATTTTTCTTTTTTTCCCCGCCGCTAAAGCCCTCGTTAAGGGAACGCTTCAAAAAGCTCCCATCCATTTCGAGAAGGTCTAGTTTTTCCCGAAGGTATTGGTCGAAGTCATAGGGGTCCATTTCTTCAAGACCTTGGGCCTTGCAAACCTCGTTAAAGGCCGTTCTTAAAAAGTTTTCATTGCTCACTCCCGGAATTTCCACAGGGTATTGAAGACCTAAAAAAATCCCCGCACGGGCCCTCTCATCCGGCTCCCAGTCCAAAAGGCCCACCTTTTTCCCGTCCACCTCGTAATCGATTTGCCCTTTGGTGACGTGGTAATCGGGATGCCCCGCCACGGCTTTGGCCAAGGTGCTCTTGCCGGAACCGTTGGGCCCCATGAGAGCATGGACTTCCCCCCTTTTCACCTCAAGGGAAACTCCCTTCAGGATGGAGGCCTCTTCAGGGCCTTCGGGGGAAACGTGGAGATCGGTAATACTCAACATACTCGATGGCCCTCCCCTTTATCCTACGGAATGTTCAAGTTTCATTTCGAGAAGTTTAACGGCTTCTTCGCTAAACTCTAAGGGGAGTTTCTTGAAGACCTCTTGGCAAAAACCATTGATCATAAGCCCCACCGTTTTTTCCATATCCATTCCTCGGGAACGACAATAAAAAATTTGGTCTTCGCCGATCTTTGTGGTGGAGGCCTCATGTTCCACCTTGGCCGTTTTGTTCCCCACCTCGATGCTGGGGAATGTATTGGCCCGGCAACGATCTCCAATGAGCATACTATCGCATTGGGTGTAATTTTTGGCCCCATGGGCCCCCGGCATGACCTTGACGAGACCCCGATAGCTATTGACGGACTCCTCCGCACTGATACCTTTGGAGATAATCGTACTCTTCGTTCCCTTTCCCACATGGATCATCTTCGTCCCCGTATCGGCTTGCATACGGTTATTGGTCAAGGCCACGGAGTAAAAAGACCCTCGGGAGTTTTCGCCAACGAGGTGACAGCTGGGGTACTTCCAAGTGATGGCACTCCCAGCCTCCACTTGAGTCCAGCTAATAGAACTATTTTCCCCTAGGCAATGGCCTCTTTTGGTCACGAAATTATAGATCCCCCCCTTGCCCTTTTCATCTCCCGCATACCAATTTTGAACGGTGCTGTAGTTGATGGTCGCATCCTTTAGGGCGACGAGTTCCACGACGGCTGCATGGAGTTGGTTTTCATCTCGCTGGGGGGCCGTACAGCCCTCGAGATAATTGACAAAGGAGCCTTCGTCGGCGATCAAAAGGGTGCGCTCAAATTGACCCGTCTCGGCTGCATTGATGCGAAAATAGGTGGAAAGATCCAAAGGACAACGAACCCCTTTGGGGATATAGCAAAAGGAGCCGTCCGTAAAAACCGCTGAGTTTAAGGCCGCAAAATAATTATCTCTTCTTGGGACGACGGTGCCCAAGTACTTACGCACCAGTTCCGGGGGCATTTCGATGGCCTCGGCCATGGAACAAAAGATGATGCCAAATTTGTCCAACTCCTCCTGATGGGTCGTCCCAAGGCTTATGCTATCGAAAACCGCATCCACGGCCACTCCCGCCAAACGCTTTCTTTCCAAGAGGGGAATCCCCAATCGATCGAAGGTGGCCAGGAGTTCCGGGTCCACTTCGTCCATACTCTTGTACTTGGGTTTTTTGGACTTGGGGCGAGCATAAAAAGAGATTTCCCCGTAGTCGATGGATCCTATGTCCAGGGCGGCCCAACGGGGTTCGTCCATCTTTTTCCAGGTCTCGTAGGCCTTAAGACGCCAATCCAAAAGCCAGGTCGGCTCCTTTCTCTTTTCGCTAATAAGGCCTACGATCCTTTCATCGAGTCCCTTGGGGAACTCTTCCATTTCAATATCGGTCACGAAACCGTATTTGTACTTTTCCTTGACTTTGCTTTTAAAGCTCACGGCTTACCTCTATCTCACTTATGAAAACCCACAAAAGGGGGAGGGGAAAGACCCTAGAACGGGCATCCTATTCAGAAAAGGGGGAAAAAGCAAGTTCCTCCCCCCGAGAAACAGGGGGAGGGGGGAAAGATCCTCAGGGATGGTAGGGAGCGCGGCGGGAATAATAGTGAGGATGACTGTAGGGGGAATAGGGATAATAGGGGTAGGAACAGGGCCCATAGTAGTCGTAAAGCCGCTCCTGTCGAACGTGTTTTCCCGTAAAATCACCCAATATCGGTTCCTGATTTCCCATGAGTTGAAAACGACTCTCCGTGACCTCGCTTCGAACCCGATAGATGACGGATCGGGTTCCAAAATAAGCATCGTGATAACACCCGTTAAAACCGCAATCATAATATCCGGGACCGTGATGATATCCTGGGCCGTAGTAAGGGCCGTAATCATGGACACTACAGGTTTCCTCTCCCCTTATGGGGGCGGAGGTATTTACGGTTTTCGTGTTATTTCCCCTGATACCAAAGAGCCTGTCGCCCTGCTTAGTTATAAACTCAAAGTCCCCTTCGGCACTCAAGTCAACTCCTTCGGGATACTCGAAAAGAAAGTTTCTTTTCCAATCTACGCCTTTGAGCCTGAGACGAACGAGTCTCTTTTTCTCGTTCTTCAAAGTCCACTTGGCCTTATAGGTTCCGGATTTGACAACGTGGCTTCTCCCACGGGCATCCGTGAGTTGGAGGTCATCGAATACCTCCAATTGCCCCTTAAAGGTCTTGCATCCCCACATAAGGGATAAGACGACGGTTAGAAAAAGTGCTTTTGTCTTCATCATGGTAAAACCTCCTAACATTATGTAAAACCCTCTCCAATTTAGGGTGAATACTAAAGTGGAGCCGAAAACTTGTCATGGGTCAATGTGTTAAGACCCCCGCCTCTCTTTTGCCCACAGCATCTATAGCCTCAGCTTTTGGCCCACAAAAATACGAGACGATCTCAATCGGTTTTTCCTCTTGATATGGGCGATACTCACCCCAAAAAGAGAGGCAATCCTCGAAAGATTATCTCCCTTGCGCACTCGATAGGGCCCCCGCCCCTTGGAGGATGGGGAGATTCTAAGCCTTTGCCCGGGAAAGATGAGAGACGATGCCAAGCCGTTGAGTCTTCTTAGGGTGGAGAGTTTTTTCCCATATTTTTGGGCAATTTGGGTGAGGTTTTCCCCCCTTCTTACGATATGGTAGCGAGAAGATTTGGATTCGGACTTTCGGCTAACCCTGCGACGACGTTGAACCCGATGCCCTTTGAGGGAGGCCAATTTTCTCGAATGGACGGCCCTTTCCTCGGGAATCCAAATCCTAGAGGCCTTCCCCCTAAAAGCTCCCGTATGCCCTCTTCTAAGCTGCGGATTGATCTTTTTGAGCTGAGATCTCGGGGTTTTTAAAGCTCCGGCCACTTTGGCCAGAGGAACGAAGGGGGGGACGGGGACGGCCTTCACGGCGGGGTGACGTTTAAGCCCCAAATGGCGGGGGTGTTGGAACCCAAACCTTTCGGGGTTTTGGCCTATGATAACTGCGGCCATGAGCTTGGGAACGTAATTTCTCGTCTCTTTGGGCAAAAGTTTTTTCCGGGCCAAGGTCCAAAAATTTCTGGAATCTCCTTTCATCACGGCCCGAAGCACCCGGTGTTCCCCACAGTTATAGGCCGCTAGGGCCAGTTCCCAGGAATGAAAGACTGTGTGGAGGTCTTTTAAATATTTGACGGCGGCCTTTGAGGCCCTGATGGGATCCCTTCTTTCATCCACAGAGGCGTTGACTCTAAGTCCGTATCGCTTCCCGGTTCCCTTCATAAATTGCCAAATCCCCACCGCTTTGGATCTGGATTTGGCGTGGGAGACATAGCTGCTTTCGATCAGGGGAAGAAAAAAAAGCTCTTCGGGCAATCCGCTTTCCTCCAAAGATGTTTTGACGATTCCCTCGTAAAAAAAACCTCGATTGAGGGCCCGTTGAAAGACGTCCGCTCCCCTAGAAGTGAAATACTCGATCCATTTTTTGACATTTTCATTTTCGACGATTTGAAAGGAGGAGAGGCTTCCCTTCTGCACCGAAGCGGGTGCGGACGGTTTTCCGTAAGACTTTGAATACTCGGGAGAGACCACCAAGGGGGAGGAAGAGGGAAACGAAGAAGGGCCCAAGGAACTCGAAGCCTCACCACTCGAAGGCCTACTGTAAAGGGAAGAGCAGCCCACGAGAAAAAGAGACAAGAGAAGAGCGCAAAATCCTCGAATCATTCCGATTCCCCCAAATAGAAAAGGGCCATCCTCATCGGCTGCCCACACTCCCATTATAGCAAAGGCCCGCAGTTTCTCAATAAAGTGCCTATCTATCATATCTTGCCCCCGTTGACCCCGAAACGAATCCTAAAGGGACGAAAATGCCATTCCATGAGGAGGGCCCAAGCGATCATGGCCGTGCAAAAGAGTTGCCCCAGGGAAAGAGGGCCTAAGACCGGCCCCCATTGGGGGTCGGGGGCACGAAAAAAACCCACGATCAATCGACCCACACCGTAGGCAAAGAGGAATAAAATGGACTGATGTCCTTTGAGATAGAGGTATTTTTTTTGGCCGTAGAGAAGGATGAAAAGAAGGAGTCCTTCCACCAAGGCTCCGTAGAGTTGCGAGGGATGCCTCGGGGCCTCGTCCAAAGCCTTGGGGAAAATGACCGCCCAAGGAACTCGAGTAATTTTGCCCACGAGTTCTCCATTGATAAAATTTCCAATTCTTCCCAGCATAAGCCCTAGGGGAGCGAGAGTGGCCACCATATCCGTAAAATGCAGAGGAGAGATTTTGAGGAGGCGGGCCTGGAAAACGACGATCGCGACGATTCCCACAAGGGCCCCGTGAAAACTCATTCCCCCCGCCCAAATTTTGGGGATCATCTCGGGATTCTCCATAAAATAGCGGGGATGGTAGATCAAGATGTAAAAGACTCGACTTCCCAGAAATAAGGCCAACCAAGCGGGCCAGCACATTTTGACAAAATGACCCCTCGAGATATTCCCGTAACCTCGCCCGATAAGGGCCTGCCCCATGTAAAAGATCCAAAGAGAGCCCAGTAAATAGAAAAGCCAATACCAATGAAAATCCAATCCGAAAAGATGAAAGGCAACGGAGTCCAATCGATGGATGGCATACCTTTCCATGGATGGCTTTGGGATAGGCCCTTATTTTTCGAGGACGATATCGAGCCTGACGTCCACTTCACTCCCTATGACCGTTTTGCCCACGATACCCTTAAATTTCTTCCATAGGTTTTTTTCCAAAGGACGATTCCAAGTCACTCCAAAATCGTCTTTGTTGATTTTGGTCAAGGCCTTAAAACGTCCGGGCCCCACTCTCTTGACATCCAGGGATACGTCCCTGGTTTTTCCCTTGAGGGTGAGTTTTCCCGGGAGCTTAAAACGATCCTCTATTTTGACTTTCCCGGGGCCTTGTCGAAACTTCATCACGGCGTTTTCGGATTTTTCCACATCAAAAAAATCCGCACTTCTCAAATGATCGTCCCTCTTTTGTTTTCCCGTGTTGATACTGCCCACGGCGATATCGGCCGTCACCCCCGACATCATGGAGCCTTTACCGATGTTGACGGAACCGCTGAATCGATCAAAGTTTCCCTCAACGGTCGCTCCGATTTTATACTTGACGATTTCAAATCCCACGCGAGATTTTTTGGCATCGATCATCCGGCGGGCCGCATGGGCGGGATCGGAAAAAAAGGTGAGGGGGAAAGAAAGGAAAAGGGCGACGATCGGTAAAGCTTTCATGGGGTTCTCCTATAAAAAATTGATTGTTTTTCTAAAAACGCTATTTTCTCTCGAAACTCCGATTTCGTAAACCGGACCCTTTCTCCCAAAATCTTTTGGACCGCAAGGTGAAAGGTTCTCTCATTTTGCCCCTCGCTAGGGCCCGTGGACAGGGCCTCATAGAGGGCCACATGGAAGATGTCACAAAGGGTCATCACACAATTTCCCGTCTTCTCATCCCTTGCGATCACGAGGATATTGGATTTTGGAGAAGGGCGTCCACGGAGAGGTGCGAAACCGTTTTCCCTCTCCCAATGAAAAATCCATCCGGCGATATCGAAGCGAAGTTCTAAAAGGACGTGGGCCTCATTGAGAATGTAGAGAGGGTCCCCCTGCCCACCGCGTCCCCGCTCGGCCCAAGCCTTGGGGGAACCTCGGTGACTATAGACCACATATTCGCCCCATTCATACCTGGCCAAATCCACGAGATCTTCCGAGACCAATCGGTTTTTTTCCAAATAATCCGGAAAGTGCCGGGCCAAGTGGTTCAATTCCCAGGCGTAGGGGGGATACTCGCGAAAATAACCTTGGGCCCACTCATCCCAGGGGCATGGGTGACATTCATCCAAACGAGTATAGACCTTCCCTAGAATCTCCCTATAATGATCCCGAACAAAGCCCCGGTAGAGTTCGCTCACCTTGGGGGAAAGACCCAAATCCGCTTCTTGCCCTTCATAGAGGAGCTTTTTCCAACCGGAAAGATAATTTTTAAGCTCCATCAAGACGAAACCCCCGGAAAAAGTTTTTCAAGAACCCCCTTGGCCCTCACCACCTGTGCATCCAATGTCTCAAAAGGCGGCAGGTTATTGTCCCATTCGATCAAGGTGTTGATGGGACGCCCCGCTTCTTTCAAATACCATTCGTAGAGTTCCCACACCTCCTCACAGACGGCCGAACCGTGGGTATCGATGACGAAATCCTGTCTCTGTTCATGGCCGGCCAAATGGATTTGAATCACCCGATCACTTGGAAGACGGGTTAAAAAAGCCTTGGCCTTATGGCCCAAATTTTTTTCGTTCACATAAACGTTATTGATATCGAGGAGAAGATAACAAGAGGTTTCTGCGAGCAAACGGGTGATAAATTCCGATTCCTCCATGGTATGGTGGCGGGATTCCCCGTAATAGGTGATATTCTCTATGGCAAAAGGACGGTCGAAAAAACGTTGAATCCATCGGATTTTGTGGATCGTTTTCTCCAGAGAATCTTCGGTTTTGAGAATGGGGAGAAGGTCGTGGTAGTGATGCTTGAGAGAAGAGGAGATGCAAAGGTGGTCGCTAAACCAACGGGCTTCCGTGAAGTCCAAAAGTTCCCTTAAAGCCTCGCAGTAATCCGGGGGGACATCTTCACAGGAGCCAAGGGAAAGCCCCAAGCCATGGCAAACCAAGGGGTACTTTCCCTTGAGATTCGCGATGGCCCGGCGAGGTTTTCCCCCGTAGTCCATAAAGTTTTCACTGATCAGCTCAAACCAATCGATGTGGTGGGAGGTCTCAAAAATGCCCCTCTCGTGTTCTAGGCGTAGGCCTGCCCCCACACCTAAAAATGAACGGGGATCAGCCGCAACTTCCCTTTCCGCATTTTCCACAGGAACCCTTTTTTCCCTTCTTGTCTTTTCCGCATTTCCCACAGGAACCCTTTTTCATCTCTTTATGATCCCCGCTCTTCCAAGACTTTGGAGTCATATCGGCACAGCCGGTCATCCCGACGACCACGGCCCCCGTCAAAAAGGCCCTTTTGAGCAAATCTTTTGTCGCTTTCGTTTCCATGGTGTTCCCTCCTTCTTTTAGATTAAGATCGACATTCACTTTTAAAACTCATATCTAAAGCATCCTAATCACCCGAAACGAAAATAGCAAATTAAAAAAAATGTTATGGAGCGAACGATCACCTGGTCAATTTTTTATAGACGATTCGATGGGGACGATCGGCTTCATCTCCTAGGCGACGACGAAGATCCTCTTCGTATTGAGAGAAATTGCCATCGAACCAAACCGCTCGGGAATGGCCTTCAAAGGCGAGAATATGGGTGGCGATGCGGTCGAGAAAGTAGCGGTCGTGGGAAATCACCACGGCACATCCCGGAAATTCCATAAGGGCGTTTTCGAGGGCCTGAAGGGTATTGACATCCAGATCGTTGGTGGGCTCATCGAGAAGAAGAAGATTCCCTCCCCCCAAAAGGGTTTTGGCCAAATGGGCCCTGGTCTTTTCTCCACCGGAAAACTCCTTGACCTTCTTTTTTTGGGTGTCTCCCGTAAAACCAAACTTGGAGATATAGGCCCGCACGTTCACGTCCCTTCCCCCTACGGAAACCACGTCGAGATCCCCTCCAATCTCTTGAATGAGGGTTTTTTCTCCATCCATGGAGCGAGTTTGATCCACATGGGAAATTTGAACCGTCTCCCCCGTTTGAAAGGTTCCCTCATCCGGCTCCAATTCCCCTACGATCATCTTAAAAAGCGTCGTCTTCCCGGCCCCGTTGGGCCCGATCACCCCCACGATCCCTCCGGGAGGAAGCCCGAAGGAGAGATCTTCAAAGAGAAGTTTTTCCCCAAAGCCCTTCTTGATCCCGGAAGCCTTGACCACGAGGTTCCCCAAACGCGGGCCCGGGGGAATGGCCAATTCACTGACCTCCCGGTATTTTTCCTTTTGCTCCCGATAAATCCTGTCGTAATGATCGATTCTCGCCTTGGATTTGGCGTGACGGGCCTTGGGAGTGGAACGAATCCACTCCAATTCCTGGGCCAACCACTTTTGCCGCTTGGACTCTTGTTTTTCCTCTTTGGCCAAACGCTTGCGCTTTTGATCCAACCACGAGGTATAATTGCCCTCCCAAGGAACCCCGTGCCCTCGATCGAGTTCCAGTATCCAGCCGGCCACATTGTCGAGAAAATAACGGTCGTGGGTAATGGCGATCACCGTTCCTTTGTAGTGTTGAAGGTGACGCTCAAGCCATAAGACGGTTTGGGCATCCAGGTGGTTGGTGGGCTCATCCAAGAGAAGAACGTCGGGCTCTTGTAAGAGCAATCGACAAAGGGCGACCCGCCTTCGCTCTCCTCCCGAAAGATCATCCACCACGGTTTCTTCGGGAGGACAGCGAAGAGAATCCATGGCCAGTTCCAAACGGGAATCCAAATCCCAAGCCCCACAGGCATCCAACTCGTCCTGAAGTTTGGCCTGACGATCCAAAAGATCGTTCATGGCCTTATCGTCCGTGACGCTCTCAAATTCTGCGTTGATCTTTTCAAATTCATTCAAGAGATCCACCACCTCTTGGGCCCCCTCCCGCACCGTCTCCTTGACCGTCTTGCCGGGAGTAAGACTCGGCTCCTGGGGAAGATGACCTACGGAAATTCCCTTGCTCCGATCCACCTTCCCCAAATAATCCCCGTCGAGTCCTGCGATGATGCCAAGAAGGGTCGATTTTCCGGCCCCGTTAAGACCCAAAACTCCGATCTTGGCCCCGTAGAAAAAGGAAAGGGAGATGTCCTTGAGAACGTGTTTGCGTCCGGGGTAAACCTTACCGACCCCCGACATGGAAAAGATGATTTGCCGATCCGTATTCAAAACAGGGGCATTTTAGAAAAAATCCATCCGAGGGTCAAGCACTCAATATATCCCGTCATTTCGGAAAGAGGCCCCCAAAGAGGGAGAAGACAAAGATGAGGTAAGCCGGAAAATAAAAGAGGGCCAAGGTGAGAAATTTGATGCTTTTGGTGAAACGGAGAAAGGCCTTAAAATCCTCTTCCATGTAAAAATCCAACTCGTCTCTAAGTTCGTAAAGAGAATCGACCATGGAATGTCCACGGTGATGGCATTGGCCAAAAAGTTCCTCCAGTCGTCTTGCGATGACGGCGAGCTTTCCCTTCCTCGGCAAACGCTCCGGAGCGCATCGCTCGATCACTTCCCCAAGGGGCATTCCCAACTGCCCAAGGATAGCCGCACTGATGAGGGTGTGGTAACAAGACTCGTAAGGACGAAAAAGTGCGATCTTTCTCTTTTGGTAGAAGAGATAAAAGCTTAACGCTCCCGCCCCTTGAAGCCCTGCCACCAGGAAAACATCACCCCTTTCGGGCCATAGTTTCAAAACCCACCGACAAAAAAGACCAAAGCCCCATGTAACGGCCACAAAAGTGACGATTTGACCGAGTGTCGAAATGAGATGAGTGGAAAGTTTTTGTTCAAACTCCCAATCCTTGATTAAACACTTTCGCATATTTTTGAGATGCCCCGAAATAGGGGCCCCCCATTGCATGGAGTATTGCAAAATGGTCTGAAGAAGAGCGGTATAAAATTTGTACCGGGGAAAGGCCAACTCCTCGGAAGAAACCCGTATTTGCCACTGAGCGTGACGGGCGATAAGATCCACCAATTGATCCAAGAGGTGCTTGGCCCGTCCACTCCTTCCCTCCGAGAAGGAGAAGCGAAAAGGGGAAGGGGAAGTGAGGGCCCAATTGAGGACCATATAAAGTGCCGTCAGATAAAAAATAAAGGGTAATAAGGCCCACATAAGCTCCCTTTGATGCAGGTTTCATTCCAAAGTTCGATGCATTTTAAAAAAGACTTCGTCTCGATTTGACACCTTGGAAAAATCGGTTCATAACTTTTGTATTAAGGAATATATATTGTTATGAGTCATCATAAGCACGAACTTCAACAGCAATACGATGAATTGAGCTTTTTGTGTCACCATTACGACCCCTATTGGCCCGACAAAACGTCGGAAAGTGTCAACGCCCTCCTTAAAAAATACCACCTGACCCATCTGGACGATCCCTTTGTCATCAGCACCGAATTGCTCAAAATGCTCGTCCAATGTGAAAACGCCATGAAGAAACAAAAAGAGGAACGGGATGCATCCCAAACTTCCCTGCAATGAGATGGGGGATCCCTCTTTTTTCGTAACTGCTCTCCTCCTCCTTTTCCTTTCCTCTCCCTTTTTCACCGTCGCTCGGGGCAATGTAACCTTCGACCTCGATCCCGATGGGGGTCAAAATGTTCTTTCCGGTCGAAGGATCGCTCAAAAATCTTTTCCCCTCTATGTGGATGAAGCCGACGGCTCCACCACCTCTCCCCATGTGATCTATTATCCCTTTATCAGTGCTTGCTCCAACACACCGGCCGATGCTAAGGCCTTCACGTTGGTCACATCTCCGGGGGATAACGCCCCTTGTATGGGAACCACAGATCTCGAAGGAGAAATCCTCATCCCCCATTCATCCGTAGGAGACGGTCATCTCTATGCAGCTTTTGAAACCACCATGCTTGGGCAATTTGAGATCATTTCCATAGGAAGGGGACCCGATGAAACACCCCAAGACAATTTGGAGGTTGAGGGCGAAACCCAAATCTCCGTTCGGGTGGATGTGGGACGGGCCTGCGCCGTCTATTCCTGCTCTCTTCCTTCAAACGACGTGTCCACTCTCTCGAGACGACTTTTGGTCTTTCATTCACAAGATGAAACCCTCCATACGGGAAAGTCCCTCACCACGGATGATGCGGTCTTTGAGCAAGGAGAAGTCTATAATATCAAAATATCCCGCAAACTCCCCTCACCATCGGCCGGCACCCATTTGCCCACTTACGAATTTTTCAAGGGAGATTCCCAGGTCTTCGTGAACTACAAAACCGAGGGACTTTCCATTAACCCCAACGAGATTCGCGCTCTGCGGGTGGTGGCCTATCCCAATCCCACGCAAACTTCGACTCCTTTTTGCGATAGCCAGACCACCGTGGACGGAGGTTGCCTCGCTCCCTGTGGAACCGAAAAATCCTGTCCCGTTTTCCGCCTGGAAGAGGCCGTGGAAACGGAAGAACGGGAACTCGTTCTTTCGGGTCTCAAAAACGGAGACCCCTTGCACCTTTCGGTTTGCGTAGAAAACAAATGGGGCTTTTGCTCTGCTTTCCCTGCTACCCAAACCATTGCCCCCCAAGGGCTGGAAACATTTTTACAAGAACAGTCCTGCTTTTTTTTCTCGGCCGGCTTTAGACGAGAACACCGGGTGATCGAAGAACTCAAATGGTTTCGAGACCATATCTTGGCAGGCCATCCGTGGGGAAGACAGTTCATCCGCTTTTACTACTCCAAGGCCCCTTCCTACGCCCTCTTTGTGGCCGAAACTCCCGTGCTCCGATTCTTTGTGCGCTCCGTGGCCCATGTTCTTTCCTCCGGCATCTCCCTCTATCGATCCTTGAGGGAGGAAGAAGGGGAAGACAAAGGCAATGTAACTGCTCGCACCTCTAGCAAAAACTGTAATAAAGGCAAGGTAACTGTTCTCCACCCGGATAAGATTGGTAGGAGGCAACGAGGAGCGCCCGAGGCGTGCTTCCTGCACGTCGCAGGGGAGCGACGAGGCAGTCGACTGCCAAGATTGCCGGGGGGTGAGCAGTTACAAGGCAATAAGGACAAAGACCATGGCCGGACATAGCAAATGGAAAAATATCCAACACCGCAAGGGGGCCCAAGACGCCAAGCGGGGCAAAATCTTTACCAAGATCATTAAGGAAATCACCGTCTCCGTGAAGATAGGAGGCCCCGATCCCGAGTCCAACCCCAGGTTGAGATTGGCCATGCAAAACGCCCGTAGCGCCAATATGCCTAAGGACAATATGGAAAGGGCCGTGAAAAAGGCTTTGGGAGAAGGCCCGGAAAACTATACGGAAGTGAGCTTTGAGGGATACGGGCCCGGAGGTGTGGCCTTTTTTGTGGAGTGCATGACGGACAATAATACTCGAACCGTCTCCAATATCCGATCCTATTTCAACAAATATGCAGGAAGTTTGGGTAAGGGCGGCTGTCTCCAATACGTCTTTTCCCGCAAAGGGGTTTTTTCCCTGTCTTCCGAAAACATTGAGGAGGAAGAGATTTCCTTGGCCATGATCGACGCAGGAGCCGAAGATGTGGAATTTGAGGACGGAAGGGTTATGATCGTGACCTCCATGGAAGATTTCGGCCAAGTTCAAAAGGCCCTTCAGTCCATGAAGATCGAGACCTGGGAAGGCAGTTTGGAAAGGATACCCCTCGAAATAAAAGAAGTGGATGAAAAGACCTTTGCCAAAAATATGAAACTTTTAGATCTTCTCGAAGACGACGATGACGTTCAAAGGGTTTACCATAATATGGACACGATATGATGACGGCCCATGATCTCCAACATATCGAAAAGCTCACGGACGCCATTGAGGGTTGGTTTAGTGCCGAAGAGGGAAGGGCTTTTTATCATATCGCTAAGTCTTGCTCGGATGGTTCGGCCATTGTAGAAATCGGGTCTTGGCAGGGAAAATCCACCGTATGGATCGCCAAGGGCATCAAGGCCTCTCAAAAAGAAATTAAGTTTTACGCCATCGATCCCCATATCGGCTCCAAAGAACATCAAAAGGGCGAAAAAGTTTGGACCTTTGAAAAGTTTAAAGAAAATATGGCCAAGGCTTCCGTAGAGGATGTGGTTACTCCTCTCGTCAAATACAGTGACGACGCATTAAAGGATGTCGAAAGAGGCATCGACTTTCTTTTCATCGACGGTGCCCACGATTACGAATCGGTCAAAAACGATTTTGTCGGGTGGTTTCCCAAGGTCAATGACGGTGGGATGATCGCTTTCCATGATTCTACTTGGCCCGGAGTGAAAAGGGTGCTTACGGAAATGGTCTATCCCCATGAGTTTGTGACCCAAGCCAAGATGGTTCAGGGCACGACCATCGTCACCAAAAGCGGCCAAAAAGCCAACTTCACTCAACGCCTACAAAAGCGTCTTAGATCCTTTCAATTTCAACTCTTTCGCAAGTGAGTTCCAAACAGTAAGAACCCTCCCTGCGTTATTGCATTCCCTCTAAAATAATGAATATTCTGCATACCATCCTTGACTCGGCGACTTTAGTTTCCTATAACTTTTCATAAGACGATTAAAACTTTAAATTGAAATGACGGAGAAAAATCTATGAAAAAAACTTTTGCCTCAATAGCTTTAGCATTTTCCCTCTCTCTCCTCTCCCATGCACAGATGTATGACGGAACATCGACTTGGAATGGAAATAACGCCTTCTCCTTTATAAGTATGGAGGGAGTAAAGATGCAATCCATCGAAGAAGCTCTTAAAAAGTGTCTGGAAAGTGGGGCCCGTCTCTGCTCCTACCAAAACTCGAAAACCAATAAATTTAATAACGTAGAATGGTCTTACCTTCACAATATGAAAAGACACTACCATAGTATCACGAGTACGGTTGAGTCTCTCGATGATTTGGATTTATCCGAAGGAGAACTTTATACGGAAAACGATGGATGGCTGGCTCATAAACGAGCCCCCCTCACAATTGATGGAGTTCGGGCCATGGCACTGATGAAGGCCCTCCACAGTTGTTACAATGACGGGTATCGCTTTTGCGTTTTGCTCACAGTTCCCCTTATAACGCAAAACCAATCGATTGGTAAAAACTACTATATTAACGCCGAAGCGAGCGTCCAGGGTTATAAGCTACGCAGAGAATAAAAATCTTAAGGATCTGCCCCACAGTTTTTGTAGAAAAAGCGGCCAAGGGAAAATGTGGATACCATCGGAAGTCACCCTATGTTCAAGGTCTTGGGAAATGACAAAATACTCCTTCACAAGACCCTCTTCCTTAAAGGCCCGAAGCCCTTTCAGATGCTTATCTTGAACCATACTTGTGGACTTAATTTCAATAGCGGCCCATTTTTCTATGATGAGATCGACCTCAAATTTTGAAGTCGATCTCCAGTAAAACATTTGCAAAGACATTCTATGGTAACTGATAAAGGCCCGTATCTCCAAAATAATGAAATGCTCAAAAGCTTTTCCAAAGAGTTCACTGCGATCTTCAATCCCCCCCCTGTGGGATAAGCAATTGGTAACTCCAAGATCAAAGAGATAATATTTAAAACGGGATATGGCCTTACGCTTTTTGCTCCCGGTATATCCGGCCAAGGGAAACCCAAGAAGAGTATCATTTAAAATACCGATGTAGTTTTTCAGTGTCGTCGGAGAAATTTGCAAATCTCTCGAAAACCCATCGTAGTTTATCTCTTGTCCGTTGGAGAGGGCCATCAATTCCAAAAACTCAGAAAAAGCGGGGATATTGCGAGTAAGGGCCTCTTGTTGAACTTCCTCCCGAAGGTAAAGGCCCGTGTAGGACAGAAGTTCTTCTCGGTAGTCGGGAGAATCGTACACCTGGGGTAGTCCTCCTCGATTGAGATATCTAAGCAAATCAAAATCGGAAATCTCAGGCGAAGTCAAAGGGAAGAGTGAAGCCCACCAAGCCCTTCCTGCAAGGAGATTCACCCCCTTTCCCTTGAGCTTTCGGGCACTACTGCCGGTGAGCAAAAAAGTGTATTTTTTCTTCTCGATCAAACGGTGAACTTCATCTAAAAGGGGGGGGAATTTTTGAATTTCGTCGATAACGACGATGTTCTCGCCTCGGTGTTCCTCGTCCAACAAAGAGGGGCGTTTGACAAGGCGTTGGAATGTCAATGCATCCAGAAGATCATAAAAACGGGTACAGGGAATTTGTTTAACGAGGGTGGTTTTTCCCGTCGAGCGAGGCCCAAAGAGAAAGAAGGACTTCTTTTGGAGGAGGAGGGGGAGATCGAGAAGACGGCGATACATTTGGTCATTATAGCGTCTATTTGATGAAAATCCATACATGAAGTGTGGATTTTAATGAAAATCCACATATAAGGCGTGGATTTTGATGAAAATCCATACCTATCAATGTCTTCCCTCCCGTCCTCACGACGGAAGAGAGCCGGTCTTGATATGCAGATCCCGCTGGGGGAAGGGGATGATGACGGAATGTTCCCTGAACTTGGCCTCGATGGCAAACCTCAAGTCGCTTAGGATAAAATCCCCGCCCCAAATATCTCTGGTCCAGATGAAGAGTTTAAAATCCAGGGAAGAGGCCCCAAAACTAGAAAACTGAACCTGGGGCAAAGGAGAGGAGAGAATCTTCGGATGATCCCTGGCCGCTTCCAAGAGGGCCCTTTCCACCAAATTGGGATCGGTGCCGTAGGCCGCCCCCACCTCCACGCAAAGACGCATCTTTTCCGAGGAATGGGATTCGTTGACCACCTGTTCGGAAATGAATTGGGCATTGGGCACGATAACGCTCACTTCGTCCCGAGTCTCCACAATCGTCGATCGCAACCCGATGCCGACGACTTTTCCCGTGACCCCTTGAACCTGCACGAGATCCCCCGCCTTGATGGGACGCTCGATCAAGATGATAAGGCCCGAAATAAAATTTTGGGTCACGTTTTGAAGACCGAATCCAATCCCCACCATAAAGACGGCCCCGACGGTGGCCAAAGAACTCAAGCTGATCCCCACCGCATCCAAGGCCACCACAAGTCCTATGCCCATCATGGCGTAGCGGGAGAGGCGAGAGAGGGAATGGCCCACACCACTCTCCACGGAAGTCCTGGAAAGGGCCCTGCCCACGATCCTTTCGATCCAACGGGAAGCCGTAAAGAAAGAAAAGACGATCAATAGGCAAACGACGATGGAGAGAAAGGAGATATGGTGAGTCCCCACATGGAAGAGGGGTTTCGATAAATACTCCCAAGAAAATTTAGAAAGATCTAGATCCATAAGGCTTCCTTACCTTTGAGAACGATTCGACCTCACTTTTGATGCCCTCTTTGGGGAGCTTTTTTTGGCCATCTTCTTGCCGGCTTTACCGGCCTTGCCGGACAATTTGTTGAGTTCAAACCAATCGTCTTTGACGATGGGATGAAAGTAATCGGCCTCATCCACCAAGATTTTTGCAGTGGATTCGGCCACGGCCGCAATTTCAACCCTCACTCCACTTCCCTTGAGGTGTCTCACCAATTCCACATAATCGCTATCCCCGCTTAGGATGATGATGGTGTCCACCTTGGCGGCCAATTGGGTGGCCTTGATGCTCAAGGGGATGTCGGCGGATTTATGGCAGGGAACCGTGGAGCCGTGAAAATTGGAGTGGAGGCGCTCCGTGAGTTTTCCGGAGATATTTTTCCCCTCTCTAAAATAAATCATGCGGTTGAGCCAACGACCGTCGAGAAGACGCGGAACCAGGGTATCGAAGTTAATCATGGCCGTTTCATTTTTTGTGACCGAATGAAGACTTCGCTCCACATTGTTTCCATCCACTAGGATGGCGACACTTTGGCTAAGAAGAACATCTTCCATCAGCGATCCGAGAGCCCACGAAGGACGTAGTGAAGAATCCCCCCATGTCGGTAATAGTCTAACTCGCCCTGAGTATCCAAACGACAATTCATCTCAATTTGATCCTCCTCACCGTTTTTTCGGTGGATTTTCACCAAAACCTGCCCTCTTGGAACAAGCTCTTCAATTCCCATGATATCGAAAACTTCGTTCCCCTGCAATTGAAGTCCCTCCACATCGGCCCCATCGGGAAACTCAAGGGGAAGAACCCCCATCCCGATGAGATTGGAGCGGTGAATACGCTCAAAACTTTGAGCCATGACCGCCTTCACTCCGAGAAGGGCCGTCCCCTTGGCCGCCCAATCCCTCGAGGAGCCGGTTCCGTACTCACGACCGGCCACCACCACCAGAGGAATCCCTTGCTTTTGATACTCCATGGCCGCATCGAAAAGGGGACTCTCCTTTCCTTCGGGCCATTTTTTCGTCCATCCCCCCTCGGTTCCCGGGGCCATAAGATTGCGCAGGCGGATATTGGCAAAGGTTCCCCTCATCATCACCTCATGGTTGCCTCGTCTCGAGCCGTAGGAGTTAAATGCTTGAATCTCCACTCCCCGCTCCTTCAAATACAGTCCCGCCGGAGAATCTTTGTGGATCGGGCCCGCAGGGGAGATGTGATCCGTCGTCACCGAATCCCCTAGAATCGCAAGGGGCCTGGCCGAAAGGATGTCCTTGGGAGCGTCGGTCTCCCGTTTCATCCCCTCAAAATAGGGAGGACAGCGAACGTAGGTGGACTCCTCTTTCCACCGATAGGTTTCGCCGCCGCTTTCGGCCACTTTTCGCCACCGACCGTCGCCACAAAAAACATCGGCGTATTTATCTATAAACATTTTGGAATCGAGGCAATGGGCCAAGGTGTCGGCGATCTCTAAGTTGCTTGGCCAAATGTCTTTGAGATAGACCTCCTTTCCCTCCCCATCTCGTCCCAGAGGTTCCGTCGTCAAGTCCACGTCCACGGAACCGGCCAAAGCGTAGGCCACCACCAAGGGGGGGGAGGCCAAAAAATTGGCCTTGACCTGGGGGGAGATGCGCCCCTCAAAGTTTCGGTTTCCCGAAAGAACCGAGGCCACGACCAAATCCCCTTTCTCCACGGCTTGGGAGATGTCTTCCGGCAAAGGTCCCGAGTTTCCGATACAGGTGGTGCAGCCGTAACCCACGATATGGAAACCCATCTTTTCAAGGGGTTCCAAAAGACCCGCAGCCTTGAGGTATTCGCCCACCACTTGGGAGCCCGGGGCCATGGAGGTCTTGACCCAAGGTTTGACCCGAAGGCCTAACTCGAAGGCCTTGGCCGCCACGAGACCTGCGGCCACCATCACGGATGGGTTGGAGGTGTTCGTGCAACTGGTGATGGCGGCGATGGCCACGTCTCCATCGGAAAGCCTTCCCTCTTCTCCCCTTTCCCCCTTCAGGGGAGTGGATCGGATCTTTTGAACCCGAAAGCTCTCCTTGAGGACGCTTTGAAACTCTTTTTTGACCTCTTCCAAGGGGATGCGATCCTGGGGCCTTTTGTGGCCGGCCAAACAGGGGGACACCTCTTTCAAATCCAACTCCAAAGTGGAAGTGAAGAGGGGTTCGGGGGAGTTTTGATCTCGCCAAAGACCTTGGGCCTTGGCGTATTCTTCCACCAAGAGAACACGAGATTCCTCACGCCCCGTAAAGCGAAGGTATCGAATGACCTCTTCGTCGATGGGGAAAAAGCCACAGGTGGCCCCGTACTCCGGGGCCATATTGGCGATGGTGGCCCGATCGGCCAAGGAAAGGTGATCGAGGCCCGGGCCGTAAAATTCCACAAATTTTCCAACGACCCCAAAGGCCCTCAAGTTTTGAACGATTTGAAGCACGAGATCCGTGGCCGTCACTCCCTCTCTCAAGCGACCGTCCAAACGAAACCCCACCACTTCCGGCACGGTCATGGTCACGGCTTGGCCCAACATGGCCGCTTCGGCTTCGATCCCTCCTACACCCCAACCCAAGACGGAAAGTCCGTTGATCATGGTGGTGTGGGAGTCGGTTCCGACACAGGTATCACAATAGGCCACGGTTTCCCCGCTCTCTTCCTCTTTCGTCCAAACCACTTGGGCCAAGGACTCCAAATTCACCTGGTGGATAATGCCCGTTCCGGGAGGAACCACTCGAAAATTGTCGAAGGCCTTGGCCCCCCATTTGAGAAACTCGTAGCGTTCCCGGTTTCTCACATACTCCAATTCCACGTTTTTTTGAAAGGCCTCCTTGGAGCCGAAATGATCCACCTGAACGGAGTGGTCTATCACCAAATCCACCGGCACCTGGGGGTTGATCCTTTGGGCGTCCCCCCCCCATGCTTTGACCGCATCTCTCATCACGGCCAAATCTACCACGGCGGGAACTCCCGTAAAATCCTGCATCACCACTCGGGCCGGGTGATAGGCGATCTCTGCGTCACTCCTCTTTTTCTCCCCCCAACGGGCCATGGCCTCGATGTCCTTTTTCACGACGCTCTTGCCATCTTCGTGGCGCAAGAGGTTTTCCAAAAGAACTTTGAGGGAATAGGGCCACCGGTCAAAATCTCCCAAGCTCTCGGCCGCCTTGGGGATGGAAAAATAGGTGTAGCTCTTTTGGCCCACCTTCAATATCTGCTTGGCGTCAAATGAATGGGGACCTTGGGGCAGGGCCATAAAAACTCCACAAAAAAGATTTCTCATGTTTTGGAAAGGGCCGTGATTCCCCGAAGTGTAAAGAATATCACCTTCCCCGTCAATAAAGCCAAGGGTATGCCCTAGAGTTTTTTAGGCAGCAGATTTGATTTTTAGTTCAATAGCCTTGCCCAGTGCGGTGATAATGCGAATAAGTCGTTCAATGGACACCCTTTGAAGGCTTCCGTTGACAATCCCCGTTACAGCTGAACGGGGGACTCCCGATAAGTCTGAAACTTCCTGGTGGGTAAGCCTCTCCCGTTTAATAATTTTGATAATTTCCTTGATGAGCTTCGCCTTAATTTCGGCAAGAACTCCTCTTGTAGGTGGCAGCTTGAGAGCCGTTGCAAGGTCGCTCATTTTTTTATAAGTTTTGAATTTCACAATAACCTCCTTATCCTCTTTTTTACCAGTTCTATACTTTTCTTTGGTGTCTTTTGTGTTTTCTTTTTAAAAGCATGAACAATGTATATGGCCTCCTTTTTTTTGATGAAGTAAAAAACTCGATAAATTCCACTTTTGTCTTTTAACCTAAGTTCATGTACATTTCTCCCAATGCTTGGCATTGCCCGAGATAACGGCATATTCAAAGTTAAGCCTTCATTAAGACGAGAGACGATATCAAGAAAATCCTCTACAACCTCCCTAGGGAATAGAGTCAATTCCTTTTGACAAACTTCCAAGATGATTGTTTTCACGAGGAGATAGTCTCATAAATAAGACATATCGTCAAGAGATATTGGTTTTCGCTCCCAAAAAATACGTGTGGCTCCTCGCCGATTGTCCACCTGTATTATGGCGATGGACGACTTATCTCCCTAAGTTTTTGGAGAAAACATTGGATCTCTTCCCCCGTCGTCGAAAAACCCAAAGAAACCCTCAAGAGATGATCTCCTTCCTCCTTGGAAAGACCCAAGGCCCTTAAAGTCTTTCCCCCTCCTTCGCTCTCTGCCCTGCTGGAGCAAGCCGAGGTTTGGGAGAGGAAAAAACCTTCGTCGTCCAATCTTTTAAGAAGTGTTTGGGCCTTTTGTGCAGGATGGATGAAGGTACAGATATGGGGGGCCGCTTGACCCTGATCGAAGGGAAAGCGGGCGCCTAAGTCTTTGAGCCCAAGGATCAAATCTTTCTTGAGTTCCCGTATCCTCTCCCTTCCCTTTCCCTCCACTCCTTCCCGCGCGCATTGGGTGAAGGCAAAGGCCAAAGAAAGGTTTTCCGTTCCACTGCGAAGTCCTCCTTCCTGCCCCCCTCCCCAAATCATGGGTCTTAGGGTGTAGCGCTTGGCGAGCAAGGCCCCAATTCCCTTGGGCGCCCCGATCTTATGTCCGGAAAGGGTCAAAGAATCGATGGATTCCGATTTCAAAGAAAGGGGGACTCTGGCCAAACTTTGGGAAGCGTCCACGTGGATATGGGGTCTTTCCATCCCTTTCTCGGCGGCTTCGTGGACAAGCGCTTGGGCGCAGGCCTCCACATCACAAATCAAACCGGTTTGGCTATTGACGTGATCGAGAACGACCAATTTGACCCTCTCCGAAAGCGCTTCCTTCAAGGAGCGGGGGGTGACTCTCCCCTCTTCCAGGGGGATGGGACGCCACAGGGCCTGCGTCTTTTTCGAGGGAGCAAGAAGAGAGGGGTGGGAAACCTCACTGCACAAAATCTCATCTTCCGACCCATAATCTCTTCCCCCAATGGCCATATTATTGGACTCGGTGGCCCCGGAGGTGAAGATCAGATCAAAGGTCTTTTTGGCCAAGAGGAGTTCTCTCATTCCCTTTCGACATTCTTCCAAGCGGGCCTTGGCCTTTTTTCCCGGGGCGTGGGGGGAGCTGGGGTTGGCAAACCATGAAAGGGATTCTTCCAAGGCCTTTTTGGCCGTTTCCGTTACGGGGTGTGTGGCCGCATAATCCAAATAGATAAAACGATCCGACATGGGTCTCCCTAAAAGCCGTTACGATGAAGAGGGCCCTAGGGCCTTCCATCTCAGATAAGATTTTATAAACCCGTCCAAGTCCCCGTCCAAAACCCTATCGGGGTTGGGGGATTCAAAATTTGTCCTCAAGTCCTTGACCATCTTGTAGGGATGGAGGACGTAGGATCGAATCTGGGAGCCCCAGCCGATATCCTTTTTGCCGGCCTCTATCTCGGCCTGTTTGGCCCTCTTTTCCTCCATGGCCTTTTCGTAGAGACGGGATTTGAGAATCTTCATGGCCATGGCCTTATTTTGCAATTGGGATCTTTCGTTTTGGCAAGCCACCACGATCCCCGAAGGCCGATGGGTGATTCTCACGGCTGAATCCGTGGTGTTGACCGACTGTCCCCCGGCCCCTCCCGACCGATAGACATCGATGCGCAAATCCCCCTCGTCGATTTCCACTTCGATATCGTCATCCACTTCCGGGGAGACGAAGACGGAGGCAAAGGAGGTATGCCTTCTCGAATTGGAATCGAAAGGAGAGAGGCGAACCAAGCGGTGGATTCCCGACTCGCTCTTGAGATTCCCGTAGGCGTAGGGGCCTTCGATCAAGAGGGTGGCCGACTTAAGGCCTGCGGCGTCTCCGGTCTGTCTTTCCATTTCGGAAAGGGAAAAATCGTTTTTTTCGGCCCATTTGGTGATCATTCGATAGAGCATGGAGGCCCAATCGCAAGACTCCGTCCCTCCGGCCCCCGCATTGAGGGTCACGATGGCATTATGGGAATCCATTTCATCCGAAAGAAGGGTTTTGTGTTCAGCCAAATCAAAAGAGCGTTCGAGTTTGTCAAAGACATCCAAGGCCTGGGCCGCACTTTCCTCGTCCCCCTCTTCGCCGTACTCCAAAAGGATTTCAAATTCTTCTTTGGTTTCGACCAAGGCCTCAAAGGATTCGATGGTCGATGAGAGGAGAGATTTTTCTCTTTGAATTTTGGCGGCCCTTTGGGAGTCTTCCCAAAAGGACGACTCTTGCTCTAAGCGATGAATCTTGGAAAGTCTATTCCGTTTTGTGGCCAGGTCAAAGAGACCTCCGAATATGATCGATGCCCTCTTGAATACGGGTAAAATCCCGTTTTTTTTCATCCAGTTTGATAGCCAATTCTTGGTTCATATCAGTGCTTCTCCTCTCGCCTATCCTACGGCATGGAACAAACGAAGACAAGGGTGGGCAGTTTGCACGAATTGACAAAAATTTCTCCTCTCCCTACCCTCAAATCAATGGAACTCAAAAAAATCGTATTCTTCCTTCACTTGACCCTGGGGTTTTTTCTTTCGGGATGGGCCGCCCCCACATCCCTAGATGAACTTGTGGGCACCTATTCCGTCACCTCCGCCATTTCTGAAAATCCTCTGACCCTCACCATCGATGAAGATGGAGATGTAACACTGATCGCAGATTCGCCCCCAACATACTGCCGGGGAAGTTCTCTTTTCCACTCCAATGCTCATTTGATTATGGAGCTTAACTGCCGACAAGAAGAGGACCCATTTCCCCTCACTTGGGATCTCGATTTTAGTTTTGCCGAGGGCGACGATCTCTCTCAAATCCCGGGCATCGTCACCATCATCTATGACGGACAACCCTTCAAAAGCTCTGATTTCTTTACATTCAAGAGGATAGACCCCCAAAATTATTAGAAACCTATCCTTATTTCAGACCCCCTTGATAAAAAAGCCCACTCCCCCTACCCTGTACCCATGACTTTCAAAAGCCTTTTTATCCTAAGCGTTCTATCGCTGCTTGCTTGCCCGGCTGCTTTTTCCATCTGCCGGATGGAAGGAGGGATTGCCATTTCCCTTCGTCTCTCTCCCCAAATAGATAGGGCCGCACGCAAGACCCCTCAAGTCCCCGTGCCCTTCGATGCCGAAGACAACACAACCGTAACCCTTCGCCTATCGCCCCACTCTCCTCCTCTCACTTTTTCCCAGGGGCAGTATCGGGACGAAGGCAATGGAGACTCCCAAATGCTCGCCAATCGTGCCGAAAAGGGCCATAGCTATCCCACCCAATTTCTCTCCTTCTCCCGGGATCACGAAGGGGGCCTCATCTCGGGTTTCTACGCTTCCACCGATCCGAGAAAATATGTGGATTTCAAAGGCGTTTGTGGGTACGAGGATTTATTTGGCCTTGGCCTTCATTAGGTCTTCCCCCTATTTTGAAGCCAATAATTGCGCTGTAAATAGCCGAAAATTCATACGTGCAGTCTCTAAGTGTGAAAGCCTACAAATCAATTCACCTTTTCTCTCCCTGTATTTTAAAAAATCGTCTATAATAAAATCTTACTGGTAAGAAAAAGGAGCTATTATGAGTACAATTGCAACGACCAAAATGTCTTCAAAGGGCCAAGTTGTTATACCTGAATCAATCAGAGATCAACTGAGTCTTGGCCCGGGAACTCAATTTGTCGTTCTCGGCCAAAAAGACACCGTTATTTTGAAATCTATTCAGGCCCCACCACTGGAAGAATTTTCAAATTTACGAAAGAATCTTCGACGGCAAGTCAAAAAAATTCAACTCAAAAAAACGGATGTAACAAAAGCCATACGGAAAGCTCGAAAGAAAAAATGAGGGTTATCATTGATACCAATGTTTTTATCTCCGGCATTTTTTGGTCAGGTTCGCCTGCCCAGATTATGAAATTATGGGAAGAGAGAAAACTATCGCTTATCTTGTCAGATGAAATATTTGAAGAATACAAGAGGGTCGCTTTTCATCTAGAAGAGCAGTACGGCCCCATTGACTTAGAGCCTTTCTTTGATCTCTTAATTTTTTATGGTGAATTTTACACTCCCATTAAATCATCTAAAGTCATTTGCAAAGACCCTGACGACGATAAGTTTTTGAACTGTGCCCTTGCAGCCTCTGTCAATATCGTTATTAGTGGAGATAAGGAACTGTTAAGTTTATCAAATTATCAAGGAGTAGAGATTTTAAAACCGGCAGCATTTTTAAAAAAATTTACCAAGGGGTGACGCTATAAGATTCTTTTATCGACATCTTCCCTAAAGGCAGGACGAATCCTGAAACGGGGTGCTAAACCCCTAAAAAACCGACCCTTTTCTGCCCCCTCTCTCGCCATGAACCCCACTTTTGTCTTGATTTGCAGTGGTTTCGCGGATTATCATGACAATAAACGAACCTATTGCGGATTTTTCAAATTATGCTCCAAAGAACTCTTAACCTCTCGAAATTACTAAAAAAATCTTCCCACTTCCTCCTGGGCCCCCGAGGCAGTGGCAAAAGCACCCTCATCCGGGAAGAAGGGCTCCATGAGAGTGGGCTCATCGATCTTTTGGACTCAAAAATCTACCTACGCCTCAAAGGCGACCCTTCCCTTCTCGGTTCCTTGGCCACAAGGCCCACGACGGTCATCGATGAAGTCCAAAGAATCCCGGAGCTATTAAACGAGGTTCACCGTCTGATCGAAAATGAAGGCAAGCGCTTTTTGCTCACCGGAAGTAGTTCGAGAAAACTCAAGCGAGGAGGGGCCAACCTCTTGGCCGGAAGGGCCTTTATGGCAGAGCTTTTTCCTCTCACCTGGAAGGAAATTTCAAGGGCGCAAACTTTTGATCTGGGCCGCTATTTGCTCTTTGGCGGTCTCCCCATGGCCTATCTCGGGGAACACCCTCGGGACTATCTCCACGCCTATGGAGACACCTATTTAAAAGAAGAAATCCAATCGGAGGGCCTGACCCGAAACTTGCCCAACTACACACGCTTTTTACAAAGTGCGGCCTTTAACAATGGACGACTCTTAAACTACACCAAAGTGGCCAACGACGCCGGACTCTCCCCCAATACCGTAAGGGATTATTACCAAATACTCCAAGATACCTTACTGGCCTTTGAACTCCCTCCTTGGAGAGGATCAAAAAAAAGAAAGCCCATCCAAACGGCCAAGTTCTATTTTTTTGATCCCGGCATCACCCATATCCTAAGGGAAACCGAGGCCCTCGACCCAAAGAGCGATATTTTTGGCACTTCCCTGGAACAATTCATCGCCTGTGAACTAAGGGCGTATCTGAGCTATAAAAACAGTCGCTTGCCCCTGCAATTTTGGCGATCCAAATCCCAAATGGAGGTGGATTTTGTCATCGGAGATAAAATGGCCATGGAGGTCAAGGCGAGCAAAAAGGTGGGGAAGCGGGAACACAAAGGCCTTCTCGCCATCCAAGAAGAGCGTTCGTGGGAACATCTTCTGCTCATCTCTTGCGATGAATTGGAGATGCAAGGCCCAAACGGTATCCGCCACCTACACTGGGAAACCTTTTTGTCCGAGTTGTGGCAGGACAAATTCTTTTAAAGAGTAACTGCTCACCCCCCGGCAATCTTATCCGGGTGGAGAACAGTTACCTTGCCTTCGTTGGAATTTTTGCTATAGGTGCGAGCAGTTACCCTAAAGAGGGCCCGCCTGCAAAAGCTCTTGAAGATAGGTTTGGCGTTTTCTGTTATCGGCGTTTTTCACGGCAAGGGCCAAAGCCTTCCTCGTTCCCACAAAGACCACGCCTTTTTTGCCCCGAGTGAGTCCCGTATAGACGAGATTTCTAAAGAGGAGTTTAAAGTGCTGGGTGGCCATGGGGATGATGACCACATCGAACTCACTCCCTTGGGATTTGTGGATGGTGATGGCATAGGCGAGATCGATCTCCGGTAGATTTTCCTTTTTGTAAACCACCTTGCGCTCACTCTTGCCGTGATAGACGACGGAAAGTTCGAGGGCGGCCGTGTCCATGCCTACGACCGTTCCGATGTCACCGTTAAAGACTTCGAGATCGTAGTTATTTCTCTTTTGAATCACCCGATCCCCCACCCGAAAAACCTTTTGAGCAAAGACCAATTGCTTTTTTCCGGGAGCCATGGCGTTACATTCGTCTTGAATTTTTTTGTTGAGGGCCAACGTTCCCATCGATCCTCTCGTCATAGGAGTTAAAACCTGAATCTCGACCTTCCTACCAAAGTATTTAGGCAAAATCTCTCGGTAGAGTTTGAGAATCATGTCCGTGGCCGTGAGCCCGTAGTGGAGGGAGGAGTGGGGATGGACTTTTCTAAGAATCGCCCTCACCTCCTGGGCCTGGGATTCGCTGGCCAAAAGATCTTCCAAACAAACGTGTTTGAACTTTTCGGGAATGGTTAAAAACCCGCCTTCCTTTTTTTCTTCTTTTTCATCTTCATCCCCTTCCGCTTGGATATGACCCCCATCTCGAAAAACCCTTTTGGCCTTTTGGATAAAGCGAACCGCATCCAAACCGGCCTCTTCGGAATCGATAAAAAGGGTATCGTGGCCCTCTTGCCAAAGACCCGGGTTTTCAAAAGGAGACCGGATAAAGGGAACCTCGCCACCGTTGATCTTGTGGGCATAGCGAACGATCAGACTCTCCTTGGCCTGACGAAAGACCTCTGTGAGACGAAAGACCGAAACGACTTCGCTGTCGATCAAGTCTCCCAACACATTCCCGGCCCCGACGGAAGGGAGTTGATCTCGGTCACCGATAAAGAGAACTTGGGTGTTTTTGGTATCGACGGCCTTGAGAAGGGAAGCCGTAAGAGAGATATCGAGCATGGAACATTCATCGATCACGATAAAATCGGCCTCCAAAGGATCGTCTTCTCCCTTTTTAAATCCTCCCTTGGCGGGATTCCAGACCAAAAGGCGGTGGATGGTTTTGGCCGCAAGACCGATCACCTCCTCCATCCTCTGGGCCGCCCGCCCGGTGGGTGCTGCGAGAACGACGTTTTTGCCCATGGCCTGGGACAATTTGACGATGGCCTTGGTGGTGGTGGTCTTTCCACAACCGGGCCCTCCCGTAAGAATGGAAAATCCCTGGCCCGCAATGCCGGCCACACTTTGGGCCTGCTTTTGACTAAGCGGTTGTTTTTGGCGCCGATTGAACGCCTCTATCCATCGCCAAATTCTTTTTTCGTCCACGGAGATTTTTTGCCGTCCCAAAAGAAGGATCTTTTTGCCCACGGACTCTTCGCTATAAAAAAGACTTTTGGAATAGTATCCCTCGTCTTCACCGATCTTTCGGGTCATGATCTCACGGGCCTTTTCCATCTCTTTGAGACAAGCCTTTAAAAGTTCCCTCAAAGATGTCTCCTCCAGCAAATCTTCCACGGACTTTTCCACCTGGGAAAAGCGCAGATAGCAATGCCCTTCTTCCCGAGAGGCCGCCAAAACGTGGCCCACGGCGGCCCTCACCCTCCTGGGGTCTCGCCCCACGATGCCAAGGCTTTTCGCAATACGATCGGCCGAAAGAAAGCCGATGCCATAAATATCTTGACTCAGGCGATAGGGGTTGTCCTCCACGATGGAGACGGCTTCCCTCCCGTATTGCTTGTAAATCTTGACTGCAAAAAGAGTACTCACGCCGTGGGTTTGAAGAAACATCATCACATTTCTAATCTCTCGGTGTTCGGTCCAAGACTTTCTTATCATCTCCAATTTGCCCTGGGCGATTCCGCAAACCTCCGTGAGCCTTTCCATCTCGTGTTCAAAGACATCGAGTGTGTCCCCACGGAAATGGGAGACGATCTTTTTGGCCGTCTTAGGGCCCACTCCGTAGATCAGGCCCGAGCCCAGATACTTTTCCAACGCAGCGGCCGAGGCGGGTCTTTTTTCGAGGAGGGCAAAGGCCTTGAATTGAGGGCCGTATTTGGGATGCTCGGTCCATTCCCCTTGAAAATCCACCGTGGCCCCGGCAAAAACTTTGGCCTGATGGACGGTCACGGTCACCAACTCTTCTCGAATCTTGAGAGGAGAAACCTTGAGAACGGACCAGCCGGATTCTTCGCTATGAAAGGTCACCCTCTCGACAATACCCGATAAAACGTCCAATCTTATTTCTCGACGATGCGATCTCGCCAGGCCACGATCTCGGGATCGAGATAATCGTATTTCATTTGATCGAGATCGTATTGGGTGAACTCGAAATCCTTCGTATGGGTGAGACATTCCGTAGGGCAAACGGTGGTGCATAGACCACAGTAGCAGCACAGGGCCTCATCGATGGTAAATTGGTTGAGGTTTAAGCGAATCGGGGTTCCATTGGAAGTCTTGGGAATTTCCTCCCCCTCGGGCTTTGGCGTAGAAGCGATGTAGATGCAATCCACCGGGCAGACCATGGCGCATTGGTTGCAGGCGATACAATCGGCCACGTCGTTATAGAGGCGTCCTCTCGACCTTTCCGGAAGAACTTCTCTGACCTCCGGGTATTCGATGGTCACGGGTTTATGGGCCCAAACGTAGCGAAAGGTAATCCACATCCCTTTGGCCACGGAAAAGACCGCCTGCCAGATATTGATGAAGTATTGCCTAAAACTGATACTTTCTTCAAAATCCGAAAGCCCTTTGGCCTCCATTCTTTCACTTATCATCGATCAACCTCCCCTAAAACGATATCGATACTTCCAATGACGGCCACAAAATCGGCCACCAAAAGCCCCGGTGCAAGGTGGGGCAACAAAGAGACGTGGGTAAAACAAGGGGATTTCACTTTGATTCGATGGGGTTTTTTATCCCCCGTGGAAACGATGTGATAGCCGATCTCTCCTCGTGGGGATTCGGTTTTGTGGTAGATTTCCCCTTGGGGAAGACGAATGATCTTGGAAACCTTACTCATAACGGGCCCCGCTTCGATGCCCTTTAAGCATTGGCGAACAATCTTGATGGACTCGTACATCTCCCTCATGCGCACGATGTGACGATCCCAACAATCCCCCTTGCTTCCCTGCTCCCCGCTTCCCACGGGAATGGAAAAATCGAATCGATCATAGATGCTATAGGGTCGTTTTTTGCGCAAATCCCACTCCACCCCCGATCCCCTCAGTATAGGCCCCGTGGCCCCGTATTGATAGGCGGCTTCCTCGGAAAGAACACCCACATTGGCCGTTCGATTGATAAAGATTTTATTGTAGGAAACCAAATTATTGTATTTATCGATCTCTTCCCACATCTCATCGCAAAATGTTTCGATAAGGCCCAATTGGGCATCGGTCAAGTCATTCCACACACCCCCAATCCAAATGTAGTTGTAGAGGAGTCTCGCCCCACTGATCTCCTCGAAGAAGCGCAGGATTTTTTCCCGCATATCGAAGGCGTAGAGAAAGGGGGTAAAGGCCCCCAAATCGATGGCGTAGGTGCCAAAGGCCAAGAGGTGGGAGGCGATTCGGCCCAGTTCACAGACGATGACCCTTATGTATTCGGCCCGAATCGGAACCTCTTGCCCCATCATCTTCTCACAAGCCGTCACATAGCCAAGCTCCATATTCATGGCCGCAAGATAGTCCATTCGATCCACAAAGGGGATGATCCCCCGATAGTCGAGGTTTTCTGCGTGCTTTTCAAAGCAGCGATGAAGGTAGCCGATATGGGGGATGGCCTGCACCACCACTTCCGAATCGGTCTTGATCTCCACCCTAAGAACACCGTGAGTGGCCGGGTGCTGGGGGCCCATATTGAGGGTGAGAAGTTCCGATTCGACTCCCTCTTGCCCTTCCGTTTGAATCCGATCCCTTTTAACGTCCATTCCCTTTTTTCCTCTTTCCCCTAGACCCCGTTAAACCCCGTGCTTGGCGGCCATTTCCTTTTGGCGCTTTTCAAACTCCCTTTCGGGAAGATTCATCTTGTGTTCCGGCTCCACCTCCATTCCGTGCCAAGACTTTTGAACTTCATAATCTCGGCGAAGGGGGTACCCTTCCCAATCGTCCGGGCAAAGAATCCTTCTGAGATCCGGGTGGTTTTCAAAGCGAACCCCTACCATATCGAAACATTCCCGCTCCTGAAAATTGGCGCTGGCCCAAAGATCGCACACGGAATCGAGGGTTGGGTTTTCCCGAGGGAGTTCGACTTTGAGGATGAGGTCGTGGTTTTTGCGAAAGCTCGTAAGAAGGTAACTCACCTCGATGCGGGCCCTTTGGGCCGGGGTATCTTTGGTTTCTTCAGAGGCCAAGTAATCGTGTCCCGTGATGAGTTGGAGAACATGAAAATCGAAATCCTCGTGGGAGAAGAGAAGTGTGCAGACCCGGTGAAGGGAGGGAGACGCTACAAAGATGGATTTGTCTCCGGCCTTCCCAAAAACCACTTTGGCCTCACAGTCGGGAACCCGATCGCTGAGAAGAGCCGCCCATTCCTCATGCATTTTTCACCCACTTATCTCGAAGAAGTCCCTCGTTGGCGATTTTTTTTTGCAAGGTAAGAAAGCCTTCGATCAAGGCCTCCGGGCGGGGGGGACAGCCGGGGACATAGACATCCACGGGAACCACCTCATCCACTCCCTTTAAAACGTGGTACCCGTATTGCCAATAGGGCCCTCCTTTGTTGGAGCATGAGCCCATGGAGATGACGTACTTGGGGGCGGGCATCTGGTCGTAGAGGACTTTGATTCGTTCGGCCATCTTCAAGGTCACGGTTCCGGCCACGATCATGAGATCGGCCCTTCTCGGGGTGGCCATAAAGGCCCCACAACCGAAGCGCTCCAAATCGTATTTGGAAGCCCCTGTGGCCATCATCTCGATGGCACAGCAAGCGAGACCAAAGGTCATGGGCCACAAGCTATTTTTTCGTCCCCAGTTGAGAAACTCATCCACCTTCGCAATGACGACGCCATCTTGCATATCCCATCACCTTTCAACATATTGTATCATAGTCGAAAAGCAGTATAGACCAAAGCTCGCCCCTTGACTACTCGATCTCCCAAAATATCCCGCAATTGAAACAGATCCGCCTTGGAACATCTAAGAAAATAGCTCCTTTTGAACCTGCGCAAATCCTCCGCCAGGTTTTCTTCCCCGGGGTTTGGCCCCTCTCTCATCTTCTTCTCCATGAGCCCCAAACGCCTTCGATCGTTGCGACAGGCCTTTTCCATAATGGAGACGTATTCACTCAAAGCGGCCAAGGGATAGGGGGCCTCGTGGGCCGATGAGATAAAGGCGGGATGGCGGGGGGAGATCAAAGGGACACTCTTTTCCGAAACCCCCAAAAATCCCAGGGCGGCCTTCACTGTATCGTAGGATTGACCCACCCGATAGAAGAGTTGGGCCGCCTTTGAGGGGGAGTAGCGACCGTTTGGGAGGCGAATCTTGGGGCATTTGGCCTGGATCGCTTCCTTGGATCCAGCCAGCTCGTCCAAAACCATACACTCGGCGATATAGGCCTCCACCTCGCCTCCTTTCCCCTCGATGGTGTGGGCCATAAATTGCCGAGCCGAAAACTTGAGAGAATAGGGATTGAAGACCTCCCGCTCTATAAAATGGGTGAGTTCGTGGGCCAAATCCAAAGCGGCTTCGAGCATGGTCAACTCCCGGTCGATGCGCACTTGAAACCTCACCCTGGGCTCAAACCTATTCCAATCCTTTGGGTGGAAATGTCTCACGAGGGTGATGTCCGTCAAGGATCGCTTTCCCCCCTCGACAAAGTCCGTGAGGGTTTTCCCAAGACGCCGGGCCTTTTTATGGGCCTTGGCCAAAAGACGCCGGCCCGTGGGGGCCTGCTCCAGGTAGGTCAAAAGCAGCCGAAGCGCCTGGGCCGGATCCCTTGCCCGATCCACCCAACGCTTTTGCCCATTGGCCCTATCCCAGTGAACCCACCGCTCCTTCCGCTCCCCCTTCGCTCTTGCCGTGGTGGAGATGAAGAGGGCAGAAAAAAGAAAGAAGAGGCAAAGAGAACCCTTAAAAGACCCCATGGGGCCTTGTCGGCAAGTCAAAGGGGGGTCTTAGGGAAAAAAGGAGAGGGGAAAGACCTGACACTCCAAGCCAAGCCCCATGGATTTTGCCCCCTTCCCTTGTCGAAAAGACGAAAATATCGTAATCAGGAGAAGCGAACGAAGATCGATATGAAAAACGAACTAAGGAAAGGGGCCAAGGCCTTGCTTAAACGCAGCGTTCCTGAACTCGACCTCGCAAGCTATCTTGAGGGCCACGAAACCGAAAGGGCGGTTTTTGTGGATCGGCTCTTTGCCGGACTCAAAGACTATGGCTTTATCATCCTCACGGGGCATACGGTTTCCCAAGATGAGGTGGATGAGGCCTATGAACTGACCACCCAGCTCTTTTCTCTCCCCCGGGAAATCAAAAGCAAATACAGTGGAGAAAGTAACGGAGGGCAAAGGGGGCATACCCGCTTTGGCCAAGAACACGCCGTGGGACACCCCTACCCGGATCTTAAAGAGTTTTGGCACGTGGGAAGGGAAGTTCCCCCCTCCCACCCCTACGCCCAATACTATCCCGGCAATTTTTGGCCCGAGGAATTCCCCCACTTTCGCCGGGTGATGACCGCCCTCTACGATGCCATGGAAAAAACGGCCGATACACTCCTCAAGGCCTTAGGCACGGCCTTGGATCTTCCCCCGAACTATTTTTCCGAGATGATCCATGAGGGCAATTCCGTCCTTCGCCTCATCCACTACCCCCCCCTGGCCCAGGATGCCCACCCCCAAAGTGTGAGGGCCGCGGCCCATGAGGATATCAACCTCATCACCCTCTTGGTGGGGGCCACGGATTCCGGTCTCCAATTGCTGGATCGAAACGGTCAGTGGCTCGATGTCCACTCCCAACCCAACCAAATCGTGGTGGATACGGGAGATATGATGTCGAGAATTACCAATGAGGTCATTCCCTCGACCACCCATCGAGTCACCAACCCCAACAATAGTCGATCCCGTCGCTACTCCATGCCCTATTTCGTTCATCCCCACCCCCAAGCGGTTTTGAGTTGCCTTCCCTCCTGTCGGGAAGGGGGGGAGAAATACCCTCCCATTTCCTCCAATGACTTTCTGATGGAGAGGTTAAAAGATATCGGTCTGAAATAAGGGCCCGTCCCAAAGGTGATTTGAGAACGGTTTAAGCGGCCTTCAGTTTTCCCAAAATAAATTTTTTGGTAAACTCCTCCATCTTATTCTCAGGGATGTTTTCGAGAAGTCGGCAAACGGTCTTCATTTTGCCTCTATCGACCGGCCCGTCCATTCTAATGGTCCACTCATCCTGTTCGCTCAAGGGGGTGTCTTTGTCCCGTCTTTGCAAAAGAAGACCCGTTCGGGCCCCCTCCCCGTCCTTCCATTCGATAAAATGATCCGTAAACAAAATCTGGATTTTCTCATACACCCCGTCTCCGTGGGCCCAGACCAAAACTTCAAAAACGGAAGCGGATTTCAACCAGTATTTGAGCCGTGGCGGTTTCTCTTCATCGAAGGGAGGGTGATGGAGAATTTTCGCCCCTTGAATAATGTTTTTCATGGAAAAAAAATCTTCTATCTCTTGGGGTTTCTCAAAGGTCACACCGGCTTGGGCCCTGGTCTTAGCGACCCAGGCCACTTTGGCGTCAATGAGAAGCTCTCTTCCCTGCCAACGGATCATTCCTCGAACAGAATCCTTTTTATCGAAGTCGTGAGTGCCCACTTTGAGTTGAATTTTCATTCCACTGGGGGAAACATCATCCACTTCAAAGATTTTTTTGGAATTTTGATCCTTAAAAGTGATCGACGGTATTCTAAAGCGGGGAAAAGTCCTCTTTTCCTCCTGTTCTCGGTCATTTTTGAGCAAATTCAAATGCCTTACCATCCCTTTTTATTATATAGTGGATTTTCCAATACGAAGTGCTAGGGGCAATTTATAACCCGTATCCCGAACGTCCAATGGGAGAAGATCCTCTTGAGAAAAAACATCATTTCAAAAAATCTACAAAATATTCTGGCCGAAATTCCTCAAGAAAAAAACCTCGTCGCCGTCTCCAAAACCTTTCCCTTCTCGGATATCGAAATGGCCTACGGAGAAGGTCAAAGAGATTTTGGGGAAAATAGGGTTCAAGAATTGACCGCCAAGGCCCAAGAAGCCCTAGAGAGAGGCATGGACATTCGATGGCACTTTATCGGAAGACTCCAGAGCAACAAAGTCAAAAAATTGCTCCAAACTCCAAATCTTTTTGCCATTCATTCCATCTCCTCCCTAAAGCAGATCGAATTGCTCAAAAAATTGTCTTCCGTTCCCATAGGCCCCATCTCCGTTTTCCTCCAGGTCAATACCAGTTTGGAAGAGGAAAAGGCCGGGTTTATTCATCTCGAAGAACTCAAAGAGGCCGTAGGAGAGTTGGATTCCGTCTCTCACTCATTTCCCCTTTTGGGGCTTATGACGATGGGAGGTGTTAGGGCGAATGATTTTGAAGGAGAGGCCCACAGATGTTTCCGTCACCTTCAAAAACTTAGAGAGCAAATCGATCGGCCATTACGACTTTCCATGGGGATGGGTCGAGATTATCCCATCGCCCTTTCCCATGGAGCCGACTATATTCGGATCGGCGAGCTTGTCTTTGGCCCTCGAAAATAATACCGAATGTGTCGGTCTCAAAGTTTTCCCTCTAGCCTCCATCGTAAAAAAAATTTACCATTTTATGAGGGGGTTATCCTAAGGGAACAAATCAATCGGGAAATAGTTTTGAATCTCTTTACAATCATCATCTCTTCTTCACTACTCCTATCAAGTTTCACCTTGCAGGCCGATGAAACCAGTGCCCCATCCGTCCTTGAAAGATACCGCGCCGTGCTTCCTTTTCACGAAGGGATTAAAGATCCCATGCCCGTTGAAAAATGCACCCCCCGCCCCAAAAAGAAAAACACGTGCACCATCGCCATCGAATGGGAAGAAAGGCCTCAAAAATTTTATGATCTCTTAGAACTTACGGAAAAAAACTTTAAGACAACCGATCCGGACTTTCTCGCCACCGACCTTGGGAGACATTACGAGCAGCTCAAAAATTTTATGGATATTTACAGGCGTCTCAATTCTTGTGAACAAGCGGCTCCCTTTCTAAGTGAAGATATCCTTCGAGGAATTCTCGAAGGATTCATTCAAGATGCTTCCTATAGTGCGACCGCCCGCCCGCCCTGTCTTCCCGAAGCCTTTCCCGAAAGCCCTCTTCCCTTTCAGGTAAAAAACATAGAGCCTGCCCTTGAAAATCTCTCCCAAAATGAGGAAGGCCCCAAATCCTCTGAATCTCTCTTGCAAGACCAAATCCTTGAAACTGCGCTTGAAAAAAGTATCGAAGCCAATATCTCCTTTGCCATGAAATTTCAAAATCGAGACCCCTTGGAGCCAAATTTTCAAAAGGCTTTAGTCGATGAAATATGTGTTTACAAAATTCAAAAGTGGACAGGTTCTTCTAAAGCTTCCTGTCCGAAAGAAGATCGACATTCCCTTGAATCTTTAGTCAAGAGACAAAGTCAAAAATTGGCCGAACGCTCCTCCTCTTTTATGGGCCAAGAAAGTATCGTCAAAGACATCAACGGGAAAATAGATAAAATCAATGACGCTTTAAGGAGATACAATAAAAAATCACAGGATATAAAAAAAGCCTTCGATGATAAATACAAAAGCCATCGTGGGCAAACGCCACGAACTCCCCAAAAGAGAATGCAATTTGAACTCCTCAAATTAAAAGGAGAAATCTTTGACATCTATCGCACGATTTTTTCTGAAAGCCATGAGTCCGGTGCGGGAGAACTCTTTCAAATGGAAGCCGTTAAATCTAAAATAAAAATCTCTAGACTAGAAAAGCTCAAGCCGAA
>JAPONP010000089.1 GCA_026713835.1 Bacteriovoracales bacterium
GCCGCTGCGGTAGGGCAATTGCTCCCCGGCGTATCCCGCCCATAAGGCCCCATTGTATTTTTTGATATGATCGTCGCTGACCTCTCCAATGGCGTTTGAATCCACCTCCAAACACCGCCCCGTACTCGAGGGAAGGTGAAGGCGACAAACGGTTCGATTGTCCGTATAGGCCACGGCACCAAAACCGTCTTCACATTCCAAAGCGCTCACGCCGTCCCTTGGAACCGATCGGCAAGACTGCTCCTCTCCTTCCATATCAAGATCCCCAAAGACGCCACCGCAATGACTTTGAAGACTCTCTTCCCGGTAACACCTAAGGGTCGGGTCGGTGCCACTCGCAAATTCCAAGCATACTCGAATGTTTCCTTCCCCCGAAGAACCCGAAACTTCGTCCACTCGGCATAGCTTTCTCAAAAGACCCGTTCCCGAGGCAAACTCCGCACTCACGAGTCGCTGATCGCTAAAGCTCAGTAACCTCCTGTCATGGCCCAAGTCGTTTCTCACACTTTCGAGGGAGGGAAGCACACTTCCCCAAGGGGAGTCCCCATTGCCGGAGAGATCTGCGGAATCGTCGCAGGCCACTAAGGATAAGAAGGCCAGATAAAAAATTCTTCTCACCATTAAGAATCAATTTCTTTTCAAGGGGTATTCTCTGTCAATAAATTCCAAGTTAATGGGCGGCCATACCCAAGTTAAATGCTCCACAAAACTAAAGACACAATATACTAAGAGCCTATCCTAAAATCCGGATCGCTCCCAAAGGCGTTTTGAAAACCACTCCTTTTGCTCCATGGAGTCCATTCGCTCTATATCCCATTGGTCGATGAAAGGTTTTGTCGTGTCGTGAAATTCTGCAAGATTTTCCTTTGGAGAGGTCATTTTCTTTTCAAAAAGTTCGTCGAGATCGATGCCGCCGGGAGTTGGGATCGGTTCCTCCTTTTTTTCTTCCAAGAGCCTTCCCAAGAATCTTCCCCCATTCTCCCCTCTCGAAAAGGGACCCAAAAAAGAGCAAGCCGTGATATGCCCTTGGGAACAGATGCCCATAAGACCCAAAAGACCCCTTTTCGATTGCCCCGTCATCAAGTGGTTGAAGACCTCAAGGGAAACGGAAAGAGGCGTGGGGCGAATGTTTCGATTCTTCCCAATGTGTAAGGCCCGGGCCATGATCTTTAAGGCCTTTTTGGCCTCTCCTTTTTCCGTCATCAAGGCCGAAAGCAAAAGGGTTTCCTTCCGGTTCAAAGAGCGCAGACGGGACATGGAGTTTAAAAGCCCTTGCCCGTAAGAAAAATTCCTCTTGATCCAGGCCAGGGGGATCGAGCGCTCCACGGCACTTAAAGAAGATTTGTGTTCTTTTAAGACCGAGTGAAAAAACTCCTCTGCCTCATCGTATTGCCCTTGGGTCAAGGCGAGATTGCCCAAAGCATTTAAGGCCTCGGGAAATTCAAGACCTTGAAGAAAGTCTTGGGCCTTCTCATCATCTCCGGCGCGATAGAACCAAAGCCCCAAGGTCTCCCGAAGCCGAGGGGGGTATTCTTGCCCCTCGGCTTCCCCCAAGAGGGAGTCGGGCCCCTCCGGTACTTTTTTTTCCTCTCCCAAGTGGTGGGCCAACTGAAGGGAGAGGGAGAGTGTGGAAGCCATATCCTCTCTCCTTCCCCAAAGGGAACCTTCGCGAATCCCTCGCAAAACCGCTGAAAGGTCCAACCTTTCGCTACGGAAATATTCGACAAAACAGGGGAAAAAATCCTCCTCGAAAGAACCCGCTTTTCCCAAAACCGTTTTGGCCAAAATCCCAAGAGGACAGGTCTTTTCGTAGGGGCGGCCCTTCCCCTTCCCAAGAGAGGGAGTCTCCAAAATCGTCAAGGTCTTTTCCCATTGCCCTTGGGCCACGGAGATCAGGGCCAAATAGCGCTGTCGAATCGCCTCCTTCCCATCGGATAAAGACAGGGGAGAACTCGCTGGATCCAGGGTCTCCAAAATCCTTTTTGCCCTCTTGAGTTGCCCATAAAACATCATGACCTTGGCCCGTCTGAGGAGGGCCAGGGCGTGGCCTTGGCCCCGGGGTATCCTTCTTTCCACGGACGATCCGGCCCAAAGGGATGAGGACGGCCCCGGAAGACCCGACCCCAGGGAAAACAGGAAGACCAAAAGGGGAAAAAGGCGCAGACTGCGACCATGCGGCAAAATCATCATCAAAATTTCTCCCGTCCTCTTGTCTTTTAGGCCCATCGGCAAAAAGGGCGATGAGGGTATGCCCTACAGGGAGGAGGGGAAAAAAATGCACCAATTCTTATCCCTTTTGGGGGCCTTAGGGGTCCTTCTTTGGACGACGCCGCTTTGGGGAGAGGTCTCTTTCGGCCCCAAGGCCCGCGCCCCCCTCAATGAAATCGCAAAACATCACCTCAACTATTGGAAGGAGGGGCAAAACCTCTCCCTTCGCTGCTCTCTCTACGATATGCCCAAGGCCCCCGGAAAAAGGGAAAAGGAGAAGGCCTTGAGGGCCATGATGAGTACCTGGCAACTCACAGGGCTCGACCTTACCGTTTCGGCCATCGTGGAATACGCCAAGGCCTTGGGCCGGGAGGAATCGGCCCGGCAACGCCTCTATGAAAATCTTGTGGGGGAGTACTGCTCCTTGGATATCTCTTGGATTTCAAGAAAGGGGCTCAAGCATAGCTTTCAAACGAGGGATCAAAACGGCACGGGATTTTTGCTGCCGGGAGCGTTTATGCCCGACTTTATGCCCGACTCCTTTTCCGGTTCCGGGGGCCCCAGGAAAAAAGAGGTTTTGCGGGCCGAACTCAAACAGACCATCGCTCTTTTTAGAAGTTTTTGCGGTTGGGGAGGAAGGGTTCGCCACCCGGGCCCTTTGAGTGCCGTCCTCAAGGATTTGCCCTTTGCGGCCCATGTCTTGAGGGCCATGGGAGGGGTCGCCCTCGATGGAAAAAGGGGGCGAGTGATCCCCAAACGCCCGGAAGAAAAGCTCTCCCTCTACTGCGAGGACTTTATCTGCCGACGCCTCGCCGGAGAGGCCTTGGCCAAGAGACGCTTTTGGGTGGGAGGGGATACGGGCCTTAGGGGAATCGAAAGACTCTATTGCCATGAGCTTAGGTTTCGCCCTCCCCACTTGGGATCCAAAAGTCCTCCCCTTGGGCCTTCGTGGCCGGGCCGGGAAACGCCTCAGTCCCTCCACCTCATGCACGGGCAATTGAGCGCTCTTGTGACGGGAGTTCCCGAACCCCTCTTGAGGGTAAAAAAGTACGGAGACCTTGTGAACCTTATGCGATCCCTCTACCGTATCCCCTGGGACGGGTGGGCCAAGGATCGTCTCACCCATCTGGCCAAACCCCAAAACCTCCTCTACGACCCCCACCTCACCCTCTCCGTCCTCCCCGTCCCTCCCCGCCTTCCCGAAAAAACCAAGATCGATTTGAAAGTGAGGCTTTTGGTGGCCGCAGGAGATTTTGAAGGGCTTTTCATGGAAAAGGCCGCCCTCAAGGTCTTGTGGAAACTGCGCCTTCCCCGAGGGCTTTTGACCTTGGTGAAGCGAAAAAAAAGGGAGTTTCCCTTCCTCCAAGACGTGGAAAAAATGGAACTCGCAAAAGGAGACCTTTTGGAACTTTTCAAAAAACATATCGAGGCCAACATCAAGGCCCAAGAAAAGACCTTACCCCTTCCCCCTCTTCCGGCGAACCTTGGGGGAACAAAGGCCATAGGAGAATTGGTGGCCTTGGAACTGCTCAAGCAACTTTTCAAAGGATCCGGCGCCGAAAAAAACTCCTCCTCCAAAACCGCCACGGTTTCCGTGGAATTTCTCTACGGGCCTTTGGCCTTGAGGGCCATTTCCTTCGAGCGGGAAAGGGATTCAAAATTCCCCCTCGACCTTGCCATGCCGTGACCACAGGAAGTAAACAAAGAGGTATGACCTCCCCAAAGGATAAAAAGAAGCCCCCTCCAAAACTCCCCGGGGGAAAAGTCCCACGCAAGGGCAAGGGGATCCCACGGGGTTCCTCCTCCACCCTTCCCGTCTTGGCCCCCTCCCGAGAGGTCAAGGTCGTCGATCCTCTCAGGCTCTACCTCCAGGAGATCGGTCGCTACAAACTCTTGAGCCCCGAGGAGGAGAAGGCCTTGGCCTTAAAACTCGTGGAGACCGGGGACTTGGAAACCGCCAAGGCCCTGGTCAGGGCCAATTTGCGCCTCGTGGTCAAAATCGCCATGGAATACCGCCATGCCTACTCCAATATCTTGGACCTCATCCAGGAGGGCAATATCGGCCTTATGAAGGCGGTCTCCAAATACGACCCGGCCAAGGGGGCCAAACTCTCCTACTATGCGAGTTGGTGGATCAAGTCCTACATCCTCAAATTCATCCTGGACAATTTCCGCTTGGTTCGCATCGGGAGTACTGCGGAGCAAAAAAAGCTCTTCTTCAACCTCCTCAAGGAGCGGGAACGCCTCGAGCGCATGGGGGTCAGCCCGAACTCCAAAAGGATTTCCCAAAACCTTGGGGTGAGCGAAAAATCCGTCAAAATGATGGAGCAAGTCCTCTTGCCCGGGGGAGGGGAAGTGAGTTTGGAAAAACCGGTTTTCGACGACTCCTCCAAATCCTTGGGCGACATCTTGGCCGATGAAAAGACGCCGGGTATCGACGAACAATTGGCCCACGATCAGGAGGTGAATATCCTCAAATCCAAGCTCCACGAATTTATGACAAATCTCAAGGAAAGGGACCGGGAAATCTTTGAAAAAAGGCTCCTGGCCGAAATCCCCCTCTCCCTCCAGGCCATCGCCGACGATTACGGGGTCAGCCGGGAGAGGATTCGCCAGATCGAGGAAAGGCTTATTGGAAAATTAAAGGTTTACATGGAAGAATTTATCCGATAGATTGGGGCCGTTCATTTTGGTCTCTCGAGGAGGAGAATGGAAAGATGATTGCCACAGAGCGTCGGACAGAACTGATTAAACAATTCGGTCGTACGGAAAAGGATTCCGGAGCCACGGAGGTTCAGGTGGCCATTCTTTCCGAAAGGATTGGCGATCTCGCCCACCACTTTGAGGCCCATAAACTCGACCACCACTCCAAGCGGGGGCTGATGAAGCTCATCGGAAAGAGAAAAAGGCTTCTCCGATACCTTCAACATCGAGATGAAGATCGCTATAAGAAACTCATTACGGCCCTAGGGCTTAGAAAATAAAAAAGAATGCTTTGTTTTGGCAGCGAGGAGCATAAGGGCATAAAGGAGGACGGGGTTTAAGGGATATGAGAAAGAAGGGCGGTCGAAACCTCCCTCTTCTTTGTCCTATTTCTTAAAACCCTTCCCTTCTGATCGCCTCACCTTTTCAAACCACAAACAGGGCTCCACGACTTCACTATGTAAGGAGGCATCATCATGCTGAATCAAAAAAAAGAATTTTCCATAGACTTTGGAGGAAGAACCCTCACCGTCGAAACCGGGCGTTTGGCCAAACAATCCGACGGTGCGGTTTTGGTAAGCTGCGAGGACACCCAGGTCTTGGTGACCGTTTGCTCGGCCACGGAACTCAAGGACGGCCAGGACTTCTTTCCCCTCTTGGTCGATTATAGAGAGCGCTTCTACGCCGTAGGAAAATTCCTGGGGGGCTTTATGAAAAGGGAAACCCGCCCCTCCACCAAGGAAACCCTCAACGCCAGACTTATCGACCGCCCCCTTCGCCCCCTCTTTCCGAAAGGCTATATGTTTGAAACGGTGGTCATGGCCCAAGTCCTCTCCTTTGGGAAGACGGCCGACCCGGAGGTCTTGGCCTCCCTTGGGGCCGCGGCGGCCCTCGCCGTAAGCGATATCCCCTTTCAAGGCCCTGTCGGAACGTGCAAAGTGGGGAGAATCCGAGGAGAACTCGTCCTCAACCCCACGGTGGATCAGTGGAGCGAGAGCGATCTCGAGGTGGTGGTCTCCGCATCCAACGATGCCATCTTGATGGTGGAAGGAGAGGCCAGGGAGGTTCCCGAAGCGGAAATGCTCGAGGCCTTGGAGTTCGCCCACGATCATATCAAAAAATGGTGTGGACTCGTGGAGAAAATGGCCGAGGAGGTGGGGCGTCCCAAAAGGGACTTTGTCTCCTCTTCCGTCAACGAAACCCTATCGTCTCAAGTGGAGAAGCAATTTTCTCCCAAGGCCCGGGATTGCCTCGGTGTGGTGGAAAAACTCTCTCGGCAAAAGGCCGTCTCCCATTTGGTTTCCGAAGTAGGCCAAGCTCTTGCCAAGGCCCCTCAAGA
>JAPONP010000090.1 GCA_026713835.1 Bacteriovoracales bacterium
AAAGGCAAGGTAACTGTTCTCCACCCGGATAAGATTGGTAGGAGGCAACGAGGAGCGACCGAGGCGTGCTTCCTGCACGTCGCAGGGAAGCGACGAGGCAGTCGACTGCCAAGATTGCCGGGGGGTGAGCAGTTACAAATTTTCACTTTATCTCTCCTTTAATCTTTTGCAATCTTCCATTGTAATAAGAAGCCAAGCGCGTTTGCCCTTTTTTCAAATAAAGTTCTTTTAATGATTCGATCGTTTCCTGAGAGAATGGATTTTGATTTAATTGGCCCAACAAGTGTGAAATTTTTTCTCCATCGGAGATCGTTTTAGTTTTTTTGATCTTTGGTCTTTCAAGCTGTGCCGACAAGACTTTAAAATCCGACGGGATTTCTTGCGTTGTCATTCCCTTGAGTTCCTGTTGCAAAAGATTCTCATAAGAGAGGGTCTTTTCAGAAAAAGGCTTTGCCATGGCCAGCAAACTCTTTTTAATCTCAGCTTGTACCTTCTCATCTATTCCTTCAGGCATAGGAGTCGATTGAATTTCTTGCTCTAAATGGGAGTAAGCCTGCCGAAGAATTCCAATCACCTGAATACGCTCTTTTTGGCCAAATTGTTCCAAAACTTTATTGGCATAGGTGTCCAGCTTTTTTATATAAGCCAAACGCCGCCTAAAACGTCGTTTTGAGTTTTTTCCATAAAATGTTACCTTTCTTTCCCGTTCAGCCAATTCACATATCTTTTTAAGGTGAAAGTATGTCCAAAGTTCTCCTTGAGATTCCTTTTGGGCGAGAAATTCTTGACGGGTTTTCTTATTTCCTCTTTCATTTTCCTCCAAAAATCGAATTAGCCGTCGCCGTGAGTTTTTGGACCACTTTATCCCCAAACTCTTAACACTCAATTTGCCCGCATCCTTTAGTGTCACATAAAGCAACTCTTCATCTTTATTTGGGATTGAATTTCTCTTATAACGCTCGACAAGCCTATTCAACCAACGATCCCGCTTGGCAAAATCATTTTCCAATTCATAGAGCAAGGCAATTTTTATCGCCTCTTGAAAAGACCACTTTTTTTTAAGAATCGGCGTTTTTTTGACCAAAAGAGATGCTGCTTTTGTATAATGACCTGAAACCTCATATTCGTTGATAAGAGCTTTTTTATCACCGACTTTTTCAAGTACTGCAATCAACGTGGACTGATCTTTAAGAATGATGGAGAGCCGTTTGGCATTCTGGCAAGATTTCGGAATAAATTTTCCAAGCCTACAATAGCGAAAAAAAACACTTAATGCATTTGGTGTTTCTCCCGCCAAGGTTGCGTTTTCAAAATCAGCCTGGGCCCTAATGCGCTCCATATCGGCCAACTCCTTACCTAGAGTCGGCCACTTTGCCTTTTGATTGAGCCATAAATCAGCCTGAGCCATGAGCTTTTGGTATTCTTTTCTTTGGTTGAAGATATCCAGGGCCAAATGTTGAGCCTGAACCGCCCATTTGCCGGGCGTTGATGATCCATCGACTCCGACCAATTCAATAAAAAGAGGCAACGCCTTATCGAGATTATTTTCTTGGTAATGGGAATAGGCCATGAGGTATTTGGATTTTTTGATCTTTTCTTCCACCTTATACATCTTGGCCAAATGTTCCATCTCCGTACGCAGGATGCCAAATGCCTTTTGCTCTTGAGCCAAACGTCCCCGTTCCTCTCTTAACGCCATCTCATCTTTGGTGGTAAGTGTACGTCTCTTATCCCCCAACCAATAGGCGATTTTTTTCATTTTGACTTTTGGTCTTTTTTCCACTCCAAGCCAAGAATGGATAATCTTCATAGCAATTTGACTTGCAGGAAAGAGTTCTAGGTAGATATCGCATATAGCTAAAAATTCTTCTTGGATTTCAGTATTTTGCTTTTGTTCCGCTTCGAGTTGAATGGCCAAACGGCGCATAATCTTTTCTATCTTTTTGGCCTCATCTTTTTTAAGGGTCGTCACCCTCTTGGGAACGATTTGCTCGTAGAGTTCCCGAAACTCATCCCAATGGCGAAGGGCATAGTACTCCTCTAAAAGCCGAATTTGATTTTTGAGGGTAGGATTTCTTTGGGTCAGCAAAGCCAACGCTCTGGTTCCCGCCCTATTATTTCCCGATGAATAAAAACCAAAGGCGAGTTGTCTCAATAAACCTTTTCGCCCTGTTCTTTCCATAAGGTTTTCGACGATAGCGATTTCCTTAGAACCATTTCCCGTTCGTTGAGACAAAAATGCAATATAGTCTCGAAGGACTTCCTCTTGAATTTGACCTTTATTATCCCATAAAGACAACTCTATTTCCTTGAGAGCATGTTCGATTTTTCCTTGGCTGCGATAGATCCATCCCAGGCGATAATGCACAAATCCGCAATCGTTTTCACAGAGGGTGAGGGCCTCCTTATAAAGTCTTTCTGCCTCGATAAAACGGGATGCCCTTTGCGCATCTTCGGCCAATTTAAAGATGGCCTCTCGACGGATATTTAAAACCCTTTTTTGCCGATAGGATTTTTTCCAAAACGGCAAGGCTTCGCCACTGCGCCCCAATTGATCGAAAAGTCGTGCCAATTGAAACTCCGCCTTAATCCGAGTCTCTTCATTGAGTTTATATTCCTTAATCCCCTTTCGATAGAGATTGAGAGAGCGTTGCCGAAAGCGCCCGGCCTTTTTATCCAAAAGCGAAGCCGTGTGATCCTGGGCCAGACGGGCCTTTTTGTCTAAATCGGCGGCTGAAAAAAAGTACAAGTCGGCCAAACGCAAGGTCAATTCCCTTCTTCCGGGATCTCCTTCCGGCAGGGCCTTGAGAAGCCCTTTGACCTCCCGAATAATCGCTTCATTTCCAAAGGAGGGAAGACCAAAATTTGCGAGACAAATGATGAAGATAAATTTAAACATTATTGACTATCTCTACTTAAAACCGCTAACTGGATAGAATAATAATGGGCCTGGGAAACGACTCCCATGATATTTCCTATAGTCGTACTGGGAATAGATCGATCCGCTTGAAAATGAATCTCTCCCGGAAAATTCTTTTCAGGATGATCTTTTTGCCACTTCTGCCTCGCCGTTTTTAAACGCACCATGAGTTTATTCGGCTTTTTTAAAACGTCTCCAACACTTCCCAATAGCTCTTGATTTAAAAAGAGCTGGCCTTTGGCCAAGGACAAAAAAGGCGCATCCTTCATTTCGCTCCCACTCACCGCTTCGGGCAACTCGATTCCCTTTGTGATAATAACTTCCGGTGATGAAGAAAAACTTTGCAAAAGAAAAATCACCAAAACCGCAAACATATCAACCATTGCGGTCAAAGAGAGAGAGACGAGAAGAGTTCGCTTGGTGTGGGCCTTTTTGTGATCGCTGGCCACCAAATGATGCTGAAAAGATCCCGGTTTTAAGATGTCCGCCCCGATCATCTCACCACTCCCTTTCCCGTGGCGACGACGCCTAAGTTCGTAATCTCATTGCGCCTGAGAGTGTCCATGATGGCGACGAGATGGCCGTAATCTACGGATTGATTGGGAGTGAGCAATGCCGTCGTGAGCTTGCTCTTGCTAAAAGAGCGAAATTTTTGGGCCACTTTGGCAACGGATCCTTGCAACTGATCCAAGCTTTTGCCGACAACCGTTTTTTTCCGTCTCACGCGGTTGTTTTGTCGCAATTCCATTCGGACGGTTTCGGGGTTCACCAAAGTCACGGCCATCTCAAATCCACCCTTTTGCACACTGGCGGAAGTTCCTTGACTTTGTTTAACCTCTAAAATTCCCAGATGCACCCAAACTGCCGTAATCAAAAGAAAGCAAATACAAACGGAAAGAAGATCGATAAAGGGAACAAGATTGACATCGGTGACGAGAGCTCGCTTCGATGACGACTGCCCCTCCGTTATATTGGCCATCTGATTCCCCTACCCTAGCACCTCTGTGCCGCTCCATATTTAGGTCTTTTTTCGCTCAAGCTTTCAACTCCGGTGTAAAACAAGAGATCGTGATAGAGTTGGGTGGTGCCATGAGTGATCTTTCGAGTGATGGCATCCGTTCTGTTTTGAAAGACAGCGTAAAAAACAAGTGCCGGAATGGCCACCAAGAGCCCGAAAGCCGTACAGTTGAGAGCATGGGAAATACCTTGGGAAAGAAGGGCCGCTCGATCAGCCGGGTTTGCGTCGGCAACTCCGGCAAAGGCGATCACCATTCCCCCGATCGTTCCCAAGAGCCCAACCAAAGTGGCCACGTTTCCGTACATGGCCAAAAAGCTCGTGCGCCGATCGATCTCTCCCAGTTCTTTGCTCAATCGCTCATCCATACGAGCTTGCAACTCTTCATCACTTGCCGCCTCCGAACGAAGCGCAAATCCCAGCGTTGCAATTCGTCCCATGGCCGCATCGCTATGCTTAGAGGCAAGGGTTTTGGCTGATTCAAAATTGCCATTTCTTAGACATTCCAAAAGGTTTTCTCGAAAATCGTTTGGAGTCTCCTTAAAATGAACGTATAAAGCCAAGGCCCTCTCTGCAATAAAGGCTAACGTTAATACAAAGAAAACTAAAATAAAATACATAAAGATGCCGCCTTGCTCGAAGGCATTAACAATAAACATGAACCTTCCCTCCCTCTTTAAATAAAAACACGTTTTCCAAAAGTACTGTTATTGCCCGACGTAAGGCAATATAACTTATTTAACCCTTATCCATTTAAAAAAGTCAAAAACCTCTGAATAACCGAGCAAAAAGCCCCGAAAAGAATCACAGAAAATCACCGTAAGAGACCTTTATCTCTATCTCTTTTTCAACTTCCTTTACTCTACCTAGACACTCGGGTATAAAAGAGAAAATTCACCACAATGATCGCTTTATCGCTATGCTTTTGAACCGAATCGAAAAAATTTTAGGCTCCGCAAAATTTGCCTTTGTCATCATCTTGTCCTTCGCCGCTTTGATGGCCGTGGGAACCTTTTTTGAAAGCACCTACGGAACCGAATTTGCGGGTAGGGCCGTCTATAAGTCCCCCTTCTTTATGGGAATCCAGGGTCTTATGTTGCTCTCCATTTTCTATTCCCTCCTCCACCGCTTCCCGGCCAAAAAGGCCTTCTATGGGTTTTACACCATCCACATAGGACTTATCGTGCTCTTTTCCGGCTCCTTTATCACCTGGTATGCGGGAATCGACGGCCAGATCACCCTCTCTCCCGGCACCCCCTCCCAAACCGTCATTTTAGGCCGAGATATGCTCTCCATCGTAGAACATGATCGAAGTGAAGCCAGCTACGTCCTCCCCTATACGCCCTACCCCGCAAAGCTAGATGAAACCTGGAAGGAGATTTCCCTCGTTCGCTACCTCCCCTTTAGCGAAGATCATCTCAAATGGATGCCTTCAACAAAACGCTTTCCCTCCTCTCGCTACCTTCTCTTCAATGAAAACGTTTCCCAAGAATTGGTGATGAGTCTTCATCCCCAATCCACCAAAGACTTTCCGGCCACTTCAAAACTTGGGCCCCTGGAAGTTCACTATCTTCCTCCAAAACTCCTCCCCTGCTTTCGTCAACAAAACCCCTCGGGCCTTATTCTCTTCGACACCCGAACTTCCTCGTGCAAAACGGCTGAAGAAGAAAATATCTCCCTTCAAAAAACCAAATCCGACAAGCGTTTTTTCGTGATCAAAGGAGACGACGGTAAGGCCCATTCATTCTTTCCGGAACTCTCCCCTTGGCCCCTTCTTTTCGACGAAAAGGGAAATTGGCAACCCATCAAGGATTCCAAAGTCAGGGTCTTTTCAAAAAAACTCTTTACCGAAGGGCCTAGGCTCTTTCTCTTCGGCAAGGCCTTGGCCTATTACCGCAAAAAGGAGTGGGTGACAAAAGATTTCCAAGATCGCCAAATAGCCGGATCGTTGCAGCTTCCTTGGATGGGACTTCAAGTTCAACTCCTCCGCCACGAAGAGGAGAGCTTTCCTCGCCAAATCCCCTCTTATGAGCGCCCTGTCCAAGTGAACAACGAATTGATTAAAGGAGAGCAAAGGGCCTTAAAAATGGAGATTCGAGGGCGTCCCTATTGGGTCACATCCGATAGGCCCCTAGGCCTTGCTTTAGACGGTCAACGCTATTCCTTCTATCTCCAGCAACAAACCATCAAACTTCCCTTTGAGATAAATCTGACCTCCTTTAAAATGGACACGGATCCGGGAACGAATAATCCGGCCAGTTACGAATCCTTTGTTAGTCTCTTCTCCAAGCAAGGGGTCTCCCATCACCATATCTTTATGAATAATCCCCTCAAATTTTCCCATTTCACCTTCTACCAGGCCTCCTATTTCCAAATGGAAGACGGGCGCTACGGAAGCGTTTTGTCCGTGAATTTTGACCCCGGAAGATGGTGGAAGTATTTGGGTTCCCTCTTGATCGTTTTGGGTTCGATCTGGCATTTTTATCTGAGAAGGGCTAAAACCATAGGCATAAGAAAAAAAAGGATCTTGGTATGACTCTCAAAACGCTCTTGCTCACTGCTCTCCCCCTCGCCGTTCTCTCCCTGTCCCAGAACGTAGGGGCCACCCCCCTTCCCCCGGACTTTTGCAAAAAATGGGAGGATATGCCCATACGGCAAAGAGGAAGGGTCAAACCCCTCTATGTCCATGCCGTACAATCCATCAAATACCTCACGGGCAAGACCAAATCCCAAGGCATGGGCCCTCTTGAGCTCTATTGCCGCCTCTCCCTCGCTTTTCCCCTGGGCCAAACTCCTCCGCCCCTCAAGGCCCCCATCGAACACATCAAACTCCAAAAACTTTTGGGTTTAGAGGGCAAGGGCCCATGGCCCTATCCTCTCCTTTTGGAAAAGGAAGCCCAAGTGCGCTCGGCCCGCAGGCAAGAGGAGAAAAATCCCGGCCCTTACGGGAAGGCCATGGATCGCCTCTTGGGGCAAATCGCCCTCTACCAAGACATCCTTCAAGGGCAAAATTGGACTCTCCCCACGGAGGGAAACTGGGCCCCCATCGCCGCTTTGGCCCAAGGCCTTGAGCGCCCTCTCTCTTCCCATGCCTTGAGCGAACTTTTGGAAAAGACAAAGGCCGACTACCTGGATGCCCACGGCCAAGGTCATCTCGTGGAACTCTACTACGTCAAATCCCGCATCCACTCCATCTCCATGGGACTCATCCTCTTGAGTCTTTTTTTGCTCATCCTGATTCGCCGCCCGCTTCCAGGCCTTCTCTTTGCAGGCTTGTCCCTTCTCGTTCAAGTGGCCAGCGTCGTTTGGCGAATTATGATTTCGGGAAGGGCCCCCATCACCAATATGTACGAGACGGTTCTTTTTAGCGGCTTGGCAGCCCTCACCATCGCCTTGGTGATCGGGCATCTGCGCCGGGAAAAATCCTATGTGATCGCAGGCCTTTCCTACAACTTCCTTTGCTCTCTTATGATCAATTTTGCAGATGGGATGCTCTCGGGAGATATCTCCCCTCTCGTTCCGGTTCTAAGGGATAATTTTTGGCTTTCCACCCATGTGACCACGGTGATCCTCTCCTATGCGGCCTTTGCCATCTCTTGGATATTGGCCAATACGGCACTCCTCAAGCGTCGCTTTTCCTCCATGACCCCTAAGGAGTTTCGCCATCAAGCGGATTCCATCTATACCTGTTTGAAGGTGGGGGTGGTCTTGCTCGCCGCAGGTGTCATCTTGGGGGGCATTTGGGCCGATTACTCCTGGGGGAGATTTTGGGGCTGGGATCCCAAGGAAACTTGGTCAGCCATCGCTCTTTGTATCTATCTGGCCATTTTACATGGGCGATACACCCACTGGATAAGCGATAGCAGATTTGTTCCCGCCGTCGCCGCCGCTTTTATGAGCATCATGATGGCCTGGTTTGGAGTCAACTACATCTTAGCCGTAGGGCTTCACTCCTATGGGTTTAGCGAGGGAGGGGCCGTCTTTTTGATGAGCATCTTTACGGTTCAGGCCCTCATCCTGGGAGTCACCCTCACCAGGTTAAAAACGGATTGAGTCCCTGAAACAAAATCCTATCCTTCATCTCACCGTCTTTGACCATGGCAAAATGGGCGGCCAAAGCCCCCTCGGTCAAAGCTTGCTCCTCATAGCAAGAAGAAATGAAGGACTCCACGTTGTCCTTAATAAAATCGGAAATAGGGATAAATCCCAGTCCGATCTCGGCCAACTGAAAGAGGATTCTCTTTCTCGCCACCCTTTTGGGGAAGGAATAATAAAAGGCAATGGACGGATTGGAGGTAAATGTATGACCTTTATTCACCAAATTGAGAATGACCCTCTCCCCTTTCACCCAAGCTTCTTGAAAGGCAAAGTTTAGCCTCTCGCCAAGGGACTCGTAAAAGTGAGTTCGGCTAGTCAGAAGGCGGGTTCCCGTGCGCAAGGAGGAGTAGAGTTCACCCGTTCCAAATTTGTCCCAATCGGCTTTGGCCTTTTTACGGGCCTTGAAATCGAGCCAAGAAAGTCTGGACTCGTAGATGGAAGAGATCGTGAATCTGGCCTCTTCATCGGTTAGGCCCAGTTCTTCCGGCTTGATACGTTCCAGGTAATGGAGAAGCATATTTTGGTGATAGTGGCGACGGGTTCTCACCATTTCCTCATAGTTCGTCATGACGAAGCCCACGATATGGAGAAGGGGAACATCGGAGATGGTTCGCTCGGCAATTTTTAAGGCCATAGCCGTGATCTCGTAGGTCAAAAACATCTTGTGGAAAAAATCATGATCGTAGGGACGGGCCACCACGTTTTTTCCCATAAGGCGAAAACCCGAGGTGAGCTTCCTTTCAAAACTTATCAAATTTTCCTTTAATCTGGCGTCGTCAAAAAAGCGTTCTACGGGATTGCGGGAAATGGATTCGAGGGCCTTTTTTAAAATATCTCTCCAGCTAATCGATCTCGTGACAAACTCATGTCTTTCGAGTTCTTCGGGAAGCTCCTCCATTCCATCCAAGAGAAAATCCACCTGGAGGTCGAAGTCGGAGGATCTTAGAAACGAACGCCCGGCCTTGACCTTGGCCCTCAATCCTTGAACAAATGCCTTGAGGGAAACGTCTTTGGCCATGGAGCGATCTCTCACCTCCACCAAGCGCCCTTCCTCATTGCGCACAAATTCAAAGCGTTTGCGAAAATCATCCAGGTTCTCGGCTTGGGCCAAAGAAGCCGTTAGGCAAAAAAGCGCAACAATAAATGTCCTCATGAATCCCCCCTCCAATTTGTGAATCAAGAAATTGATTCGAAACCATTTTGTCGGCCTTTGAGGGGAAAAGCCAAGGGCCTTATGAAGAATGAAAGGATATTTTAGAAAAGATGGGGAGTTTTACCGAAAGAGCGTTCCCATTTCATCGACGATGAGAACATCCAGGGGAATTTTCATCTCGCCTGCTCCCTGCCCGTCAAAAAAGCGAATGACAAAACTTTGGGTAAACCTTCCCTTTTGGCCCCGGGCCCTCACCATCAACTCGCAAGATTGTCCGGGAAGAAGGATCTCTTCACAATGACCCCCATCCACTTGAAAGACTCCCTCTAAGAGAGGATCAAAGGAGATATTCTTTGCAGGAGAGGTTCCGATATTCGCGATTCTTAAAACCTCTAGGGCCCTTTTGTGAATCGCCCCAAAGGATCCCCGAAAACTTCCCGTCACCGCCAAACGGGCCCCTTGCCCTCTTTGAAAAAAATCCCCTCGCTCCTTCGCTTTCAAAGAGCTAATGGTGATGGGAAAGATCCCACCGTCATCTGCCGAGGGCAAGAGGAGGCCATCCGAAAGGATGTCCTCTAAAAAAAATTGTCCTCCCTGATCCCAAATCCTCTTTAGGGATTGACTGCTTCTCAAGGCTCCTTCCAAGCGTCGTTTCCCATCCTCATTCAAAAGAGATGAGAGACGAAAAAATTTTGAATCGAAAAAGACGGACGAAAGAGGAACCCTCGAATAACGCCTAAAAATGGCGCCTAAGGTGGAAGACGAATTGATCGTGGATAAAATCTTTGAGTGGTAGGGATCTTGGATTAAAAATCGATAGGCCCCCTCTTCGCTTACAAGATCGTAGATGGAAACCATATCATCTCGGTGGCCCACCAAGGAAATCAGGGCGGCCACTTTAGGATGAACGCTACGACTTAAAAGTTTGAGAACTTGGGAAACGCTAAGTTTTCTTCCTACGGAAAGGGCCTCTACGATAGCGGCGGCTTCCGGGTCTTTGGCCCCGACAAGGCCTACGATTTTGGCCGTATCAAAGGAACGCCCTTTGCGAACGAGATCGATCAGGGGCAAGAGACGGGCCCTCTCATAGCCAAAAGGCCCCAAGAGTTCTCCTAGAGTGAGGTCGAAAGTTCCCTTTCTTTGGATAAGGCTTAAGAGTTGAATGGCCTTGGGTTCACGGTCTAGGCCCAAAAGCCTCGACATCTTGTGGGCCTCCAAGGGTTCTCCATCCGCCAAACGCAAAATATCCAAAAGATGCTTTTCTCCGCTCTGTTCGGCCCCCCGGAGAAAAGTCTCCACCAAGGGATCCCCTTGTCCCGCAATCTGCAAAACGCCCGACCAATGGGGGGTCTCCTCTTCAGCGAAGTAAATGACCAATTCGTTGAGTCCCGGATCCGTAAAGATATTTCTCCCAAAACTCTCTTCAAAAATGGACAAAAATTCCTTGGCGCTTACGGGACGTCCCGCATGGACGAAATCAAAAATGGGATTGAGTTCGACGGGCCCCATAATCTTCGGCTCATGGATGCTAAGGCCTTCCCCGGCATCTTCGGATGAAGATTTGGCCCCTTCGATGGAAAAACCCATGAGCAAGGCCACCGCGAGGGAGGACAAAAAATGCAATGGAAATGTGTTGGGTACCCTCTTCACCTTTTCACCTTCTTAGCCTCTTAAGGCCCCCATTATGACACACAAGGGTATCCCACCCCATCCCTTTTGGGCTTCCTCAAAAAAGACCAGTTATTTTGAATAGTTAAGTCGGGCCAAAAATCGGCCCCAAAGGGGTTTTGGAGAATTTTTAAGGCGAAATGCCAACTAAAGGTGGCGATCGGCCCTTTTTTTGACCTCTTCCCCCGAAGGGTTGCCTTCAAAAGTCGAGTATTTTCGCCACTGGAAAAAGGCCGTAAAGAGGATCACCATGGCCAAAAAAGCCTTGATTTTTCGTGGTTTCACAGGATGCATTTTCACCCGAAAATCCTAATGGAAACCGACTCAACCTGTCAGCCCCTTTCTTCCCCCAAGGGATAAAAAATTGGCCCTTTCGCCCATTTGAGGGATGGCCACTTTTGCGATCTTGCCCTACCATGGGAAACCAAAAACCACAGAGGACACGCTGCCCCATGATCCGAATCAAAAAGGGACTCGATCTTCCGCTCTACGGACTTCCCGAGCAAAAGGTACACAAGGCTAACGACATCTCCCGAGTGGCCCTCGTCGGACTCGACTATAACGGCATGAAACCCACCATGGAGGTCAAAGTCGGGGATCGAGTCAAAAAAGGACAGGTGGTCTTCACTTGCAAAAAACGAGAGGGAGTGAAATACACCGCCCCCGGAGCCGGGGTCGTGGTCGCCATCGAGCGAGGGGAAAAAAGGATCTTTGAAAACCTGGTTATCCAATTGGATGAACGGGAGGAGTCGGTTCCCTTTGAACCCATCCCCGACCTCACCTCGGCACCTCGGGAGGAAGTCGAAAAGAGATTGATCGACAGCGGTCTTTGGACGGCCATTCGCACCCGTCCCTACGGCCTATGCCCCCTCCCCGGTTCGTCTCCCCAAGATATCTTCGTTCCGGCCATGGACACAAATCCCCTTGCGGCCAACCAAGAAGTCATCATCCGTCGAGATATCCAGGGCTTCCACCACGGACTCAAGGCCTTGACCTCTCTTACGAAGGGAAAGGTTTACGTCTGCACTCACGACAATAGCTCTCTCACTTCGCCGGCTGAACGGGTCAAGATCGTCTCCTTTCTAGGCCCCCACCCCGCAGGAAACGTGGGCACTCATATGCATTTTCTAAGCCCCGTGAGCGAAAACAAAACCAATTGGTTTTTGGACGCTCAAGATGTGATGGCCATGGGCCGTCTTCTTCTGAGCGGAGAACTCAATACGGATCGGATCGTGTCCCTTGCGGGCCCCATGGTGAAAAGCCCTAGACTTCTTCAGGCCCGTTTGGGAACCGATATGGACGAGCTTACGAAAGATCAACTCAAAAAACGAGGAGAAGAAGCCAGGATCATCTCCGGTTCCGTCCTCCACGGTAGAAAGCGCACGGATCGCTTTCCCTATCTCGGTCGATTCGCTCGCCAGGTCACGGTCATTCGGGAAGAAAGGAAGAGGGAGTTTTTGGGCTGGCATTCTCCGGGCCTTCATAAATTTAGCATCAAGCCCATCTACCTTTCGTTTTTAAACAAGAGCAAAAAATTTTATTTCACCACCACCACAAACGGTTCTCTAAGGGCCATGGTACCCATCGGTATGTACGAAAAGGTCATGCCCTTGGACATTCTTCCCACCCAACTCCTCCGCTCTCTTTGCGCCGGCGATACGGAAACGGCCCAAAAGCTTGGAGCCTTGGAATTGGATGAGGAGGATTTGGCCCTCTGTACGTTTGTGGATCCGGGCAAAGTGGATTACGGTTCCATCCTTCGGGAAAATCTCACCCGCATCGAAAGGGAAGGGTAAAGGTAGAGGCCCATGCTTTTCAAAGGACTTAGAACATTTCTCGACAAACAGGCCCCCCTCTTTGAAAAGGGAGGACGGTGGCATAAGTTCTATTCCCTCTATGAAGCCCTGGACACATTTCTCTACACTCCGGGAAAAGTCACCACGGGCACCACCCATGTACGAGATGGGATGGACCTCAAGCGAATGATGGTCACCGTGGCCTTGGCCCTTTTTCCCTGCATCCTCATGGCCATGTACAATACGGGTTACCAAGCCTTTCTCGTGGCCGAGTCTTCCGGGTTGGGGACCGGGGCCCTTTCCGACTGGAGGCTTTTCGCCTTGGAATACCTTGGGCTCTCACCGACTTCGGAAGATATCTTAGCCTGCACGATTTACGGCTCTTTGTATTTTGTTCCCATCTATTTGGTCACCAATATGGTTGGAGGACTTTGGGAGGCCCTCTTTGCCTCCGTCCGAGGGCATGAGATCAACGAGGGCTTTTTGGTCACGGGACTCCTCTTCCCTCTTACCCTCCCGGCCGGCATCCCCCTCTGGCAGGTCGCTCTAGGGATTAGCTTTGGGGTGATCTTTGGAAAGGAACTTTTTGGAGGAACGGGGAAAAACTTCCTCAACCCGGCCCTTACGGGCAGGGCCTTTCTCTTTTTTGCCTACCCGGCCCAAATCTCAGGGGATAGGGTTTGGGTAGCCGTGGACGGTCATAGTGGGGCCACCGCTTTGTCCCAAGCTGCGACCGGCGGCACCGAAGCCATCACCGGCGGCTGGGGAGAGGCCTTTTTGGGCCTTATTCCGGGCTCCATGGGAGAGACCTCCACCTTGGCCTGCCTGTTGGGGGCCGCCTATCTCATCCTGACGGGGATAGGCTCTTGGAAAATCATGGTCTCCGTCACCCTCGCCACGGTTTTATCGGCCCTCTTTTTTAACGTCGTAGGCAGCGATACCAATCCTCTTTTTTCCCTGCCCCCCCATTGGCATTTGGTTCTGGGTGGATTTGCCTTTGGCACGATCTTTATGGCCACGGACCCGGTCAGTGCGACTATGACCGAAAAGGGCAAGTGGTTTTACGGAGCCTTGATCGGAGTGATGGTGGTTCTCGTCAGAGTGGTGAACCCCGCTTTTCCCGAGGGCATGATGTTGGCCATTCTCTTTGCCAACGTCTTCGCTCCTTTGATCGATCATTTTGCGATTCAAGGCAATATCAAAAGACGGAGGCTTAGATCGTGAGTTCTTCCAAAAACGAAGGCGCTTTCAAAACCCTCTTCGTGGCCATCCTCTTATGCGTGGTCTGTTCGGTTTTGGTGAGTACCGCCGCCGTAAGGCTCAAATCCCTTCAGGAAAACAATAAAAGGCTCGACATCCAAAAAAATATCCTCTTAGCAGCCGGTCTTCTTCCCAAAGGGAAGGTCGCCAAAGAAGATATCGCCAAAATCTTTGAGAAAATCGAAACCTATCTCATCGATCTGGCCACCGGCGAACCGATTTCCCCTCCCAACGGACCGGAGGTGGAAACTTACGATGCCCAAAAAGCGGCCAAAGACCCGAGTCTCGCCCATGCCATTGCCCCGGAAAACGATTTGGCCAAGATCAGAACCAGGGCCAAACTGGGAAAGGTTTATTTGGTGAGAACTCCCGACGGAGGCATCGACGCTCTCATCTTGCCCATTCACGGCAAAGGTCTTTGGTCAACCCTCTACGGTTTTTTAGCCTTGGAAAGAGATGCGAGGACGGTTCTTGGCATCGGCTTCTACCAGCATGGGGAGACTCCGGGACTTGGAGGTGAGGTGGACAACCCCTCCTGGAAGGCCTCTTGGCGAGGAAAGAAACTCACAATCGAGGACGAACGCCCCCCTCTTAAAGTTCTCAAAGGAAGCGTCGATCCCAACTCCCCTGAAGCCCTCTCTCAAATCGACGGACTTAGCGGGGCCACCATCACCGCACGGGGAGTGGAATATTTGATTAGCTACTGGCTAGGAAATGACGGATACGGAAAATTTCTCAAAACTTACCGGGAACAACTCTCTCAAAACGAGGAAGTGGATAACAAAGAGGTGGACAACGAGGAAGCCAATCGTGAGCATGAGGAGGTCGATTATGAGCATTAAAAAAACTCTCTTTAACCCCCTCTTTGAAAACAACCCCATCGCCCTTCAAATTCTTGGGATCTGTTCCGCTTTGGCCGTCACGACAAAGATGGAGGCCGTCCTCGTCATGTGTGTGGCCGTGATTTTTGTCATGGCCCTTTCCAATTTTTCCGTGAGCTTGATCCGCCATCACATTCCAAATAGTATTCGCATCATCGTCGAAATGACCATCATCGCCTCCCTCGTCATCGTCACCGACCAACTCCTCAAAGCCTTTGTCTATGATGTGGCCAAGAGTATGACCGTCTATGTGTCTCTTATCATCACCAATTGCATCGTCATGGGAAGGGCCGAGGCCTACGCCATGAAAAATGGGCCTTTTATGAGTCTTTTGGACGGCATCGGAAACGGGCTTGGCTACTCCATCGTCTTGATCTTCGTGGGTCTCTTTCGGGAACTTCTCGGCAGCGGAAAGATCATGGGTTTGACCATCCTCCCTCTCACTCGGGAGGGGGGATGGTATGAGGCCAACGGCATGATGCTTCTTTCCCCCAGTGCCTTTTTTCTCATCGGTCTTTTTATCTGGGGTCTTCGCGCCTGGAAAAAGAATCAAGTGGAAGAGGAGAACTAAATCGTGCTGGAACATTACCTCTCTCTTTTTATCAAGGCCGTCTTCATCGAAAACCTGGCCCTCGCCTTCTTTCTCGGGATGTGTACCTTTTTGGCCGTCTCCAAAAAGGTAGAGACGGCCACGGGCCTTGGTATCGCCGTCATCGTGGTTCAAACCATCACCGTCCCGGCCAATAACCTCATCTATAATTACCTTCTCAAGGAAGGGGCCTTGGCTTGGACCGGGGCCTCTCTTGCGAATGAAGACCTCTCCTTTTTGGGCCTGATCTCCTATATCGGGGTGATCGCAGCCATCGTTCAAATTCTCGAAATGACATTGGATAAATTTTTCCCGGCCCTCTACGCCAGTTTGGGCATTTTTCTTCCCCTCATCACGGTCAATTGCGCCATCCTCGGGGGCTCTCTTTTTATGGTGGAAAGAAACTACAACTTTCCCGAAAGTGTGGTCTTTGGTTTCGGTTCCGGCGTGGGTTGGGCCTTGGCCATCATGGCCTTGGCCGGTATCAGGGAAAAGATGAAATACTCCGATGTGCCGGATGGCCTTCGGGGTCTTGGGATAACATTTATCACCGTAGGGCTTATGGCCTTGGGCTTTTTGGCCTTTTCGGGGATCCAACTCTAGTGGGATAGAGAGAGAAAGAAAAAAAGGAAAAAAGAGGAAACGATTTATGGAGACCATTCTTTTAGGCGTTCTCATGTTCTCCGCCATCATCTTGTCTTTGGTGGTGGTCATCCTCATGGCCAAATCAAAACTGGTACCCCAAGGCCCCATCGATATCGAAATCAACGGGGAAAAAACCATCTCCGTTCCCGCAGGAGGAAAACTCCTCACGGCCTTGGCCTCCCATAAGTTCTTCGTCTCTTCGGCCTGTGGGGGCGGGGGAACCTGTGCCCAATGCGTGGTTAAGGTTTTGGAGGGAGGTGGAGATATTCTCTCCACGGAAAAAACCCATATCAACAAGAGGGAAGCCCGGGAAGGGGTTCGCCTTTCCTGTCAGGTCGCCATCAAACAGAATATGAAGATCGAGGTTCCCGAAGAAGTTTTTGGGGTCAAAAAATGGAATTGCCGGGTTCGATCCAATCACAACGTGGCCACCTTCATTAAGGAACTGGTTTTGGAACTTCCCGAAGGGGAAGAGGTTCCCTTTCGGGCCGGAGGCTTTATCCAAATCGAACGTCCTCCGGGGCTTTCCATCGACTACAAGGACTTTATCGTGGAAGAGGAGTACCGCCCGGATTGGGATACATACAATCTGTGGCGCTACCGTTCCCACACGGAAGAAGAGGTCATCCGGGCCTATTCCATGGCCAATTACCCGGAGGAAAAGGGGATCATCATGCTCAATGTGAGAATCGCCACCCCTCCTCCTCCCCTTCCCAACGTGGAGCCCGGAAAGATGTCGTCCTATATTTTTGACCTCAAACCGGGAGACAACGTCACCATATCAGGGCCCTTTGGGGAATTTTTCGCCCGCAAGACGGATAAGGAGATGGTTTTCATTGGAGGAGGTGCGGGAATGGCGCCCATGCGCTCCCACCTCTTCGATCAATTCAGAAGAATCAAAACCAAAAGAAAAGTGAGTTTTTGGTACGGGGCCAGATCGAAAAGAGAGATGTTCTACGTCGAAGACTTCGATATGCTCCAAAGAGAAAACGACAATTTCACTTGGCACGTGGCCCTTTCCGACTCCCTCCCGGAAGATAATTGGCAAGGGCATAAGGGATTTATCCACCAAGTTCTTCTCGACAACTATCTCAAAGATCACTCCGCCCCGGAAGATTGCGAATACTATCTATGTGGGCCTCCCATCATGAATAAATGCGTGATCGAAATGCTGGTGAATCTTGGAGTCGAACGAGAGGACATCATGCTCGACGACTTTGGAGGCTAAGGCCTTGCTCGCTTCCGGCGTCAGCCCACGGCGACTCCTTTTCCTCTGGGTTCTACTCACCCTTTTTTCCTGCTCGCCCCGACTCCACGAGTTCCGGGGCAAAACCATGGGCACAACCTACACGGTCAAATACTACCCCGCCCCCTCTTCCCCAAAGCGAGACGACATCAAAAGGCGAGTGGACGCAAAACTCCTTGAGATCAACCGCTCCCTTTCCACCTATCTTCCAAACTCCGAGATATCGAGGTTCAATCGAGAGGGCCACCTTCAAGAATTTTCCCTAAGCCCTCTTTTCCAAAAGGCCCTAAGGCTTAGCTTTGAAGTCTTTGAACAAAGCGGCGGCTTTTTTGATCCCAGTATCGGGCCTTTGGTGGGTCTTTTTGGCCATGGCCCCAAACGCCATCGCCGCCCCCCGGCCAAGGCCAACATCCGCAAGGCCTTGGCCTGGGTGGGACTCCACAAATACCGCATCTCCAAAGACTTTAAGCGGATTCAAAAACCCCATAAGAAGGCCTATTTGGATTTTTCCGCTTCGGCCAAGGGGCTCGGGGTGGATGAGACGGCCAAACTTTTGGAGACTTTTGGAATCCATCGCTACATGGTCGAAATCGGTGGAGAGATTCGAGTGGGATCGGGGCGAGACAAACCCTGGCGTTTGGCCGTGGAACGCCCCTTAAAAAAAGAGCGCTCCATCCAAACCACCGTCGAACTTGAAAATGCCTCCTTGGCCACCAGTGGAAATTACCGCAACACCTACACCGTAAAGGGCCAACGCTACTCCCATATCATCGATCCCCATAGCGGAAAAACCTCTCCCGGCGATCTTCTCAGTGTGAGCGTCATCTACGACAATTGCACCCAAGCGGACGCTTGGGCCACGGCCCTTTTGGCCATGGGAAAGAAAAAGGCCCTGGACACGGCCAATCGATTGGGGTTAAAAGTTCTTTTGATTGCCTCCACATCGACGGGGCTTCAAGAGCTTCGAGGACGTCATTGGCCTAAACCATGAAAACGATTTTACTCACCCTGCTCATTTTTCTTCTCTTTATGATCCTGATGGGCCTTGGGTATCTTTTGGCCCGAAAGGCCCTCAAAGGAAGTTGCGGCGGCCTAGGCCAAGCGCTAGGACTCTCGTGCCTCTTTTGTTCCAAAAGGCCCGAAGACTGTGAGAAGAAAAAATCCTCTTCGAGTTAGCGTGTTCAAGATGATAAAATTTATCGTTTGCCCTTTAAAAGGATTTGCTTAAAAATTCCTAGGGCACTTTAAATGCCCTAGGAACTAAAAGCGTAACGGATCTAAAGAATTACTCTATTGTTCTCACTAGGCGGAACCGCATACCGTTTAGAGACAGAGGAGGAGCCGCCGTCTCCCAACCCCGACTTACATCCTCAAAACCCCATTCTTGCACATTGTAGAAATCCTTTTCGCCTTCGACTTTGGCTTTGTCACCCCATCCTTCCACTTTGCCGGTGTGACCATAGATATCCCTTCCGTCTTCGATTTTGATTTGGGACTCTCTCGCTGGCTTGAGAATGATGCTCTCATATTCCTCACTTGTCATAAGCCTAAAACCCTCTGCCCGGTAGATATCTCCTCTGGGAGCATTGACCCGAACCTCTCCGGGAGTACTTAAATCGTAGGCGGGTTTGAGTCCCTGACTCTCGGAAAACTGATTGGCAAACTTAAAGGCCTTTTGCCGCTCCACTTCTACGGGGGTATTCCGGGGAATCATGGAGGGGTTGTTCCCCATAAGTTCCACCCATTGTTTTTCGGTCACGAATCTGGACATAACTATAGTGTGACTGAGTCCAGAATCTTTCATCTCAATGGGCCGAAAGCCCATATCTCTATAGGTATCTCCTGGTTTAAAATCTTTGAGCGCTCGCCCCAAAGCTTCTTTCCCGGCAGGAACATCGTGGACAAGCGTAGGCCTTTGAGCTTTCTCATTCGGACTGAAAGCGAGCAAGAGTTTTTCGGCCGAGGCCTCGGGATTGTTAGCGATAGAAATTTTCTCGGAAGCCCGGGTCAGTTGAAAAACCAACTCCTCATTCCCACTGCTAACTTCCGTAAGCATACTCGCTCTGGCCGAAAGGCTCATCTGTCCTATCTGCTCCAAACTTTTACCCGTCA
>JAPONP010000091.1 GCA_026713835.1 Bacteriovoracales bacterium
ACACTTTTTATCTGCTGAACGCCGGAGATGGAGTGGTAATTTTTTTTGCTGTAAAGAGAACTATGGGCCCTCGATAGATAGCTCCGACAGGCCGGGACGAGTACTTCGTGGATGAGAGTTGACTTCCCACTACCGGAAACTCCAGTGATACAGGTTAAAATGTTGAGGGGTATTTCGGCATCAACTTTTTTAAGGTTGTGGTGTTCCGCCTTTTTCATTTTGATAAAATGGATCGCTTTTCTTCTTTTTGTAGGGACGGGAATTGTTTCCACTCCTCCCAGAAATTTGGCCGTCAAACCTCTCTTGTTTTTAAGGATTTTGTCAGCGGTTCCTTGAGCAACAACTCGACCGCCATGAACTCCCGCACCTGGTCCCATATCGATGAGGAAATCGGCTTCTCTCATCGTTTCTTCATCGTGTTCAACAACCAGAACAGTGTTTCCAATATTGCGCAAATTTTTTAAGGTTTTAATAAGTTTTGTATTATCTCTTTGGTGAAGCCCGATGCTTGGTTCATCTAAAACATAGAGAACACCAGATAGAGCAGAGCCAATCTGAGTGGCCAAACGGATTCTTTGGCTTTCACCACCCGACAGGCCGTTGGCCGCGCGGTTGAGGTTGAGATAACCGAGCCCTACATCGACTAAAAATTTAAGACGGTTGGCAATTTCGACAATCAGCTTTTTGCCAATGACGGCCTTTTCACCTCCTAAAACACTCTGAATTTCTTGGGTTATCCAAGTATAAGCGTCGGCAACACTCATGGAACAAATATCCATAATGTTAAAATCGCCAATATAAGTGCTTAAAGCAACAGGGTTGAGCCTTTTCCCCTGGCAAGAGGTGCAGGTTTGAATATTCATATACCCTTCAAGGTTTTTGCGTACTCTTTCCGACCCTGTTTCGCGGAACTTTTTTTCCAACCATTTGGGGATACCCGGAAAAGGCTTGGAAAATTCAAAATGAGAATGGTCGGATTTAAAAGTGTATTTGTAAATTTTATTTGACCCGCTAAAAAGAATTTTAGAAACCTTGGGAGGAAGTTCTTTTAAAGGAGTAGAGGGGCTAATTTTTTCTGTTTTAAGGATGGATTTGACCATATTGAAGAGAAAACTATTTTTCTTCTGCAAAGGTTTGATGGCCCCTTCTAAAATTCCCAAGTTGTCGTCGAGAATCATAAGGTCGATATTAAAATTTTTACTTTCGCCCAGGCCATTGCACTCGGGGCAGGCACCTATCGGACTATTAAAAGAAAACAAACGTGGCTCCAAATCGGGAAAGACGGTATTCGTTTTAGGGTTTATATTATTTTCACTAAATTGATATTCATCTTTTTCATTGGCCCAAACAATACATTTTCCCTCCCCTAGTTTCAGGGCATGCTCAATGGAATCGGTGAGGCGCTTTTCGATACCCTCTTTAACAACAATCCGGTCAACGACAATATCAATGGTATGAGGCTTTGCTTTGGCCAGCTTGATCTCTTCATCCAAGAGCATAATCTCCCCATCTATACGGGCGCGGTTAAAGCCCATGGAGAGAAATTTTGAAATTTCTTTTTTAAAATCGCCCTTTTTTTGGGAAACAACAGAGGCCATTAAAATGAGTTTGGATTTTTCTTTGAGGGCAAGAAGCTCTCTTACAATTTGCGCAGGGGTGTGCTTTTTAATTAAAGTGTTGGTCTCAGGGTCGTATAAGTCCCCTACCCTGGCAAACAGCACTCTCAAATAATCGTAAATCTCAGTGATAGTCCCCACTGTGGAGCGAGGGTTTTTCGAGGTTGATTTTTGATCGATGGCAATGGCCGGAGATAACCCGGAAATTGACTCTACATCAGGAGGATGGTGTTGACCCAAAAACTGCCGAGCGTAGGAGGAAAGAGATTCAATATAGCGCCTTTGCCCTTCTACATAGATGGTGTCAAAGGCCAGGCTGGATTTTCCCGAGCCCGAAGGGCCCG
>JAPONP010000092.1 GCA_026713835.1 Bacteriovoracales bacterium
AAGGCAAGGTAACTGTTCTCCACCCGGATAAGATTGGTAGGAGGCAACGAGGAGCGACCGAGGCGTGCTTCCTGCACGTCGCAGGGAAGCGACGAGGCAGTCGACTGCCAAGATTGCCGGGGGGTGAGCAGTTACGATTTTAGATAATTTTTGCCTTTAGGATAGGCCCTTAATCCCAATACGATATTTTTTGAAAAAAAAGCATTATTAGTCTTTTACTCTATAAAGAAATACGATTCGCTTCCGAAACCTCACCAATGCGTGTGAACGCAACATATTAACCAAAAGACGGAAAATTTGGCAGAAAGCCTACGACTTCTCAAGGTGTACGAGAAACGGATTCAGTAAGAATCAGATGACCAAGGGAGGTGCCGATGTCTTATCGTATTAATACGAACGTATCTGCGATGGTGGCCCAACGCTCTTTGAGCAGAACCAACAAAGAGCAAGGGGTTACATTCAACAGGCTTTCTACCGGTTCACGAATTACAAAGTCTTCGGATGATTCTGCCGGATTGGCGATTAGTGAAAAACTCAGAAGCCATATCCGCTCATCGACACAGGCTGTAAGGAATACGGCGGATGGAATTTCAATGCTTCAAGTTGCAGAAGGTGGATTGAATGAGTTAACCAATATTCTCATTCGGTTGCGAGAACTTGCGATTCAAGCATCCTCAGATACTCTTGCCGATGTGGAGCGAGAGTTTACCGATGTTGAATTTCAAAATCTTGTGGAAGAGATTGATCGAATCACGGCGGTGACGGAATTTAACGGCAGAAAATTATTGGATGGAACGGGAGATGTTTACGATATTCAAGTCGGCATCAAAAATGATGATTTTGAAGATCGTATTAGCTTTAATGCAGGGGAAAGTAATGTTAAGGCTTCTAGTTTAGGAATTGATGGCCTTGGTGTTTCTAAAAAGGCGGATGCCCACGGCAGCCTAGACAAAATTGACACTGCTATCACAAAAGTTACCGGAACGAGGGCCAACCTCGGTGCCATTCAAAATCGATTGTCCTCTGCTACAGAAAATTTGAGGATTTCCATAGAAAACCAATCCTTTGCAAGATCCCGTATTGCGGATACAGATTATGCATTGGAATCGTCAAACAACGTACGTTATAGCATATTGAGCCAAGCCGGAACTGCCGTTCTTGCACAGGCCAATACTCGAGGGCAATGGGCCTTACAACTACTTGGAGGTTGAGAGAAAACGACTTTACCGTTCAACATGATTTTAGCTCGGAATCGGCCTATCGAATGATAGGCCGATTTTTTAAAGCTTCTTGTAAAGAATGATAAATTCCTTGAGGAGCCGCTAAAAATGTTTGGCCAAAACAGTCGAACTCATTTCCCTCTAAATCACTAATGATTATTTGAGCTTCTTTTAAGATGACGGCTGATCCCGCTACATCCCAAGGAGAAAGCCCTTCGGATATATGGCCGTCAAATCTTTCTGCGGCCACATAACAAAGATCTAACGCTGCACAACCCATTCGTCGAATGCTTAGGGTTTGCTTTACTTTTGGCCGATGTCTTGGAGATTGGAGTCCACTGCTAAAAAGACAGTGAGATAGGGGTTTATTTTTGCGTTTGACCAAAAGTTTTTTTCTTCGTGCATGAGGGGGTATTTTAAGCCAACTCCCTTCCCCTTCGATCGCACAAAAGGATTCCCCGGTCGGTGGCCTTAAGACAAATCCAATATGGGGGCGTCCAAATATCGATAAAGCCAATGAAATGCAATAGTAATCTAGTCCATGAACAAAATTCTTGGTTCCATCTAAGGGGTCAATGACAAAACAAAGGGGCATCTTTTGAAATCGGCGGTAATCCGTGAGTTTTTGACGATGGGCCATTTCTTCCGATAGGGCCGGAATAGAGGGATATTTTTTTTGGAGGTAGTTAAGGATAAGCTCTTCGGCTTCCTCATCAGCGTTGGAAACAATCCCTTGGGCCTTTTGATGATCTTTATAGCGAATGTCGAGTTTCGCCAAAGATTTTTGCCTTTTGAGTAAAAGGGGCGAGACCTTTTCGGCGATAAAGCTAAAATCTTTGAGAATTTCTCTCGCTTCTTTTTTAGAAATCATCTTCTTTTTTTCCCAATTCTTCTTCCATTTCAGGGTTTTCTTCATCTTCATGCATAGGTGTACAGATGGTATAGGATTCATCGAGCCAATGACCAAGATCAATCATTTTACAACGTTTTGAACAGAAGGGGCGAAAGTCCGAAGCATAGTAATTAAATTTTTTCTTACAACGAGGACATGAAATGGTTTTCTCTTTTTTCATGGGGGTTAAAATACCCCTCGCAACTTTCTATGTAAAGTCTTTGAAGTTTTTTGCCTAAAGGAGAGTGTAATTTTCTCTTATCGAGGGATTCGGCCATGCTTATTTGACTTAGAGAATTGGTCAAGAGGACGCCTTCCATATTGACCAATTCACTTTGGTGGATATCGGTTTGTATGAGGGGAATATCATGCTTTTTGAGCATTTGGATAAAGTGTTTCCTAGCAATACCGGCTAGAATAAAGGGAGAGAGTTTTGGGGTAAAGACTTGGTCTTGATAGATAAAGAATACATTGGAAAGAGAGGCTTCGAGGACAAATCCTTCGGGGCTTATATAGAGGATATCGGAGTAAGATAGGGTTTTGGCCATAGATCGATCCTGCAATTCATCCAGGTAATAAGGTCTTTTGTAGGATTTTTCTTTAGGGGTTTTTTTGTGAAACGTCTTAAGATGAATGAGGGCCTTTGAAGGTGAATACTCTCCACCAAAGAGAAGTATATTGGGGAGGATATTGGCCTTTTCTCGATCAAATTTTCTTCCCCAATCATTGGTAAAGAGACATATCTTGACATAGTGGTCGTGAGAGATGAAGGGGATTCGGTCAACATTTTTTTGAATCTTTCCCCTAAGAAGTGATGGAGAGCATTGGGGATAAAAGGAAAGCCAGGATTGCTCTAGGCGATCTAGGTGATCTTCCCAAAAGAGAATCTTTCCCCTTTTCAGTAAGGAGCAAGTCGTTGAGGCCTCTCCATAGAGAAAGGCCCTATTGACGGCTAAAGTTAGGGGCAAAGGAGCGGCTCTTTCATCGTCTTGAATACAAAAAGAAAAAGGATTCATCGGGAATAAATCTAACTCATTTGAGAACCGATTGCAATAGAAGGTGGTTTTAGGATAGGCTCTTAATGGGATGAACTTAGAAGAAATGCGATTGCCCTCCGGTATGCCCGTAGCGACGGTATCCCTCATCTCGGGCCAACTAGAAAATCATCGATCGGAGAAAGAAACCCTCAATTCCTTAGCCGAACTCAAAGAGTTATGCCGAACTTTAGGTCTAGATCATAGACGACAATACTATCAAAGGAAAAATGAACTCGATCCCGGAACCCTTTTGGGAAGAGGAAAAATCAAAGAGATTGCCAAATCGGCCAAGGTAAACAAAATCGAAGCCTTGGTTTTTGATTTTGAGCTCACGGCTTCTCAGATGAGAAATATCAAAGAGGCCACTCAATTGGAAGTCATCGATCGTTGCACTATCATTCTTGAAATCTTTGCCAAACACGCCCGCAGTAAGGAAGCTAAGATTCAAGTGGAAATTTCTCGCCTCGAATATATGCTTCCTAGGCTTTTGGGTTTTTGGGGGCATTTTACTCGCCAAAAAGGAGGTATCGGTCTAAAGGGTGAAGGTGAACAACAATTGGAATTGGATCGTCGGCTCATTCGCCAACGGATTCAATTTCTCAAGCGAGAGCTTCGGAGTGTAGAGAAGGCCCGTTTGCAACAGGGGAAAAAACGTCAAAAAAAATCTATCACGATCGCATTGGTTGGCTACACCAATGTTGGAAAATCATCTCTACTAAATAGACTTTGCGAGGTTAATATCCAAGCGGAAGATAAACTTTTTGCCACCCTTGACTCTACTTATAGGACGCTCAATCCCGATACCAAACCCCCTATGATTCTCATTGATACCGTAGGCTTTATTCAAAATCTTCCCCCAACTCTTATCAACGGATTTAAAACCACATTGGAATCGGCTAAGGAAGCAGAACTTCTTCTTGTGGTTTGTGATATTTCAAATCCTGATATTGAAAAACAGATAGAAATTACAGAAGAGGTGCTAAAAGATCTTGGCTTAGGGGAAAAAGATAAATTTTATATCTTTAATAAAAGAGATCGCTCCACTGATTCTCTTCACTCTAAGATTATAAGCAAGAAATACCCCTATAGCTATTTCGTTTCGGCTCATAGTGAAGAGGATATGATTTCTCTTAGAAAGAAAATTCTAAGTTATTTTTTAGAAAAACAAACGATATATGAACTCTTTGTTCCCTATGAGGAGGGTGAGGCCCATTCCAAAATTTCTTTTCAATCAAATATCTTAACTACGATTCATCATGAAACGGGAATTTTCTATAAAATAAGAACTCCCGATTATATTTTTGATTCCATGGGATTGCACGAGTTTCAAACAGCTCCATCGGCCCTAAAGTTTTCTTGAGGATTTCCCGGAACTTTTCCACTGATGTTCGGGTCTGGCCATGATGTCATCGATGACCTTTTTGACTCTTAAAGCCTTCGGGCTTTTTGAATGATGAATGAGTTCTCTCGCCTCCGGAATGAGTTCCATATAGAATCTTTCCGCTACCTCGTACATTCCGTGCCAATGGGCATAATCGGGGGCCATCATGGAGGCCCCATGCCGGGCCCTTCGACCTTCGTGATGCCATAGATAGAACCACGTCCATTCAATTTTATCATCGAAGGGTTTTTCGCTGATAAATCCTTCCTTTTTGAGAGCGGCGATAATTTTTTGTCCGGGTTTGGCGAACTTCTCATTATAGAGATGAATAAAATCGTCGTATTGCTTGTAAAATCCATCGACGTAATCCGGCGAGTGACAGTGAAGGCAGACATTTCTCATTCGATTTCTTTTTGTGCGAGCGCTATCGGCAATAAGGGCCTCTCTTTTGACGGGATCGGCTTCCTTGATGACTTTATGGTTTTTATCCGTGTCCATTCTCAAGCTCACGGGAGGACGATTTGTCCACGAAATTCTTTCCCCCGGATCGTGAGTGATTTTCCCTCCATTTTTTGAATGGCCGGACATGTGGCAAGTCGCACAGGTTGGGGCGTGATGATAATCTTTCCCCAAAACCCAATCCTTGGCATCGAGATTCATGTGATCCTTGAGATCGCGATAGGCCACACCGTGTTTGGACTCTTCAAAAATTTCCTTTTGGGGATGATCCGGCCCAAGATGGCATTTGGCACAGTTTTCCGGTTGTCTTGCCCTTCGGGGAGAAAAATCGTGGCGACTGTGGCAGGCTGCACACGAACCAAGAGAGCCGTCCACGTTGATTCGCCCAATGCCCGTATTGGGCCATGTATTGTGGTGAAAAAGAGGCTTTCCGTTTTCATCCCTTTTTATTTTCGTCACGATAGCATGGTTCGTTGGAAATCCATCTTTATCGGGCTTGAGATCATCCACATTGATTTGGCCGCCGTCGATGGAGTGAAAGGCCACCTTGCTCCCGTGGCATTGCATACAACCGGAGACGGCCGAAGCCATACCGTTGACCTTTCCATCGGAAAACGTACTCATATAGTGGGTGCCCGGGGTTTTGGAATGGGGATCAAAGGGGATTCGAGAGCCTTCCACCGTTTCGGCTAAATAGTTATCCAAAGAGGCGAGGATATTCCCCCCTTTGGCGTGGTGAGACTCGGCAAATTCACGGGCCTCTTGAACGTGGCATCCGGCACAGTCTTTAGGTGTGACGATGGTAGCGATTCTACGTCCTTGGTGCATGAAAGAATCGGGGTCTTTTTCGTGGGCCGTATGGCACTCCAGGCATGAGACTCCTTTAAGGGCGTGAGTGCTGTTTTCCCAATGGGCCACAATTGAAGGGGTTCCCTTACGGTGGCATTCCACGCAGGCTTTCGATGATTGGGGGATGGAAATATGGGGCGAGATATGACCGGCTTCGATTTGTTGTCTCGTAACTTCTTTCCATTGAACTAAAATCAGGGAGGCCAAAAAGAGTAAACTCAAAATCCCGATAATTATTTTTTTAGTTTCTACCTTCATTTTTATCATCCTTGTTAAAACTAATGAACGACTAGAGCTTCCCAAGCCGTTAGAGAAATAATAATGAGTACTGAAAAAAGGCCAATCCATACGCTGGCTTCTTGATATTTTGTTTTTCGTCGAAACCAACTATCGATAAAAGGCCAAGAAAACATCAAAAAGATGATGAAACCCGTACTCAATACGGCAAATGTTCCCGAAAAGAGTTTGAGCCATCTAAAAACCGTATAAAAATACCATTCGGGCTTAATCATTTCGGGAGTGATAAGAGGATTAGCTTTTTCGCCCAAATGTGCCGGGAATAAAGTGGTTAAAGCGCTAAGCAAGATCATCAAAATGAGGGCCATGATTATTTCGGTAAAGAGATGATCCGGGAAGAAGTTAAAGACTTTATTTTTTTGTTTTTTATCTGATGAAAACTCAAGCTCTGAAATGCCTTGAATCCTAAGTATAGAGATATGAATAAAAAGCAGTACCGCCAAAACGCAAGGCAAGACGGCGGCATGAAGAATAAAAAATCGATTGATCGTGTTGGCATTATAGGCTTCGCCTCCCAAAAGAACTTTTTTCATCAAGGGCCCGATAAAGGGGATGCTATCTGCGATATTGGCTCCGACCGTGGCCCCCCAAAAGCTCAGTTGTTCGTAGATCAAGCTATAACCGGTAAATCCCAGTACGGTGGAACAAAGAAGAATACACATACCGATCATCCAATTGATCTCTCTGGGATATCGATAGGCCCCTGAAAAATAAACTCTCATTTGATGCAAAATAATGGAGGCGATGAAAAAGGTGGCCCCCCATTTATGGAGACCTCTAATATAGTGACCGTAGGGGACGCTTTCACTGATATACTTAACCGACTCATAAGCCGTTAGGGTAGAGGGAGAATAGTAAAAGGAAAGTAAGATACCCGTGACAATTTGTAATAAAAAGAGAAAGGCAGGGGTTCCTCCAAGACAAAACCACCAATGCTTCATGTGGTTAGGTACGGGCTCATTGGTAAGTTCTCGAATTTGCTCCCCACTAACGGGAAGCCTTTCTTGAAACCAACCTTTTAATTTCAAAATCATGCCGGGGTTCTTCTTTGATTTGTGCATCCACGGTGTTTGGAATTGAGCTTAGAGATTCTAAAGAGGGATTCCGACGGCACTCTAATATACAAAAGCCCCTTTTCTATTTTTAAAGGAAATTGAATAAGCTCTTGATTGGCCTTTGCCGGGGGCCCCGTAAGGGGTTTTCCGAGGGCGCTAAATTTTCCGTTATGACAAGGGCAAAAAAAGGTCTTGTCATCTCCTTGCCAATGGACTTTGCAGCCAAGATGGGGGCAGACATTGGAGAGGGCGATAAAATCATCCACTGTTCCCGTCTCTTTGACCCTAGAGATAATCACCGACTGCCCTTCGGGGGTTTTGTATGTGGTGGATTTTCCAGGTTCAAATTTGGCGGTGGTCGAAACAAAAAACCAATGGTCGGATCGCTTTTTCGGATAGAGAAACCTGATCACCATTTGGCCAAACATTCCGAGGGGAGCGACGATGGCCGCCGCAAGAAATATCCGTGAAGAGTTTTTGAAAAATTGACGCCGAGATGGATTCAAAAGAAAGCCCTCCTCTTTCATTCATTCAAATTATAGATAAAAAGCCTATTTTTTTCAATGCATTATAGGGTGGGAGTGCTGATTGTGCGCCGCGCTGGCACCCCCATGATTCCAAGGGGTTTGAGATGAGTGGTGGAGGTGGTGGGAGAAATTGGGGCGTTTTTCGCCTGCGATAGCCCGGATTTGGCCCATGGAAAAGGGAGAGGCGGGAAGGGGTCGCTTGGCGCTATGCGTGCGACATTTCATATCGAGCAGTACACACTCGGTAGGACTAAATCGGTAAAGAGCTGCTCTTTCGTAAGTTGGGCCTTGAGTACTTCATCAAGCCAATTTACTCAAAGAAGAAAAAAAAAGCGATCCTAGGCCCAATGCCGACCGACGGCAGCCACCGGTATCCAGGTCGGCGAAATCCCCCTTAAAGCGAGGAAGATTGCTCCCTATAATATTGTTTGAGTCGTTCCATATTTTTTCCAAAGGACTTATCTCTAAGGCTGTTTTCAAAAAGAAGAAGATATAACCTTTTTCTTCGATTTCAATCTCATAAAAATCTTTTTTCTATTATTGAAAACCTTCTCCTCCTCTGTGAAGAGGCGAGGAAGCTTTTTTAAAACAAGGATATGCGGGCTCCCCTTTCTCAACGTCTCATGAGAAATATATATTCTTAACTTCTCAATCTCACGGTGAAGATGTTTTCTCCGCTCTTTTGCCATGGGAAGGTGTATTGATTTTTCTTGAGACCTTAAGAATGATTTTAACTGTTTACAGTCCGTGCAAGTACAAGGAACTTTTACACCTATTGACCAATCATTCTTCTTTCTCATGCCATTATTTAAGAACTCTTCTAGTCGAATAAGTAAGCAGTCAGATATTTTAGTTGACCCAATATTTTTTAAATTAGCCACTCCATCCATATCGTTAAGTTTTTGCAAAATAGTATTCAAAGATTCACAAGAGAATAAATCTTTTTCAGAACACAAAAATCGAATCAACTCCTTGTAGCATTTATAGTTGTTCCCCATATAGCAAATCTCTAATAAACGACTGACCCTGTAAGTTCTCTCTCCCTCATTGCTAATTAAGGGGATGCTTTTCCAGTGCCGCTTATCTCGATTGCATGATTTTATATAAGCATCAACATTAATTTGAGTAACAAACTCAACGGCCTTATTCCATTTACTCGATATCTGTTCTATTAAAGCCAAAGCATATTTATTTGAATCTAATATTTCTTCATTTCTTACACCTTTGTGCCAAAATTTTAAAATATCTAAAGACCAAGCCTTACCATATAATTCAGAAATCTCCAGAAACTCATCAACATATTTTGATTTAAAATCCTGAATTGTAAAGTTCTTCAACATTTTTTTGGCCAATTTGGAATCTTCTACTTTTTTTACCAATGTCAGAACATCTCCAAATAGTTCCTTTCCTTCTATCAAATATGATGAATCTTCCCATAACCTAAGAGTTTTCCTAAGATCATCCCTATTTGAATTTATTAAGGCCTCTTTAGTAATACTTATCAAATATTCGGGGCCGATTCCTGAAACGCCACTAAAATGATCCTTTTTAGTCCATAATACAATAGCGGCACGGTGATACCAACGATCTAAAGTATTTCCATAATTACCCATCCACCCTTGATACTCTGATTCAAAAAAATCAAATGCGTCCGTGGGCTTTGTCATAAAAATTTCTTCATCACGGGCCCAAATTTCCCCGTAAAATAATGGTTCTCCGGTAAGGGATTTCCAATGATCTAGGTTGGTGGAGCCGTCCACAAGATCATCCAATTTATAATTCTCATGAACACGCTCTTCTTCCTCCTCATCATCATACCGGTTCCTATATCTTCTTCTGTAGGAATCTCCATAGGAAAAATCATCAACGTCACAACTCCAACATTCATGGATTTTTGCAAGAGCAACAAAGATATTAAGCCCTAAATTGCCAGCGATTTCTCTTAAAGCTTCAAACTTTAAATAATCCCCGTTCTTTAAGGTAAAAGGAGAAAGTCCGCTTGGAGTGTATTGGTGATCGAGAAAATATACAAATTTTTTTCCCTTTTCAATTTTGTTCTTTTCATAAGGACGTGGCCTTATTGACGCACTAAAGTGGTCCTTAATCGCATTCTCTAATTTGTCATTATGGTGCTTGAAGTGAGAATCATGATCTCTATATGATGGCCCAATACTTAAATTATAACTCAACGCAATTCGATATCCGCTGGTAACCTTTTTAATTTCGTGTTGACAATCAGAATAGAACGCAAAAAAATTTAATTTGTCAGAATTTTTAGACCTTACTTGATAGACTTTATTTTTGCCCTGATGGGACACAACTAATGCCCCACCCTTATGCTTAGAGGGCAAAACAACGATAAGACCTCCCAGCATACCATTTTCTTTTTCTGAATCCTGGTGAGGTGCAAAAAATTGTCCTTTTTCATAGATTAAAAGCTTATCTAATTTTGCCTTAACCTTGCCAGGAGGAAATCCTAATTCACCTTGTATTTGATTAATTATTGGGCCGAGAGTTTTATTCCAAGACCTATTATCAATTTTGATTTTGCTTTTCTTAATTTCCCATACATTTCTAATGGATAAATCCGTGATTGTTTTCTCCCTACGACCGAAAGGGGCATAAGATGCATGTTTGACAAGTTCCTTTGCCTGGGCTCGATCAATAGGAAATTTTAACTCGCCCACATCTTCCACGCTCATTTTTAAATTTGAGAGTTCGGACACTATTTCAGTGGCAAAACTCCCTTGACCCATCATTTGGGCCAAAAAATCCTCAATCTTTTTTTGCCGGGTATCCTGTTCAGTTTTTTTAATACTTTCATCCATAGTCTAAAACTACCAACATAATTTGAACCCTTATCAAACACACAATGCATCGAGTTGTTCCGCTTGAATTCAAGCTCACCCTGCGCAGAAAGGCATTGACCAATCACTTGAAACAGGTGTATCCAGTGTGTGTCAAAATTTTTTGGCTCCTCACCAAAATCTGTGGGTAAAAAACGGCGATTTTGGCCAAAATCGCCACTTTTTAAGACTACTACCCATCCCGGTTGACCGATCACCGGGAGCCTTTGTTGCCCCAACGTCTTGAGCGAGTTTGACGGCCTCTTCTTTAAATTGATCCGTGTAAAATTTTCTCGATGTACCCATAAAAATCTCCTGGTTAAGGGTTTACATCGTTCTTATATGCTGTGTCCAGTCATTTTGG
>JAPONP010000093.1 GCA_026713835.1 Bacteriovoracales bacterium
GATCATTGTAGGCAGTTTAGACTCTACCAAAATGGAAATTTTGAGGGATTGTGCAGTAACTATCCCATCGGTATGCGGAGGCTGCGTTGGCATAAGATCCGCTTGGCCTGGTATGTTAAAAATAATGTTCGCAATTCGAGCAAACTCCAATGGGTTCGCCATGGTGGTAACTTTGTATATACGGAAAGAACTACCGGGTATACCCATTGCGCTCCTAGACATCTCGACATACGACAGGCTGATAGTGGCACCCCGAACATTAACTTATATGGGATTTGTCTAAGCTTCGAGAATGGGGTTCAGGTTGATGACCCTAAAACTATCAACCTAGTAAATCATCTCAGAATGCCCACCCGAAGGGAGTGGATTAACGATTGGCTGTACTACGGCCGAACCAGTCTTTTAAAACCGATCTTTTAAGAATAAAATAAAGCACCGGGTTCAGCACCCATCAAAAAAAAGGGGCCAAGTAAGGCCCCTTTTTTTTAGTTCGCCTCAATTTTTTTTTGCCTTGCGATTCTTTGAGTGTAGATAGGAAGTGATCGAGAGCGAGGGATCGGACGATTTGTTTAAGTTTCTCGGGGTATCCGGCCCCGTGACCGTCTTTCGACTTAGAAACAATGGCATCGGCCTTAGCGACGAAGTTTTGAAATTCGGGATTTGTAGAATAGGCAAAAAGATTTCCTCGTGGCGAATATCCAACTTACAAAAATCCCTGTAAAACAGGGGCCTTCCTCACCTCATCCGGTCTATTCTAAAGAGGGAGTTTTTTAAAAAATTCTTGCCTCAAAATTTGAAGGATTGACGATGGTCGAACTATTTCCGGTTGCTCTGATCACGAATAACTTTTGATTTTGAGAGTATTTATCTGAGGCCGAGTCGGCAACAAGATAGGCAACGGCCCCATAAATTTTTTTATCGGCGTATTCGGGGTAGATATTTTTGAATATCTTTAGCTTTTCGATAAAGTGATCCACCTTATCCACATCAAGAGTTGTTTTGACCTCGACAACGACTATTTCATCCCCATTATGAGCGATAATATCAAACTCATACTCTTTCCCCTCAAAGAGCTTTTTTAACCGTTGGGTGGTTCCTTGAACCTTAATTCCCCTTTCGGAGAATTTATTGACGATATCACCCTCGACGAGACTTTCGATAAGCTTGCCCCACTGAGAGTTAAAACGCCGATCGGTTGCTTTGAGTTGGCGGTCGGTTGCTTCTTGGGATTTTCCAAGTTTCTCGATTTGGCGATCCGTCTCCTTGATTTGGCGATCCGTCTCCTTGAGTTGGCGATCGGTTTCTTCTTGGGATTTTCCAAGTTTCTCGATTTGCCGATCCGTCTCCTTTTGAGAGTTAATCAACTCGCCCAGGAGTTCCCAAGTATCCTCTAAGCTTGCTTTTTTTGCCGTCCCCATATACATATCTCCCTTTGGACGCATTATAACATTTTTTGATCAAAAGATCGACTCTAAGGGGTATCACGTCGGCCATAGAAAAACAAGGGTTTGGCACTTCTCTGTATGTTAAAATTAGATGACGATAACGGGGGAAAAACCCAATGTACGTTGGATGGACATTAGGCCTTGGCTAATTTCTGTAGCGTTGATGGTACTTCTCTTTCCTTAAAAAACGCCTGAGGTGACACATACGCCGGCGCCCGAAAGAAGAGTGGTACAATTTTGAAGAAAATTGAAATTCAAAGGGACTATTTCGTTGACGCCAGAAGGATTTAAGGGCTTTGCCATGACAAAGAGAAAGGTCTATTTTTTTGAGAAGTTCTTTGGAGTTCCAATCGGGAATGGTCAGCAATAGTGAACAGTACTTGGCCAAAAGGGGCCCATGAAAGTTACTACCGTTATTCTTATTATGAACCTGGCGTAGTGCTTTTCCGATTCCATCGGCAAAGATTTCAGCGAAGTTTTGCAGAGTCATTTCTGAGTTTCGTAAAGCATTGAGGACATCCAGTTTAACCATACTTAAATTGGAAGAACCATATTGATCTAACTCGTTTATGATATTGTCCACAACTAAAAGCTTTACTTTTAAAGAAATTTCCTGATCTTTATTCTCCAAAAGTTGTTCAACAAGGATAAGCTCAATGGCCGCTTGAATCCGCTGCTCAATAAATGTGGTTCCATTTTCCAGCTTTGTCAGTTGATAAATTTCTTTCAGCCTTTGGGTGGGGTCTTTGGAAAGGCCTTTAACTTGGGCCTTGGTTTGGCAAAGTATGATTTGCGTTTCCTTGATTACTTTTTGGCGGTTGTCGGCATAATCTTCGTTATTTTCATTATTGCGAGTACACGAATCAGAGGAGAAATCTCCTTCATAATGATCCTTTAAATAATCTAGAATATTGTCAATAGCTGCCAAGGGGGAGACTTTCTTTTCTTTGCCGAGAGCATGGTATCGGTAATAATCATTTTCAGCTTCAAAAAAGAGAAATTCGGGATCGGCGTGAAGGATGCTATTTCTTTGCCCGGAGATGAGGGCCGCCGCTTCCTTTTCCAATTTCAAAATACTATCGAGGATTCTTGTCTCAAAAAAGGGATAGTGGGGAACCAAGGTCGGATGACTCTGAAAATCGGTGGCGGTCATGGCTTCAAAACCGATGAGAACCGTCCTTCCAGAAAAATTTGTTGTGGTGGGAACATCTTTGAGAGGAACCCCGGCCAATAACCAGGGCAACTCACTGCCCGAAGTGATCTCGTTGACAGGGTTGATGACTCTCTGTTCTTGAGAGAAGGCGGGGTTTAGGCTCACGATGAGGCGCTGTAATATATAAAACTTTTTTTCCTTATCTTCATCACTATCCGAGGGGGGAAGTTTTTTTTGCGCATCTCTTAAACGAGCGATTGCGTCGAGTTTCCAAACTCTAAGAGAGGTTTCCCTTTCAATGAATTGTATTTGCCTTTGAGAAATAGACGTATTTTGTGGCAAAGTGGCCGAGCGCAGATCATTTAACCAATTCATCAGCACCGGGAGTTCGTAGTCAATAATTCTCACTCCACTTAAAAAAGGGTCCGGGTTCGTTTTGTTTTCTTGCATTTTAAATTCAAGAAGATCGTAAGTCTCTCTTGCTTGACACCATTGATTTGAGAGGGATTCCATCACACATTGATAGGCCGCTACAAATTTTTCTTGCCCTAGTTTTCTGATATGCCTGTTCAGTTTGGATTTTCTGATAAGGCCAAAGGTATTTCCTAAAATGGTCGAAGTGGCAGCAAAACCTAAACTGGCCCCTCCCGTCGTCGAAATGGCCGCCAGGTTGGCGCCGAGGGAAAAGAGATTGGAAAAAAATTGAGGGGAACGCAAAATGCATTGTTGGCCCAGGGTGGCCTGTCTAAAAAGTCGGGTGGCGGAATTGAGGATGACGTTGGCCTGGTACTGATTCCTAGCTTTTCTTTCATCATATCGAAGCCTTCCTCTTTTGCGCGCCAATCCTAGCTGATTCTCTCTAAAAATTGAGCGCAACCCTTGGATGGTGTAGGGGTCGTCCTCATTTTCCAGCAAAAATAAGATTTCGCTTTGCTCTCTCTCCGAACCCATAATTTCCCTCTCCAAGAAGGAATACTCAATATTCTCCAAAGCATAGGCCAAGCTATTCACATCGTTGGCAAGAGCTTGGGCCATACCGATACAGTCGGGGTCATCTCGCAAAGACTCTATGAACTTTTCAATTTTGCGAGCGGATGCCAAAGAATTGGAGGTCCAGTTGCCGTTTGTGGGACAAAACGACTGAAAGGACTGAATGAGATTCGTGGCATATTTGGGATCGGCCGAGATAAGGTCATTTGTGCTTCTTGAACTTGAAGAAGAGTTGTTATCGAGAACGTTTAAACCCTCCGATTCGGCCGTACTCGCCACAGTCCACAATAAACTGAATAAAAATATCCAAAGGGGAAAAGTTGAAGTTTTCATGCTGAGGAATTTCCTCTTTCCTTTCCTACTTGGGAGCCTATGTTGAAAATAATAATACCCGGCAAATAGTGCCTTGCGCAACCCTTTTTGCGCGTCATGTAAAAACTACATGGCCGGGTAGAAAACGCAGCAAAATCAAACATTTGGCCTGGAAGCGGAGTGCCTTGAACTAAGTATTCTCTCATTTATGCGCAGATTCTTGACAAGGGACTCAGAATCCCCATAATTAACAAGGAAGTCTATATTATTTGGCCCTCTAAGGAATATAAGGAGTTTCACATGAGACAGACAGACAGACAGACAGACAGACAGACAGAC
>JAPONP010000094.1 GCA_026713835.1 Bacteriovoracales bacterium
AATGATTCTGGCTCCCTGTATCGGCACTTTGTTTGATAGGTTCTCAAAAAAAACCATGAGTATATTTATTGATGGAAGTTATGCCTTATTACTGATCGCAACTTCCTTTTTATTCTTTCAAGGAAAGCTCAACGATATGGCCTTTCTGGTGGCCACGATACTCATACAGGCTTTTTCTCAAGTACACATGCAATCAATCGGATTTTCTGCCGTTAAAAAACACGCTAGCGAACACGGAGGACGTTATTTGGCCCTTATGTTTGCCCTCTCTAACGGTGCAGGAATTGCTCTTTCCGGCATAACCTTTTCTCTCGTTGGGTTTTATGGTTGTATGGCCATCGGTGTACTCACCTTTATTCCCATTATATTCTTCTATCCCTTTCTTTTTGATGGTGAAGGCCCATCGAGCCGAGAAAAATCAAGCCTTGTCGATAGCTTGAGATTTTTATGGCAAGATAGGGTTTTGTTAAAATTTGGCATAGTCTTAGGGCTTTTTAATGTTGTTGGGGCCCTTTTCCCGGCTTTTTTAAAGCTGGAAATCAACCGCTCTCTTACGGGAAGCGACTATTTAACGGCCCCTATTTTGGCCGGAGGACTTTTTATTAGTGTTCTTTTTTATCGAAAAATAGATATTGTGACCGACAAACTTCGAGGAGGCACGGCCTTTTGCCTCTCCTTTATTCCCATTCTCTTAGCCGCCGCATCATCCTGGTTTTTTCCCCATATTGTGACACTATCTCTTCTCTATCTCACGGCTTGTTTCGGTTCGGGATTGAGAAACATCGTTACGGGAAATCTCAGAAATAAACGAGTACCAAGAGAGAAAATATCCGGCGTCAATACATTGTACGGAGCCTTTCTCAGCATTGGCCCATTATTGGGAGGATTATTCGTCATACCCATTGTTGAGAACAATATGGAGCAGGGGCTTGTAACGGCCATTGCTGTCGTTTGTACATCAGTCTTGTTTTCAATTTTATTTTTGCCGAAAGAGAGAGTGGGCGAGTTATCAAGGGAGAATACATGAAATCACTAATCTTGCTGCTCATTTATGCCTTCTCTTCAACGACCTGGGGAGATGAGCAGACGGTCGTGCTTCCCCTTAAGGCCATTCCAAGTGATCTACGACTTGATCGCCTCATTCAAGTTGACCAAATTCGAGTGGCCCGATTACTTTCCGGCAATCTTTTTGAGGTAGGGGAAAATCTACAACTTGAGGGGAAGTTGGCCAAAAATTCGTATTGGGAGAAGGGGGGAAAAAAACTCTATATTGAGTTGGGAGAAGCAACATTTAGCGACGGTTCTCCCATGAATGTGGATTCCGTCATTCACTCCCTATCAGATTGCATTAAATCAGGCCCCAAAAATACCACTTCGGCCTTTAGCAAAATTGAAGGGTATCGGGATTTTATTTTGGGAAAGAGCAAAAGGCTCAAGGGGCTACTCAAGGAAGGCAAAAACAAAATGTCTCTTCAAACTACTCACTTCGCCCCCCTGATGAAAGAAAACCTCTCTGCCGTGTCTTGCTCCATTATCAAACCCCTGAAAAAGGGCTCAAATGATCTCTTGTCTGGGGCCATCGGCACTGGGCCGTACACTATAGAGAAAAAAACTCCTAAAATGCTCGTGCTGCGAAAAAGGTTTGGGCGTGGACCTTCCCGAGTGAAGTTCATTTCCACCAACCACTACGGAAACTTCGATAAGCTCAAGAGCAAGGTCGATCTCATCCTTGTGGATTCAAACATAGGGGATAAAAAAGGATTCAACAAACACAAAAATTCGAGATTGGCCTACTGGCAGCTTTCCTTTAACAATGAAAATGAACCCTTTAATAATCTTAACCTACGGAAGGCCCTCTCTCTAGGGCTTGATTATAAGTTCTTGGCAGAAAGAATGGGCCACGAGACTGCCAATCTCCAAGAGGGGCTTTTCCCCTTGGGAATGCGAGGCTTCCGTCCTAGACGTGAGAAGCCCGGAAACCTAGAGAAGGCCAATCAAATCTTGGCCCAAATGGGATACCGTAAGGAAAAACCTCTAAAATTTTCCATACTCCTATCGAAAAGAAAGGGAGTGGAGAACTCTTCGAGAATCTGGAAAAAAGCCTTTAAGGGTCTTTCCTCAATCGAAATCTCCGTTGAATTGGTCGAACATAGGGAATTGATAAAAAGAAGAAGAGAGGGGAAGTTTGATCTTCTTTTTCACGGAAAAGATACAGGTTCCCATGACCCCCATATCCTTTTGGCTTCCTACCTCTCAAATTCCCATTTCAATACACCTCGCATCAAGAATCGAATGTGTGATAGGCTCATCGAAAAATCGTTGGAAATCTATGATAGAGGACAACGATGGGACTCTTATAAAAAAGCCGAAAATTGCCTTTTGAATGCCTACTTTATTATCCCTTTGGCCACCCTTAATAGCGGTTATGCCCTTGTTAAAAGGCCCTGGAAGATTGCTCGAAAAAATCAATATCTATTGAAGCCTTATGATGTGGATAAATGGGTGAAGGAGCGACCGTAATGTCTCTCAAAGAAAAAAGGGCCCCCTCACTTATAGGAAAAATCAGTATTGCGTTCTCTATTTTTGTCGTTGCCTGTGTTGTTTTACTCATGGCATTTTCCTTCTATCAGCAAAGGCAATCCATTTTAGATGAACGAAGGGTTATTCTCAATGCCTTTGGGCAAACTATTAGCTCAACTATTGAGCGCCCTTTTTCATTGGGAGACTACAGTGAGGTTCAGTCATTGCTTGCCGTTGAAAAGCTCCCCGACTTTATCAATTCTATTAAAGTTTTGGATAGAAACAATATAGAAAGGGCCTCCGATGAAAGAAGGGATCTATGTGCCCAAAAGAGTAGCCTTTCCTTCACCATCCTCAACGGAGGAGTTGTTGCCATCACGTCTTCAAATTGCGATTTGAAAGAACGATTTTTTGAAGTTTTTGGTAAAACGACAGTTTTGGCCATACTCATTATCATTGTCGGCATCTTTTTGGGACAAAAAGTTATTACCTGGGCCTGGAACCCGGCAAAAAAGGTCATTGAAGCTGCCACTAACTCTAAGAGTTTTACCGAGGATCTCATCAATGTAACGGATAAGGAACTCCGTCCACTCATTTCTCTTGCATTTAACTCCTACAAGAGAATGGCCGATTCTGAATTACAAGACGAGATGTTGCATAACCTTGCTTCTCCCGTCAAAACTTTGAGGCAAATCTTTAAAAAATCGGAAGTGGGAGAACTCTCGGAAAAAGACTCAAGGGCGGCCAATAATAGCTTATTACAGATTGAGAGTTATATGAAAACAAAATATGGCAATGAGCCCCATACAATCGAAACTTTCTTGGATGATATGGTCGAAGGAGTTGTGCATAGTAAAAAATTGGAATTTGCTTCTACGGACAAAAAAAGATCGGA
>JAPONP010000095.1 GCA_026713835.1 Bacteriovoracales bacterium
CTGGGGACGGCCAATCGGGGTGGGCGCACCCTTCTTCAAAGCAGAAAGCTATTTCACCGTATTGCAACGGATAAGAAATCCCTTGAGGTGTTTAAAAAGTGGGTGCTTGAGGGAAATAACGAGGAAAAAATAAAGGGACTATTAACATTTACGGCCAAACTTCCCAAGAGCAAACAAGATGAGATCCTAAGATCCTTTGAAGTCGCAAGGCGAAGATCGCAAAGTCTCGACGATTTTCTAAGCTCAAGACTGGCCAGCCCCAATTTTAATCGAAGAGAGAAGGCCGCCCTCAGAAAGATCATGGGCGACGATGCCGGCATTGATCCCAAAGTCAAACAACTCATTGGGGGAAAACTTTCAAAGGAAAAGATCAGTGGTTTCAAGATGATGGCCAGATCAAAGACCTTGGATAATCATACCATACCTTCAAAGTATTTTAAAAAAACTTTAAAGGATGCAGGATTTAGCAAGGAAGAGATCGCAAAAATACTCAATTTGGATAAGGTCGAACACAGTCAATTGGCGGCCAACCTAACACTTAATCGAAAACTCAGTCAAAAAGAATCGGACGCTATCGCAAAGGTGGCAAAAGATAACGACCCTCTGTCGACTAAACACGTGGTGACGTTGCGAGAGGCCGGATTTGACCACAACGATATAGACAAATTGATGGGGGAGACATTCGGAAATAATCTCTTTATGACTTTTCTCCATGACTCCGGAATGAACCTGGCCGTATCCAATGTGGAAAGAACGATCAAACGAAAACTTGGCCGTGTAGAAAAAGAGGGAATCGCTAGGGCCTTGAGAACGACGAATCGCACAGGTGGTCAAGGAGAATTGGGCTTGCGGGCCCAGATTTTGAAAGAATCGGGGTTTAGCGATACAGAGGTAAAAACCATCATGACAGAGGCGTTTCAGATTAAAGAATGGAAGCCGCTCGCTGTTAGTCAAAAGGAATCTTTCCATGCCAATTGGAGTTCGGCCGCTTTTCGTCGTGAAACGATGGCGAGAGCGGCTGTAGGTAGAGATTTGAGCGATGAGCAGTTACAGGCCGTTTTCAAGGCCCATGAGGTGGGGCGTGGTCAACTCGGTAAAGACGGAAAGAGTTTTGCACAGCTTGGCAACTACACCCCGGCGCAACTTAGGGAAAAAACGAAAATTTTAAGGGAAGCGGGACTCGATCAAAAAGAGGTGCGCAAGCTCATGGAAAATGGCGTTGTCGGCATAACTCCTTCACGGGCGGGAGCAAAAGGTCAATCGTCGGTGGATTTAATTCTAGGCCGAAAACTCAGCACCAAGGAATCCGAAGCTATAGAAAAGCTGGCAAAGGCCAATCATCTTATGGAAAACGAGCAAGTGGTGATTTTGCGAGAGGCAGGGTTTGACCATAACGATATCGATAAAATAATGAGGGAGACATTTGGAAGCGAGGTCTTTCGTTCTCTGGAAAAATCTATCCCTGAAAGGCTATCGACGGTGAGTTCGATTGTGGGTCGAAAAATGAGTCCGAAGGAAAACGAAGCAATTATCAAGGCACTTAGAGTAACGACTCCGTATGAGGCCAAAATAAGGTCGAATATTTTAAAAGAAGCGGGGTTTAGTGATGATGAGATCGAAAAAATTGTGTGGCAAGTGTTTGATGATAGGGGTTATCTCGTGGGAGGGAAGAATCTTTCGATCCCCGTGAGAAGAACAGCCTCTTCTTCCCCTCAAAGTGTAAGAGGGACGATGGCCAAAGAGGTCTTGGGTAAGGAGTTAAGCGATGAGCAGGCCCAGGCCGTTTTTAAGGCCCATGAGGTGGGAGCGGGCAAGATCGGAAAAGACGGGAAAACCCTGGCGAGGGTGGGCAACTACACTCAGGCGCAACTTCGGGAGAAAACAAAAATTTTAAGGGAGGCGGGATTCGACCAAAAGGAAGTGCGCAAGCTCATGGAAAAAGGGGTTGTCGGCATCGTGGATATGGTTAGGTCTTTCAAATACTACCGTCGTGGTGGGGATATCCGTCAAATGAGCCCTAAAGAAATTTCAAAGCTTCCGAACAATATCCTATGGTCTTTGGAACCACATCAAATACAAAGTTTGAGTTTAGATCAAGTTTCTGCCTTGAGAGCAAATCAATTAACCAGTATGGAACCTGAGCAAGTCAGGGCCTTCTCTCCTGAACAAATAAGTTCCATTGACCCCGACTCTCTATCCTATGTCGGGAGGAACTTCACTTCTTATTTAACTTCCGATCAAGTGAGGGGACTAACCTCAACGCAAATAGACTATATGCATGACATTAGAATAATGGAATTGGGTGAAAAGGTAAAATTTTTGAACAACAGTGCGAAAGATGTAGTAAGAAAGAAGATTGAGAGAGCACCCGTTTGGAAGGGGGGAGAGGGTTGGGATCTTAAAAGGCTCCGACCTTTCTTAAAAAAATGAATCTTAAAGGGATGGAGGATTGGTTAAATCACGGATCTAAAAAAGTCTTAGGTTTTAAGACTTCCTACGAGGTTTTTTGTCATAGGGGATAAACAATCCCCCTCATCAATGAAATTTGCAACGTGGTGTCCACGTCGCATTGTCAATAGAGTTTTGAAAACTTTGGCGAAGGTATGCTGCCGCCCCGGGGCCCTCAATAGATCCAAAGGGGCGGCCCGGATTATGCCCACGCTATTATGCAGCATGAACTCCGGGTTTTAGAAGTTTTCCATTGAGAGAAGGCCCTTCTTTGGAGTATAGAGAAAGGAAGTTCATGGATTCAATGGAGTCATAGGATTAGTAAAAAATCGAATCATACGGGCATAAATTATCAGCCCAATGAAGTGCCGCCACTAGGCATCACCATTGCTTTGGGGCTTCAGTTTGTCGTTTTACTTATTGCAGGAATTATCCTTATTCCTACGGTAGTGGTACAGGCCGCAGGAGAGGGCCCGGACTATCTCTCTTGGGCGCTCTTTGCCTCTATGGCCATGGCCGGTTTAATGACCGTTTTTCAAGCTTTTCGTATCGGCTGTATCGGTTCCGGGTATATCATTCTTATGGGTGGCTCAACCGCTTTTATGGCAATGAGTATCACTGCTCTTATCAAAGGCGGCCCCACTTTGCTCGCAGCACTTGTCGCTACGTCGGCCCTGATTCCGTTAATGATTTCTTCAAAGCTATCTTTACTTCGTAAGATCCTCACCCCGGCGGTATCGGGCACCGTACTCATGCTTATCCCGGTGACCATGATGTCTGTCATTTTTGATATGTTAACAAAAGTTCCCAAGGGGGCCTTTTCACTTTCCGGGCCTATGAGTGCTTTTGTCACTCTCGCCGTTATCATCACCATGGCCTTGAGTGCTAAGGGCATTTTTCGTCTTTGTGGGCCCGTTATTGGGATCATTATCGGTTCTATCGTAGCGTCTTTTTTTGGACTTTACGATATAGAAAAGGTTATCCAGGCCTCGTGGTTGGGATTTCCCGAAGGAAGCTGGCCTGGACTCAATTTAGAGTTTTCTAAATTATTTTGGCAACTCCTTCCCTCTTTCGTTTTAGTGGCCCTCATCGATATTATCCATGCCGTCAGCAATTCTGTGGCCATTCAACGAGTGTCATGGAAGGAAGAGAGAGCGACTAATTTTAGGGACGTTCAGGGGACTTTAACAGCTTCGGGGATCGGTAATTTTATTTGTGGATTACTGGGAGTCATCCCTAATTCTATTCGTCCTACCAGCGTATCGGTGACGGAATTGACGGGAGTTGCCTCTCGAAGTGTTGGAGTGGCGACGGGTTTGATTCTCATTGTTTTGGCGTTTTTTCCCAAAGCGGTCGCTGTCGTTTTGGCCATTCCGGGCCCGGTCGTGGCCGCTTATCTTTTGACGGTACTATCACTTCTTTTTGTAACGGGAATGAAATATGCTTTGCAGGGAGAAATTGATAATCGTAATGCCTTGATAGTGGGTGTTTCTTTTTGCATTGGTATTGGATTTCAAAACGGTTTAATTCTCCCTGATTATGTTGAAGATTTTGCAGGAGGAATTTTAAATAGCGCAATGACGGCAGGGGGGCTCGTGGCCATTATAATGACTCTATCGACTCATCTTATAGGGCCTCGTCGTCATCGTATTGAAATGGCGTGTAACTCCGATGCCTTTTTAGAGGTGCAAGGTTTCCTTGACGATTTTGTCGCCCGTAGCGGGTGGGGGGATGCCATGAGAGATCGTATTAAAGTTGCGAGCGAAGAGATGTTACTTATTTTATTATGGAAAGACTGGGACAAAAGAGAGGAGAAGAAAAGACGACTCATCTTAAAGACCCACAAAGAAAACGAACAAGCTATCTTAGAGTTTATCACCATTGCCGATCAGGGCAATATCCAAGACCGCATAGCACTTTTGGAAAAAGAAACAACTCTCGAGTTTTCGATGGAAAAAGAAATATCCTTGAGATTGCTCAATCATGTGGCTTCCTCCGTTCGCCATGAGCAGTACCACGATATTGATATTGTGACAATAAAAGTAGAGGGTATTGATTAAGGGGACAGGCTCTAGGGAATGAAGTAATCGTCATGAAACTTTACGGTCACGAAGTCGTTTCAATTTGAACTTTTTCCCGAACCTTTTGAAGAACCTTTTTTTCCCGGACTCTATTTTTAAACCTTTGGAGATTTTCTTCACCGAGTTCCATAAACGACTGGGATTGATTCGGTGGGAGCCCCAGGGAGGCGATGGCCTGTTCGTATTCACCTCTGGCGTCGTCATCGGAAACGCTGATGGAATACTTCGTGGCCAAGGCGTTTAGGATCAACTCTCGCTTGATGAGAAAAGTCGCATTTTGGGCCATTTCGTCTAGGTTTTTATCCAAAGACTCCTTGATTTCATCGTCACTCTTCCCCGACTTTTGAAGATTTTCGATCATATCCCGTTGCATGAGTTCCATATTTTTTTCGAGAAGAAAAGAAGGGACGACGGGATCGTTTTCTTGGACGAGTTTATCCATGATTTGTCCATTGACCTCCTCTTCGACTCTTCTAAGATTTGCATCCTCAAGCCCTCTTTTGATTTTCGATTCCATATCCTTTGCGGACGAGTGGCCGAGTTCGCCGGCCAGCGAATCCGTTAGGGGGGGATAGGTTTTGGTCTTGATCTCCAAAAGTTCTACTTTAAGGGTCACGGATTTGCCCGGGTCGTCCGAAGAGGTCTTTGGAGGGCCCAGAGTGACATCCCTTTTATCTCCGACCTTCATCCCCTCCATGGCCTGGCCGCCTTCCGGAATCCCAAAGGTGTGGGGCCCTATTTCGACGAGGTATTCCTCGCCTTTCA
>JAPONP010000096.1 GCA_026713835.1 Bacteriovoracales bacterium
CAGGGGATTTGGAATTTAGAGGGCTTGACGCCCCCCCCCATAACGGTGCGAGGACTTAGGCGAAGTGGGCAAAGACGGATCGAGACTCATAAGATCATTATCGTCCAAAGGGTGATTTTAGTCAAGATTTGGGATAGACTTGCCTTTTTCCTTGCACAAGGGCCGGGATCCCGGGGAAAGAGGAGTTTTGATGGGCAAAGGAGGCGGAAAGGATTTTGGAGGCGGGGGGTTGCCCCTTGACGGTTATCCCCTCATCGATATCTCTCCGGTGATCGATGAGAACTTGGCCGTTTGGCCCGGGGACAAATCCTTTGTGCGGGAGGAGTGCTTGAGTTTTGAAAAGGGGGACAATCTCACCCTTTCTTCCATCCACACCACCGTTCACTTAGGGGCCCATGCGGACGCTCCCCTTCACTATCACCCGGAAGGAAAGGGGATGGCCGAAAGAGGTTTGCACCACTACCTAGGCCCTTGCCTCGTGACCCGGGTCTCCTTGCCGAAAGGAGAGCGCATCTTCCCCCGGCATATAAAAGACGATCTCAAAGACGATCTTGCGGGCGCACCCCGGGTCTTGTTTAAGACGGGCTCCTTCCCCGATCCCGGCGTTTTCAACGAGGATTTTAACGCCCTTTCTTGGGAGTTGGTGGATTTTTTGGCCGAAAAAGGGGTGATACTGGTGGGCCTCGACACCCCTTCCGTGGATATCTTTTCCGATAAAGTCCTCGAGGCCCATCGGGCCATCCATGCCCATGATATGGCCATTTTGGAGGGGGTGAATTTGGAGGGGGTGGAACCGGGTCTTTACCAATTGATCGCCCTTCCCCTTCCGATTAGGGGAGGGGACGCCTCTCCCGTACGGGCCGTCCTCCTGGATCCTCGGGAAAGGCCTTGAGGAAAACCCGGATGAACATTTTAAATTTTATCGGTGGAAAGTTTTGCGAAGGAGAAAAAGGGGAGTGGTTGGACAATGTTTGTCCGGCCACGGGGCAAGTGTACTCCAAGGTGGTGGCATCCGGCGTGGAAGATGTTCGCAGGGCCTGCGAAGCGGCGGACCTGGCCTTCGATTCTTGGAAAAAAACGGAGGCCAAGCAAAGGGCCTCGCTTTTGAGAGAGCTTGGGCATCTCGTCCAAAGGGATCTCAAATCCTTGGCCTTGGCCGAATCCAAAGATCAGGGCAAGACCCTCGAACAAGCGGAGAAGGGGGATTTGCCCAGGGTCGTTAAAAATTTTGAGTTCTTTTCGGACTATGCCTTGAAACTTTCAAAGGAGCGTTTTAGGGGCGAGGGAGGTGGGGACAATCACATTTCTCATCACCCCCTAGGGGTTGTGGCCGCCATCGTCCCCTGGAATTTGCCCCTGTATCTCTTGACCTGGAAGCTGGCCCCGGCCTTGGCCATGGGAAATTGTGTGGTGGCCAAGCCCAGCGAACTCACTCCCATGACGGCCTTTCTCTTTTGCAAGCTGGTACAAGAGGCCGGCTTCCCTCCCGGAGTGGTCAATGTGATTCACGGGGAGGGGGCGAGGATGGGAGATGCCCTCACCACCCATCCCAAGATCAAGGCCGTGAGCTTTACGGGCTCCACCCAAACCGGAACCCATATCCATAAAGTAGCGGCCGAGTCCGGGCATCCCCTCAAAAAGATTTCCCTAGAGATGGGGGGCAAAAACCCCAATATCATCTTCGCCGATTGCGACCTCGAACGCACCTTAGAGGCCACGCTTCGGTCGTCTTTTGCCAACCAAGGGGAGGTCTGCACTTGTGGCCCCAGGGTCTTTGTGGAAAAGGATCTGTACGAGGATTTTAAGAGGGAACTTCTCGTGCGTATTCCGGGCTTCCCCCAAGGGGCCCTGGTGAGCGAGGCCCATCTGCAAAAGGTGATGGACTATGTGGCCTTGGCCCAAAGAGAGGGGGGGAGGATTCTTTGCGGGGGGAAGCGAAAGGAGGGGCCCGGGTTTTATCTCGGGCCCACGGTGATCGAAGGCCTAGACCGGGATTCTCCGGTGAATCGGGAAGAGATTTTTGGTCCGGTTATCACCCTGACTCCCTTTGAGACGGAGGAGAAGGCCATTCTCCTGGCCAATTCCGTGGACTACGGTCTCAGTGCCACGATCCATACCCGTGACCTCGAAAGGGCCCGGCGAGTGGCCCAGGCCTTGGAGGTGGGGATGGTTTGGATAAACGATTGGATGAAAAGGGATTTGCGGACTCCTTTCGGGGGCGTGAAAAGAAGCGGCCTTGGACGGGAAGGGGGGCAGTGGGCCTTGCATTTTTATACAGAGGCCAAAAATATATGCTATCCTGAAACCCTATGAATCAAAGTTTTGATTCTTTAAAGGCCCCCGAGCCCGTAGGGGCCTATCCCCACGCAAGAAGGGTGGGTTCCTTCCTCTTTCTTTCCGGTGTGGGGCCTAGGAAGAGGGGAAGCCAAAAAATACCCGGAGTGGAGTTGGACGAGGGCGGTCGCATCGTCTCCTACGATATCAAGGCCCAATGCGAGAGCGTTTTTCAAAATGTGAGGGCCGTTTTGGAAGAGTGTGGCTCCTCTTGGGAAAATCTCGTGGATGTCACTGTCTTTCTCACCAATATGAAAGACGATTTTGCCGCTTTTAACGAAATCTACGCCGAGTTTTTCAAGGACAATCGCCCCTGTCGAACCACCCTTGAGGTCAATGCCCTTCCCACCCCCATCGCCGTCGAACTCAAATGCATCGCAACCATAGAAAAAGAGAGGAAAGTCCAAACGGGAGGCAAAAGATGATCAAACCGTTTTCTTTACAACATTGGATAGACGAACACCGGGATATTCTCAAACCTCCCGTGGGCAATAAGGTCGTTTTTCGTGACTCCACCTTCTTCGTCATGGTGGTGGGAGGCCCCAACGAGAGAACGGATTTTCACGTGAACGAAAGCGATGAGTTTTTCTATCAACTCGAAGGGGCCATGGTTCTTAGAATCATAAGCGCCAAAGGAGAGATGGAAGATATCGTGATCGGAGAAGGAGAGGTCTTTATGCTCAAGGCAAAAACCCCCCATTCCCCCCAGCGCCGGGCCGAAACCGTGGGCCTTGTGGTGGAAAAGGTCAGGACGCAAGAGGAGCAAGACGGACTCCAGTGGTATTGCGAGAAATGCTATACCAAACTCTACGAGGAATTTTTTCATCTCACGGATATCGAAACTCAATTTCAACCCGTGTTTAAGCGCTACGAGGAAAGCGGTCTTGGGGCCTGTCGCCAATGTGGACACCGAAACGGTAAAACCTGGTCTCTTAGGGTGTGTTAAATAGTAGAGTGTATTAAACCATGTTCACAATCGATATCCACACCCATATTCTTCCTCCCGAAATTCCAAAATTTAAAGACCTTTTCGGTTACGGCGGCTTTATAGAGCTTTGCCACCGAGGCGCCGGGTGCGGGGCCGATATGATAGACGATTCCGGAAAGTTTTTTAGAAGGGTGGATCGCAAGACCTATGACCCGAAAACGAGGATCGTCGATCTCGATGAAAGTGGCGTGGACGTTCAGGTTCTTTCCACGGTGCCGGTGATGTTTAGCTATTTTGCCAAACCCAAAGACGGGGAGTATGTGGCCCAATTTCTAAACGATCATATCGGGGAAGTGGTGGAGACTCATCCCAAGCGATTCGTGGGCCTTGGGACTTTGCCCATGCAATCGCCCCCTTTGGCCGTCAAGGAACTCAAGCGTTGTCATAGCATCGGTCTCAAGGGGGTTCAGATCGGAACCCATATCCAAGGGAAGAACCTTTCCGATAAGGAGTTTTTTCCCCTCTACGAAGCGAGCGAGGATTGGGGCATGGCCTTGTTCATTCACCCTTGGCAGATGATGGGGACCGAGACAATGCCCTCCTATTGGCTTCCTTGGCTGGTGGGGATGCCGGCCGAAACCTCCAGGGCCGTCTGCTCCATGATCTTTGGGGGCGTCTTTGAGAGCTTCCCCAAACTGAGGGTGGCCTTTGCCCACGGGGGAGGGAGTTTCCCGGCCACCGTGGGGCGGATCGAACACGGGCACCGGGTGCGGCCGGACCTTTGTGCCGTGGACAACCCGTTCAATCCAAGAAAGTCCTTGGGTCGATTCTATTTGGATTCCCTCGTCCACGACGAGGCGATGCTTCGCTATATCGTGGATCTCGTCGGCGTGGAAAAGGTCGCCTTGGGCACGGATTATCCTTTCCCCTTGGGGGAGGCGAGACCCGGAGAGTTGATCGAACGATGCCCTTTTGACGATGAACAAAGGGCCTGGCTTCTGGGCAAATCGGCCTTGTCCTGGTTGAATATGAAGGAATCGGATTTTTGAGGAGGAGGATGTCATGGATTTAAAATTGACCGGGAAAAGGGCCTTGGTTTTTGGCTCTTCTCAAGGCATCGGGAAGGCCATCGCTTTAGCTCTCATGGCCGAGTCGGCCCGGGTCGTGATCTCCTCTCGGCGAGAGGAGACGTTGTCTCGCGTGGCCCGGGAGACCGGGGCCCACGGCTTTTTTTGTGCGGATATGAGTGTGCCCGGAGATGCGGAGAGGGCCATCGATTGGGCCATGGGAGAATTGGGGGGACTCGATATTTTGGTTCACAATACGGGAGGCCCCGAGAAGGGAAGGTTTTTGGAAATCTCTCGGGATCAATGGGAACTGGACTACCAATCCCTTTGGTTGAGTGTGACGGAATCCCTCAAGGCCGTTTTGCCGACCATGCAGCGCCAACAGTTTGGGCGGATCATTCTCGTAAGCTCCATTGCGGCCAAGGAGCCCCTTCCCCTGCTCACCACATCCAATGCTCTTAGGGCCGGGCTCTTAGGTCTGGTCAAGACCGTGGCCTTGGAGGTGGCCAAGGACGGGGTGACAGTGAACGGGATTCTTCCGGGCTACACGGCCACGGAACGTCTCAAGGCCTTGAATTTGAGCGATGAGCAGGTCAAAAAGATGGTGGCGGCCGGGCGCTTGGGAGAACCGCAGGAAATGGGAACGCTCGCTGCCTATCTCGCTTCCCCTTTGGCCGGCTATATCACGGGACAAAGCATCGCCGTTGACGGTGGGGCCCTCAAAGGCCATTAGTAGTTGGTGACTTCGTACAAATCCTCACAGGTCATATCCCAACCAAAACTCACGAGGTCGTGATCGGCAAATTTGGCCAAAACGGGACGATCGAAGTCATCAAACTTGATGGCGAGTTTGCATATTGAAAAGTTGCTCCCTCCGTGAAGGATAAGCCAATCCCCCTTGATCTTTTTCCCCTTAATGGGTTCCATACAGGCCCGTGGGATTTTATAGTCATCTCGGTAGGAAAAATAAAGGAGTTGATTCTTTTCGCTGTAGTGAAACCAACATTTTCCCCTCTCTTTAGAGGTCGTTCTTCCCTGATACCTGTAGTCCCGTGCATAAAGGGCCGATGAAAGTAAAAGGGTGACCATGATCGTGATGATCGTCATGACCGTAAGGGAAATTCGTTTTTTGGGTAACTGCTCACCCCCCGGCAATCTTGGCAGTCGACTGCCAATCTTATCCGGGTGGAGAACAGTTACCTTGCCTTTATTACAGTTTTTGCTAGAGGTGCGAGTAGTTACTTTTTTGGCCTTCACGGTTCATTTTATTAGGAGGAAGAGGATGAAAAGGGAAGTGAATTGTAAAATTTACATGATGGCCTTGGCACACTTTATCCCACTCGTGTAATGGTTAGGGTGTCATTTTGCGATGAAACCCTTTCCCAGGAGGAAATGATGAAGATAAAAACGATGACCTTTAGCACACTTTTCCTATTGATTACCGCCCAGGCCTTATTGGCCGATCCCTTGAGATCGGATTCCTTGCGAAAAATGATCTGCAGAGAGGCCATCGATACCATCGAACTCGACAGTTACCTTGATATAACGAAAAGGTACGAGACATGGCTTGGAGACGGCATCGTCTTGGCCCCCCATTTTGAGGAGGAATGTGAAAAGTCCGAAGAGAGCTTCCAAGTGCGAGAGAGTAGCTATAATAGCGATGTGGGGAAAGTTATCGGACTCGACGTTGAGGTGGATTTTGAGTCCACCGAGGGTTTTGACATCACCGGAAATGTTTATCTGGCAAGGGATGTGACCTTTAACAGGAAAGGCGAGATCGTTCTTAAAAATTGGTCGATCTTAGAAAGCGATCTTGGCCACTCTATCGGCCCTCAGGGCATCGAAAGGATAGCAAAACTCGTTGTGGGCACGGCCGATCTCCACAATGGCGACGCCGAATTGTACGAATACGATGTGGAAAAATTTTCTTTGGAGCGGGAAATGGCCCGTTTAAAGGATGAATATGAACGGGGTGATAGGTCGTGCCGTTATGAGGTTTCGGGCAGTGAGGACAGTGACTGGATTTATGAAGTCATAAACGATTACGACGATCATGTCGTTGGTTTAGGGTTTTTAAGGGAGCGTGGGTATATCAAAGGGATCGCTATGGCGGACACGTTGGGCGTTTGGAGGGAATCCTGTGCTTATATTTACGTTTTCATCTATTTGACAAATGGGTCGGTCATTGGTCTTTACTACGATCTGACAACGTGAGCGTAGCTTCCCCTCTAAATATCCAACCGCAAAAATCACAAATGATTGTGGTTCTGAATTTTAATGCCCTAATTTGTTGCCGGTTCAAGTTTATTATTGTCATCCCTATACTCCTCAAGAAAGAGGCAGTGTAGAAAATACGATAGGAGTCATAAGAAGGTTTTTTCCGAAGAGAACAAATCTTAAAGAAATGAATATTAAGGGGATGGAGGAGTGGTTAAATCACCGACCTAAAAAAGTCTTAGGTTTCAAGACTCCCTACGAGGTTTTTTATGATAGGGGATAAACGATTCACCCGATGGATGAAGTTTGCAACGTGCCGTCCACGTCGCATC
>JAPONP010000097.1 GCA_026713835.1 Bacteriovoracales bacterium
AAAAGAAATTGGCGACGATAAGAAATTAAAGGCCCTGAACTCTCTTTGTCGTACCTATGACGGAATACTACAATGCTATGGGAGTGTCCCGAGTCCTTTCGGCGAGCAACCATCGGAACTCACGAAAAAAGAGGCGATCCGAAACGGAGAGAGGTCAATCAAGCAAAAAGGGGATTTCCACTGGGATTTTTATCGATCTCTTCCGGGGGTTATTCAGTAGAGCATTATGGCCCTTCAAATTCCGCTCCGATGATTTTTAAAATGGGCATGACTTCAGCTACATCCGTCCATCGGGGAGCCGATAGAGGCCCTTGATCTTTCTTAGAAGTGAGTGGGCCTTGCCCAGGTAATGCCATTGGCGAAAAAAGCCTATGGTGGCGGCGGCGAGAAATCCATAGACCAGGCCTACATGGGTGGCCTTTTCGGCCACTCCCGTGTCGTGGGCCGCTCCGAAGAGAAAGGCCAGGGTTCCCAGGGTCAACATGAGCATGGTCCAAGGGATGGTTTGGCGCTGGCAACGGGTGGCCTCGGCGAGACATTTTTTGGTCTTTTTGATAAAGGGAGAGAGGTCTTGGGGGGGGGATGAAAAAAGCTCTTCCATTCCCGGGCCTTGGCCCTCCTGAAGAACGGCCCAGATATTGCGCACGAGGCGAGACACCCCGATGAAGTAGAACATGACAAAGGCCTGGATAAAGATGCAGGTGAGAAAGGCGGCTATGGCCAGTTGGATATGGCCTAAGGTCACGGGGATAAGTCCCATGGCCTCTAGGGTGACCCCGATGAGAGAGAGCATCATCAAGAGGATGAGGGCGCGCAGGAGATAGGCCATGGGGGGATACTGGCACAGGTTCGTCGGTTTGCAAAACGCGATCGGGCCGATACAAAACAGAGCATGGAAGAGGACAAGGACAAGGCTAAGACTAAGGAGGACAGGGCCGAGAAGGCCCTCGGCGAGGAGTTGACCCCTTCATTTCGGAAAAAGGAACCCACGAAAAGTGGGGCGTCGAGTGCCGGGCCCACCATTCCCATTCTCATCGTACTCGTGGGGGCCTTGCTCATTTTTGGGGTGACCAAAATGCTCTCCTCCGATAAAGACCATCGGGATTTGGTCGGGGAGATGAAATCCAAGAGGTTTGGCAACCGTTGGATTGCGGCCTTCGAGCTTTCCAAGCTCGTGCTGGGAGAGGGGATCGATCCCTCCGAGATTCCCTGGCTCGTGGAAAATTTGATCGACGTTTACGACACCACGATGGATCACCGCACCCGAAATTTTATCGTCATCACCTTGGGCCATCTCAAACACCCTCTGGGCCTTCCCCTTTTGGAAAAGGCCTTGGACGATCCGGACCCGACCGTGGTTTTCAGTGCCGTCGTGGCCGTGGGCAACCTGCCGGAGGGCATGGGCATCCACTGGCCCAAACTCATGGCCTTGACCACCTCTTCGGATGAGGGGATCAGACACGGGGCCTGTTTGGCCTTGTCCGCCAAAAGGGCCCCGGGGGCCAGGCCCTTTATCGAGGCCAGGCTTAAAGATGAAGCCGTTTCCGTTCGTTACGGCGCAGCCTTGGCCCTCATCCCCTACCGCTCGGAGAAGGCCCGGTCGATTATAAGGGATATTTTGGAGAGGGAAACCCACGATCGCTTTGATGCGGTTAAATTTCAACAGGTTCGACTGGGGGTGATCTCGGCCATCGGGCGAAACCGCTGGATCGCCTTTTCCGGGGATCTTCAAAAACTCGCGAAGAGAACTCGGGATTTGCGTATCGAAACGGCGGCAAAAGAGGCGTTAAACCTATTGAAAATGTAGGCATTTGCTTGGATAATCGGTGGTAGTCGAAACATGGACGGAAAAAGGGTTTATGGCAATGCATAAACACGGTCTTCACAGAAGGGCATTCTTTGGTTGGCTCACCGTGGGTTGGGTGGCCTTTAGTGCTGCCTTAGGTGGTTTTCTCTCGTTGGTTTTTCGCTATACTTACCCCAACGTCAATTTCGATCCGGAGATGGACTTCATTGCCGGAAACCCGGACGACTACGATGAAGGGGTGGATGAGCGTTGGAAAAACGGTTACGGAGTCTGGATCATCAAGCAAGAGGGAAAGCTCGTGGCCCTTTCCAATATCTGCACCCACTTGGGGTGTATCCCCAATTGGTTGCCGGCCGAATTGAAGTTTAAATGCCCCTGCCACGGAAGCGGCTATTATATGAACGGGGTCAATTTTGAAGGCCCCGCCCCAAGGCCTTTGGAGCGCTATAAAATTTCCCTCAATTCAGAGGGCAGGGTCGTGGTGGATAAGACCAAGATCTTTCGTTACGAGAAGGGGCAGTGGGATCATCCGGATTCGTTTATCGAAGTCTGAGGGTCAAAGAGAAGGAAAGAAAAGAGATCGGAAGGAAGAGAAGAAGATATGGCAAAAAAGCAAAGTCTCGCCCAGTATGTGGCCAACACCCAGGTTTGGAAATCCATCTTTCGTCACGGCCCTCCCAATAATGCCCGCAATAGGGCCGCCGTCATCGCCGGCAACGTCTTTCTCCACCTTCACCCCATCAAGCTCAAAAGGAGCGGGGTTCAATTGGGCTATACCTGGTGCATGGGGGGGCTCACCTTTTTCGTCTTTTTGTCCTTGACCGTCACGGGCGTCTTGCTCATGTTCTACTATCGCCCCACGGCTGAATATGCTTTTAACGATATCATCGCCCTTCGGGAACACGTTCCCCTGGGGATCATGAGAGAGCTTCACCGTTGGGGGGCCCATTTGATGGTGATTACCGTCTGGCTCCATATGTTTAGGGTCTTTATGACCGGCTCCTACAAGCCGCCGAGGGAATTCAATTGGGGCGTGGGCGTGGTTCTTCTCGTCCTGACCCTTCTTCTCTCCTTCACGGGCTATCTTCTCCCCTGGGATCAGCTGGCCATTTGGGCCATCGCTGTGGGTTCCAATATGGCCAAGGCCACTCCCTTTCTCGGCCACGGGGGCCCCGGGGCCAACTTGGCCCAGATCGGAGATTTCGTCATGGTTTCGGATAAAAATGACGTTCGCTACCAGCTTTTGGGAGGGAGATTTGTGGGAGAGCCGGCCTTGCTCCGTTTTTACATCCTCCACTGCGTCTTCATCCCCTTGGTCGTAGGGCTTTTGATAGCCGTTCACTTTTGGAGAGTGCGTAAGGACGGAGGAATATCGGCCCCCCTATGAAAGAGTTGGTCAACACCCTTTCCGATCCCAAGTATTCCTTTACCGGTGTCATCATCGGTTTTTACCTCTTTATGAAATACTACCGAACCATCGGGACGGTGAAATTTTTTATTTCGAGTATGATCATCATCTTGGGAGTTTTTATCTGGATGATGCAAGACCCGAACTTCCACGCCATCATCGTTTGGCCCGATAACGTGCCCATCGTGATTCTTCTCTTTGCGGTGATCTTCTTCACCTGGTTTTCCATCTACAAGGCCGCCATCAACGACGCGAGAATCGAAGGGGGAGAGACACCGGTCGAGGGAAGTGTGGAGAACCGGGAAAAGGTTTGGACGTGGCCCAATTTGGTCTATACGGAACTCATGGCCGGAACCCTTTGCGTGGTGATCTTGGTGATCTGGTCCATCTTCTTAAAGGCCCCTCTCGAAGAGCCGGCCAACCCCACATGGGCCCCCAACCCGGCCAAGGCCCCTTGGTATTTTTTGGGCCTTCAAGAGATGCTGGTCTATTTTGACCCCTGGATGGCCGGAGTGGTTTTGCCGGGGCTTATCATCGTGGGCCTTATCGCCATTCCCTATATCGACACCAATCCCAAGGGCAACGGATACTACACCATGGCCGAAAGAAAGGTGGCCATGGGAGGGTTTCTCTTCGGTTGGCTCGCCCTTTGGGTCTATCTCATCATCATAGGAACCTTTCTCAGGGGCCCCAACTGGACTTTTTACGGGCCTTTTGAGGTTTGGGATTTTCACAAGGTCGTGGCCGAGGCCAATGTCAACCTCTCGGAATTTTTTTGGATCAAAGGTCTTGGGATTTCCATGCCGTCCAATATCTTTTTGCGGGAGATTGTAGGTCTTATCGTGACCACGGGCTATTATGTGGGCCTGACCCTTCTTTGCAATCGATCACAGCTCGGCTCCTCTCTTATGAAATCCTTGGGTAAGATCAGGTATTACCTTTTGATCCTTTTGCTTCTCACCATGGGGCTTTTGCCGGTGAAAATGTATTTGAGGTGGCTCTTCAACTTAAAATATCTGGTGGCCATGCCGGAATTTGAGTTTAACCTTTGAGTGTCGTTAAGAAAGGAATGATAAGGAAAGGGATGGTGATATGAAATTAGAGACGGGAATGGCCTATCGAAGCTCAACGCTTATTAGGTGGTTTGCCTTTATCTCCATTCTCTTTCTCTTTAGCGTCTTGGCCATGTTTTTGGATGACTATATCCGTCCTTGGAAGGGTTGGCAGATCAAATCCTTGGCCGTCAAAAGGGAAAAACTCAAAAAGGACATCGAGGCCAAATTGGGGAAAATCTCCCCGGAAAAACTGGCCGAACTCGAAAACTCTTTCGAGTCGGCCAAGGATTTGGTGGAGGAAAGACAAGAGTCCATCCGAAAGCTAGAAGGAGAGATCAACACTATCTCGGGACAGATTCACGGGGCAAAGCTCGAACTTTCCGTCTATAACGGTCGCGTGGCCGAACTCACCTTTCGTTGGGAACACGCCCATGCCCACGGGGACCCTCGCGCGCCCAAACTCAAAAAGAAGTTGGATCACAATAGGGTTCTCTTTGCGGCCACAAAAGAGAAGATCAAGGAGTTGGAGGCGTCGAAGAAGGGCCCTCTTGCCAAGGTGAGCGAACTCAAGGCTGAACTCATCGCCGCCGAAAAGGAGCAACAAAAACTTTTTGGCCAAGTGGAACTTCTCAAGGGGGCCTTGGCCAAGACGGATATATCAAATCCCGTCTGGATTTTGAGAAATGCCCCCTTTATCGATTGGCTCGACCCCACCATCAAGGTCGAACAGGTGGTCTTGGATCACATCACCGACGATCGCTATTTTCGTCACGTCCCCAAAGTCGATCGCTGTATGACCTGCCACACTTTTATCGATCAAAAAGGTTTTGAAGATCAACCCAATCCCTTTAAAACCCACCCCAATCTCGATCTCATGGTGGGCCTGGCCTCACCCCATCCCATGAAGAGCTTTGGTTGTACCTCTTGCCACGGAGGGGAGGGCCACAGGATCAATGACTTCAATGCCGCCGCCCATACCCCCCAAAATTTGGGCCAACAAAAGAGTTGGGAAAAAGACTACCATTGGCACGCCCCCCATAAGGTACCGGAGGTCATGAATCGTCTTCAGTACACGGAAGCCGGTTGTTATAAATGCCATAAGGGTGTGGAGATGATCCCCATGGCCCATAAGTACAATAGGGGAAAGGAACTTATCAAAGATTACGGTTGCTACGCCTGCCATGTGATCCCGGAATTTGAGGAGAAAAGGAAACCCGGCCCCCCTCTGAATAAATTGGCCTCAAAACTCGAAAAGAACTGGGTGAAAAATTGGATTTGGAACCCCTTTGGGTTCAATTCTAAGTCGAGGATGCCCAGCTTTTTTAGGCAATCCAATAACTCCAAGCCCGAATTTGAGAACAAAAATATCGCCGAGGTCAACGCCATGGCCGAATACCTTTGGGATCAATCCGAAGAGTATAGACCCTTTGGCCGCTACAAGGGAGGGAATGTGGCCAAGGGTAAGGAACTCATCTCCTCCGTGGGCTGCATCTCCTGTCATCAAGTGGAGGGGATCGAGGCCTCCCAAAAGGTGGGCGCAAAGAAGGCCCCCTACCTTACGGGAACGGGCTCTAAAGTCGATCCCCATTGGCTGGTCTCCTGGGTGCAAAGGCCTTCCCACTACGCTCCCGAAACCATCATGCCCTCCTTTCGCCTGACGAGTAGGGAGGCCCAGGACGTGACGGCCTATCTTCTGAGTTTAAAAAACGACTCCTTTTCGGCCAAAACGTTTGCCCCCTTGGATAAGGGAGTCAGGGACGATCTCCTCTTGGAGTATTTCATGGCCTTCGATACCAAGGGCCAGGCCCGGGGGAAGTTGGCCGTCTTGAGCGACCGGGAAAAAACCTTGGAGCTAGGGAAAAGATCCCTTGGCAAATACGGCTGCTACTCCTGCCACTCCATCGGAGGCTTTGCACCGGGGCGTGCCCCCATAGGCCCCAACCTGTCCACGGAGGGCTCCAAGCCCATCCACCAATTTGGCTTTGGCCATGAAAAGATCCCCCACGAAAGGGACACCTGGATCTTTCACCATCTCAAAAACCCGAGACGATGGGACAAGGGACAGGACAAACCCTTTAAAGATCTTTCCAGAATGCCCATGTACTATCTCTCCGACGATGAGGCCCAGGCCATGACGTTGACGATTTTGGGTTACACCACCCACCGTGTTCCGGAAAAGGGGATCAAGCGTTTGGATGCCAACGAGGCCTATGCGGAGAAGGGCCTTAAACACGTGGCCAAATACAATTGTACGAGCTGCCACAAAATCGATGGAGTCGGCGGAGATATTTTGGCCGCCTACGAAGACGACGAAAACGAAGGGCCCCCCTGGCTCGTGGACCAAGGGCATAGGGTTCACTCCGATTGGCTCTACCACTTTTTGGGCAACGTCTATCCCATTCGCCCCTGGCTCAAGGTGAGGATGCCCTCTTTTAAACTCACCGATCGGGAAAAAAATGAAATCACGGCCTACTTTCAGGCCAAGGCCCATGAGCACTCCTTTCGCCCCTCCCCCTCTGCTCCCGTGGAATGGGAACCGGGAGAGAGAAGGGCCGCCCTCAAACTCTTCGATGCCCTGGCCTGCGCCAGTTGCCACACCACAGGCTTTAATAGGGATGACCCCATGGCCCCGGCCCTCCAAATGACCAAAAGACGTTTGCGCTCCTCTTGGATCGAAAAGTGGCTGGCCAATCCCCAGGCGATTTTGCCCCACACGACCATGCCCAATTTTTGGGAGGACGGCGAGGCCCAGGAGCCGGATATTTTGGGGGGGGACCCCAAAAAGCAGATCACGGCCCTTAGAAAATACCTACAGGAAATCGGACACGACCAAATCCATGGAGAACTCAATCGTTCTTCCACATCCCGATAAGAGGAGATCAACATGAGCGGACATCAAGAGACCGTAACCTTTAAAGAGGATGCCCAATTTGGCAAGGCCAGCCCCGGCAAGGTGGCCATGTGGATTTTTCTCGTGACGGACGCCATGTCTTTTTCCGGCTTTCTCATGGCCTATGGGATCCTCAGGGCCTCCCACGATTGGCCAAACCCCGTGGATGCCCTGGGTGGCGTGGCCTTGAGCGGCTTTATGACTTTTCTTTTGATCTGCTCTTCCGTCTCCATGGTTCTTTCCATCGACGCCTGCAAACGCAAGGATCGAGAGGGGATGCTCCGATGGCTGGGCATCACCATTGGAGGCGGGATCGCCTTCTTACTCATGCAAGTCTATGAGTACATTCACTTGGTCAACGATCTTGGCATCAAGTTCACCTCTTTCAAAGACGGGGCGGCCACGGCCCTTTTCGGCACGACCTTTTACAATATCACGGCCTTTCACGGACTCCATGTTTTCACCGGAGTCTGCTATCTCATTTGGGAATACGTTCGGGCCCGAAGTGGGCTTTACGACAATGGGGACTACAACCGCTTGGAAATTGCGGGTCTTTTTTGGCATTTTGTGGACTTGGTTTGGATTTTGGTCTTCACCTTCGTCTATTTGCTCTAAGGTGGGCCAAAAGATGAAATCTTTAATCGTTTTTTTGCTCTTCTCTCTCTCATCTTCAAACCTTTGGGCCTGCCCCATGTGTGCCGGAAGCGGAATGGAAAAGGATGAGTACACCGTGCCCCTTTTGGTGGGTTTTATCCTGCTCACGACTATTCCCTTTTTGGTGATCTTTCGCTTGATAAGAAAGTACCGTGAACAAGGCCGTGAAAAGTCTTGATCCCGTTCACGAAGATGCCATGAGTTTGCAAGACCTTCCCGCTCTCAATGCCGCCCTCAACTCCTTGGCCTTTATTCTCCTTCTCATAGGTTACCGCTTTATCAAAAGGGGACAAAAAAAGGCCCATCGAAATACCATGGTGTCGGCTACGGTCGTCTCCTCCCTCTTTTTGACCTCGTACCTCACCTATCATTTTCACTTTGGCCACAAGGTCTTTCCGGAGCTTGGCTGGATTAAAACCCTCTATCTCTCTATCCTCATCCCCCATATCCTCTTGGCCGTCCTCATCTTGCCTCTCATTCTCTTGACCTTCTTTTGGGCCTTCAAGGGAAACTGGGCCAAGCATAGGGCGATCGCTCGCATCACCTTCCCCCTCTGGATTTTTGTCTCCGTCACGGGAGTTGTGATCTATTTCTTTTTAAAACTTTTCTATTTGTAGGGTCGTGGGGGAGCTTATGACTTGGAGTGTGGTTTTTTCCCCACTATTTTGAAAAATCATCTATAATCAAAATACAACGTACGGAGGATCATCAAATGAAGTTTATAATGTCTATCAGTTTATGCCTGACTCTTTTCGTCGGACAGAGTGCAAGCGCTTTGAGCTTGAATGAGCTATCATCTCTCATTTTGGAATCGAAAAAAGATATCATCGTTAAATTGGCCAATGAAAAAATTGCACAAGGCAACTTTCATCGATCAAAGTTTTTCAAGGGAGAAATTCCCGAAATAAAGGAATTCTCCAAGCATTTTCCCATCGAAAAATCGGACATCAGAATTGAGAAATCTCCAGATGGTTTCTTCGTTGTTGCTGGACAAGGCAAAGAACAATTTCGAGTTGAAGTCATCATTATCAATGCCTTGGAGAGGAAGTTTAAAATTGCCGGCAAATACGTTCACTTGAGAGAGGATATGACTTATCTTCAGGCTTTTCAGGCCATGGCCGTTCCTCTAAAACCCATGATAGAGTCCCGGCTCAAAAAATTGAAAAAATCTCGCAAGACAAGTTTTTTTACCCCTCTCAATATCCTTATTCCCGAGGCAAAAGCAGATGAAAAAAAACACAAAGAGCAAAAAGAAAAGTTTGCTAAAATAATGTCCAAAGTGGCGGGTGCAGGAGGTGCTATTGCAGGTGCTATTGCAGCTTTCATGATTGTTCCAGAAAGTATATTTATTGCGCTTGCAATGATTCCTGCTCTAATAGTCTCTCTGGGATGGGTGGCCTATGATGAGACTTATAAAGGACTTAGCTCTACAGATGATCGTGCTATTGAAAGGGCCCATTCTAAGCTCCAAAAGATACTGAATTCATGCAAGAGCGTTGTGAAGGAGAAAAGATTTGGCACTGAGTTTCAAAAGGTTTGGAAAATGCTACAATCAATAGAAAATCATTCCCTAGAATACACAACACACTCATTGTTTCTACCTAAGAAAGAAAGATTCATGGTGCCTAAAAGTCGAAAGAAGCGGCGATTTAAAAGTTGCGCCCGATTTGATGAAAAAGTTTTCTCGGAATTTGAATGGACCGTTTCTAAACGCCTTCGTCTCAAAAATCTTTGCCAAACTTACAATGAAGTCGCCCAATGCTTTCTTGAAGCTCCCAATCCCTATGGGGAGAGAAAAACCCCTCAAGAAGCCGTCGCTGAAGATAGTCGCCAAGCCGACTTTAAGGAGTTTGCTGGCTCCCTCGAACGTGCTTTTGAAGGAAGTGGAGTTCTCGGCAACTAACGAATAATGAAATGAGAGAATCTTAAATTTGTGCGTTGGCGCCTGAATTCCCTGCTAGTGCAACTCTAACATTGAAAAAGGGCCATTCTTGTCCTTAAATCACCGACCTAAAAAAGTCTTAGGTTTCAAGACTCCCTACGAGGTTTTTTATGATAGGGGATAAACGATCGCCTGATGGATGAAGTTTGCAACGTGCCGTCCACGTCGCATCGTCAATACGGTTTTGAAAACTTTGGCGAGGGCATTTTGCCGCCCCGGGGCCCCAATAGATCCAAAGGGGCGGCATGGACTCTGCCTATGC
>JAPONP010000098.1 GCA_026713835.1 Bacteriovoracales bacterium
CGACTGCCTCGTCGCTTTCCTGCGACGTGCAGGAAGCACGCCTCGGTCGCTCCTCGTTGCCTCCTACCAATCTTATCCGGGTGGAGAACAGTTACCTTGCCTTTATTACAGTTTTTGCTAGAGGTGCGAGCAGTTACTTTTTGGGCCTCTCTACTTTTGGGCCCCGGATGCAGGATCTCTTGGTATTTGTATTCTTTAAAATCCGATATTTTGGATAATCCCTTGTCCCCGTAAAAGATCGAGACGGCAAAGACACGGATATTTTTCTTTTTGGCCAAGGAAGCGGGGAGCCCCAAAACCTTACAAGGTCTGCCAAAAAAAGTGACGGAAACGCCACCCCTTCCCGGATAGTGCTGATCGAGGGCAAAGCCAAAAACCTTTTTTTGACGAAAGCCCTTTTCAAGGCCCCTCATAACCTCTCCGGGATAGAGCCCCACAAATCCGTATTTTTTTCTTTGCCACACGCCCAAAAGATGAAACCAAGGATTACTTTGCCTTTTAATCGGAATGATGACGGGAAAGTATGTGGCCAAGGCCAAACCGAGCAATTGGAAATTTCCCGTATGGCCCGTCACAAAGATGATGCTCTTGCCCTCGTCATCGTAGATTCTCTTCATCTCTTCCAATGCCCCATGATCCCAAGCGATGCGTTTTCTAAGTTGTCTTTTTGTGCAGGTGAGACCGCCGATAAAATCCCCCACGAATTTTCCAAAATAGAGATAAAAGGATCGTTCCAGTTCCCTTTTTTGGGTCCCCGTTTTTTCTTGGCGAAAGGCCTGATCGATATTGGAGCGAATGACAAAACGCCTTGGGAAAAAAGCGAGACGAACGAGGGCATATCCGATCCCGTGGGAAAAGGATCGTCCCAAAAGATTGAGAAGAAAAGAAAAGGGAAAGAGCAAAAGAATAAAGAGGACGCTAGGAGAAGAAACGAACCATTCCTTAAAACCTTTCATCGATCCCGTCATCGATCCCGACATTCCTTTTGAAATTCGGCGAGCTTTTGCAAGGCCTCAAGGGGAGTCATCTCCATGATATTGAGGGCCGCCATATCCTCTTCGAGACGACTCGAATGGAGTGGAAGCTCTAGCTGACTCTCCAAATCCTTGGAGGGGACGCCGACGCTTTCCTTTTGAGGGCCTCCCTTTTGATCCCCTTCCCATTGCCCAAGGATTTCTCCGCTTCTTTTGAGAACAACTCCCGGAAGTCCGGCCAATTTGGCCACGTACAGACCAAAGCTTTCCAAAGCCGCTCCCCGAATCAGACGATAGAGAAATTTGACTTCCCCCTTGCTGGTCACCGTCTCCACCGTAAAATTGGCCGCCCGAGGCAGGCCCTCCACCACCTCGATGAGTTCGTGGTAGTGGGTGGAAAAAAGGCAAAGGGCCTTGGTCTTTTTGACGAGAAATTCCACCAGGGCCCAAGCAATGCTCATGCCGTCGTAGGTGGAGGTTCCCCTTCCCACTTCGTCGAAGAGGATGAGGGATTTGGGGGTGGCATGACGGAGGATGGTGGAGGTCTCACTCATCTCCACCATAAAAGTGGACTGTCCGTTGACGATATCGTCGCTCGCGCCCAAGCGGCTAAAGATATAGTCGCAAAGGCCAAGCTCGGCCGCCTCGGCCGGAACGAAGGAGCCCATTTGGGCCAAAAATTGGATGATGGCCACCTCCCTCATCACCGTGGTCTTTCCGGCCATATTGGGGCCTGTAATCAGACCAAAAAAACACTCTTCGTTCAAATCGATATCATGGGGGACAAAAATATCTTCTCGGTTGGCCTTGATGAGAGGATGCCAACCCTTTTGGATGCGAAGGATTTGTCGATCGGGATGGATGAGGGGACGAACCAAATCCTCTTTGAGGGCCAGCCAGGAAAACGTGGAGAGGGCATCCAGTCGCCCCAAGGTGCGGGAAAGAGCGAGAATCGCAGGAGAGAGAAGGGCCATCTTGTTTAAAAGCCCGGCCAAAATTTCTTTTTCCAATTTGATCAATTTGTCCTTGGCCTCCAAAATCTCCTCTTCGAGTTTTTGCAACTCATCCGAGGAGAAGCGTTCGCAATTGACGAGGGTTTGCTTTCTTACAAAGGTGTTCGGGGCCTTGGACGCCTGGCCCTTGGACATTTCGATAAAATGTCCCAAGACATTATTGTGTTTGATCCTAAGAGTGCCCACATCACACTCGCGGCGATAGGTCTTTTCCAATTCTTTTAAGGCCGCCCCCGCATTGTCGGCCAGACCCTTGAGACGGTCGCGCTCGGGATTGAGCCCTGTGCAAATGAGATTGCCCTTCTCTCTATGGGCCGAAAGATCGTCGTTTATGGTCTTTTCGATATTACGGGCCAAATCCAAAAGAGAATCCATCTCACCCAAATCGACCTCCAAAAATTCCTCCTCGGGAATGCCCACAAGAGAAAGTTTGAGGCCTTCAAAGATTCTTATGGCCTTGGCCGTATTGAGAAGATCTCCCGACAAAAGCTTGCCCCGAGTGAGTTTGACCAAAATTCTTTCGAGGTCTCGGATTCCCGAAAGCTCGCTTCGGGTCTTTTTGAGCAATTCCTCTCGGCCCAAGAAAAATTCCACGGTGTCCAGACGCTTGGCGATCCTCTCCGGGTCCCCCAAAGGATGTTGAAAGAGGCGCTTGAGTTCCCTTAGACCCACGGCGGTCTTCGTCCGATTAAAAAAGCCAAGCAAACTCTCCTTGAGAGTCTCCTTCGACCTTGGAAGAATTTCAATCCCCTTGAGAGTGGAAAGAGAGATTTTGAGCTTCCCCTCCTCCTGCTCCATACGAAAGGGGCGGATGTGGTGGTAATTCTCTTGCCTTTGGGTGGAGCAGATGTAGAAAGAAAGGGCGGCCAAGGCGGGCAAAAGGGAAGGATGTGACCCGATGACCTCATCTCGATGGTGACCACGGATCAACTTTTCCAAAGAAAATCGATTGACCTTTTCATCGAAATGATCCCGGCTCAAATGGGTGACCAGAAGAGAGCGCTCGGTCAAAAATTGTTTGATTCTTGGAAACCCATCCCATTGGCCCAAATAGCAGATGAGTTCTTTGGGAGCATAGAGCCCCAACTTTTCCACCAAAGCGTCCTCATCGTGGGCTACGAGTCCCAAAAAGTCCCCGGTCGTATAATCGAGACAGGTCAAAAAAAATGTTCCCCCCTCCTCCACGGCACAGGCCATGTAGTGGTGGTCCCAGCGATCGCTCTTGTCCACATCGTAGGGAAGGCCCGGGCTGATGATCTGGGAGACGGCCCTCTTGACGATTCCCTTGGCCGAGGCAGCGTCCTCCACCTGTTCACAGATGGCGGCCTTGAGCCCCGCCCGAGTCAAACGATCCAAATAGGAGGAAGCCGCATGATGGGGAATCCCCGCCATGGGGATTTTGACATCCCCCAATTTTCCCCGATGGGTGAGGGCGATATTGAGGACTTCGCTGGCCTTATGGGCATCTTCAAAGAAGAGTTCGTAAAAATCGCCCATGCGAAAAAGAACCAAATCTAACGGAAATTTGCGTTTGATCTCCCAGTACTGGGCCATCATCGGAGTGGCCTTGGGAGCGGACTCAAAGACCTCCGAAGCCTTTGGAATGTTATCTTCTCCCACGACGAATGTTCCCTCCAACATTTTGACAAAATTTGCGCAAAGGGAGGGTAACACGGGTGTTCAAAAGATGCTACCATCTTTGTCATGGCCCATCGTTTCACGGCGGCTCTTTCCCTCTTCATCCTCTCCCTCGGGGCCTTGGCCTACCTGGGCCATTCCCTCAAAATTTTGATCTTTGAGGAAACGGAGACCATCCATTTCGATGATGACGCTCATCTCCTTCAAGGCCCTTCCCTCCAAAACCTCTCCTACTACAAGGCCGACCTTCGAGGGCCTAGGGTCAAGCTCTCGGCCCACTCCCTCACGGTCTCCAAAAGGGAGGACTCCCGCTTGAGCTTCCATCGCCCCGAAGGCCTTCTCTTTCGGCCCCATTCCCCTCCTTCTCCTTCCTCTTCATCTTCTCTCCCCTCTCGCTTTCACTCCCAAAAGGCCCGCTACGATGGGGCCCTGGGGGAGCTTAGGATGGAAGGCGAGGTGGAAATGGGTCACTCCCATTCCAAGGTCAAGGCCCGTGAAATTCTCTACAACCTGGGCCAAGGGCATTTTAAGGCCCGGGGCCGGGTCACGGCCCTCTACCAAAACCCTCAAAACGGCGACCGGCTGTTGACCGACTCGGAATTTGCCGAGGGGTCAATCCGAAAGGGAGAGCTTCAAATTGGGGGGGGAATGAAGGGTGAGATCATAAGGAAGCGCTCCTACGAGCCGGGCCTTAGGCTCGAATCCAAGATATTTCGCCTCGATCTCGACGAACAACTCATCACATTAAAGGAAAACGTCGTTTTAAAAAGGAAAAATCTCACGGCCAAGGCCCAAAGTGGGGAGATTCATCTTTCAAATTATAATAAAAAGCTCAAGTATTTCACCCTTTTTGACGATGTGAAAGTGGTGGAAACCCTTCATGGGCCCGGTGGAAAGGGACGTAAACGCAAGGTTCCCGACGAACGCAAGGCCTATGGAGAGAAACTGGAGGGTCATATTAGGGAAAGAAAAATCGTTCTTTCCGGGGCCCCCAGGGTGGTTCAAGGAGAAAATGTGATTTACGGCAACCTCATCACCCTTTTTGAAGATAACGAGGTGATCGAAGTGGACGATTCCGCTTCAAAAATCATGCTCAGGAAAAAAAAGAAAGATAAAAAAGAGAAAAAGGATCAACCGTGACCCCAAAAGCCAACCTCAAGGCCGAAAATATCAGCAAAAGCTATCGCGGGCGAACCGTGGTCGCAGACTTTGGAATTGATCTCCGGCAAGGGGAAGTGGTGGGGCTTCTCGGCCCCAACGGAGCGGGAAAGACCACGAGCTTTTATATATTGGCAGGTCTTGTCAAAGCGGATCACGGAAGCATTTCCATAGGAGATGAGGACATCAGCTTAGACCCCATCCACCTTAGATCCCAAAAGGGCCTAGGCTACTTGCCTCAAGAGCCCTCGATCTTTCGGGACCTCACCACGGAGGAAAATATCAATGCGGTCTTGGAACTTCGCCGACTTTCCAAAGACAAAAGAAAACGACTTTGCGAGGGCCTTTTAGAGGATTTTGCCCTCACTCCCATTCGCCGTTCCAAGGGCAGAGAGCTTTCCGGTGGAGAGAGAAGGCGAGTGGAAATTGCCAGAACCTTGGGCCTAGGCCCCAAGCTCATCTTGATGGATGAACCCTTTGCCGGGGTGGATCCCCTGGCCGTAAGCGATCTTCAGGGCATCATTTTGGGGCTCAAAAAAAACGGCATCGGTATTTTGATTACGGATCATAACGTGAGGGAAACCCTTGGCATCGTCGATCGCGCCTATATTATGAACGAAGGGCGTCTTCTCACCAGCGGAACTCCCATGGAAATCGTAAGCGATGAAAAGGCCCGCCGACTCTATCTCGGTGAGGATTTTTCCATATAAAAGTATAAAGGTAAAGGCCCAAAACATGGCGATCAAACTCAAACAATCCATCAAACAAAGCCAAAGCCTGGCGATGACTCCTCAACTGCGCCAGGCGATTCAACTGCTCACCTTAACCCATCTGGAAATGACCAATGTCATCGCCGATGAAATGGTGGAAAACCCTCTTCTCGAAGAATTGGAAGAGCATCGAGAAGAAAAGAACGAAACCGATTATAAGTTGGAAAAACTCGAAGGAGAAAACGTCGAGGCCCAGGCCCCAGACTTTGACGCCAAAAACGATCTCAAAGGACAAGATGATTTTGACTTCGATCAATACATCGAAAATTACAATACCCATTCTTCCTCCCTGCCTCCCTCCATGGCCCAATCCTCGGAAACGGAAGAGGGGCCAAACTACGAAAACATGATCTCCCGGGGCCTCTCCTTGGGAGAGCATCTCGAATGGCAATTGCGGATGCAAAACCTAAGCAAAAGGGAATGGGAAACGGCCCATCTTCTCATCCACAATATAAGTGACGATGGATTTTTGGACATCGATCTCAAAGAGGTTTGCGAAAAGACGAAGACTCCCCTAGAAGAAGGCCTTGCCATCCTCAAGATCATCCAAACCCTCGACCCCGTAGGGTGTGGGAGCAGGGATCTCGCGGAATGTCTTGGGGTTCAGGCCGGGCTCCTCTCTCCCAGGATGCCCCTGGTGGAAAAAATCATCGAAAGCGCTTTGGATCTTCTCGAAAAGCGAGACCTCAAGGCCATTGCGACCAAATTCGGGGTGGATACCGAACGAGTCCATAAGGCCCTGGAGATCATCATGGGTTTGAACCCAAAACCCGGACGTCTCATCTCCCAGGAATCCACCCACTATATCGTCCCCGATATCTACGTTCGGGATATCGGAGGGGAACTTAAAATCGAAGTGAATAACGAGGGCGTCCCTCCTCTAAGGATCTCTAAAATCTACCAAAATATACTTGGGCAAAAGGACTCTTCGAGCAAAGAATACGTCAAGGAAAAGCTACGAAATGCCCTGTGGCTTTTAAAATCCATCCACAATCGCCAAAGCACGATCTACAGGGTGGCCCAAGCCATCGTCACCTATCAACCGGACTTTTTCCGCAAGGGCCCGGCCTTTCTCAAACCCATGATCCTAAAAGACATTGCGGGCGAGATCGGAGTTCACGAATCCACCGTGTCCAGGGTCACGAGCAATAAATATATGCACACGCCCCTCGGGATCTTTGAACTCAAATACTTCTTCAATGTGGGCATCGGCGGCAAAAACGAAGGCCTTGACCTCACGGGAGAATCTTTAAAATTAAAGATCAAAGAGATTATCGATCAAGAGAACCCTCAAAAACCCCTCTCGGATCAAAAGATCGTGGATCTTTTAAGAACCCAAGATATGGTCGTGGCCCGACGAACCGTCACCAAATACAGAGAACAACTCCATATCCCGTCATCTTCCAAAAGAAAGCGCAAATAAAGCCCCCTTCATTGTCTGAATTATTTAAGTTTTTGGACGAAATGCTCGAAACGGGAACGAAATGAGTTTCTAAGCCAGAGGGTGACCGCCATGAAAAGGCTCTTTTTTCTGATTGTTTCGGTCGGATTAACCGGGATCCTTTTTTCCTGCTATTCCCCGCCCGATCGCAGAACCCCTCTCGATCTGACACCGAGAAATGGTTTAGACCCCTATTCCCCGGGCCATAGCTTTTCCCCCTCCGACCCCACCACCCCGACGACCCCTCTCACCGATCCCCCCCCCCCCCCCCGAGAGCAAACCCCTCCCCCACTGCGGAGGCCCTTCCACCACGATTGGCGACTCCCCCCTCCGCTCGCGA
>JAPONP010000099.1 GCA_026713835.1 Bacteriovoracales bacterium
GAAGCGATAGGTACAGGTTTCCGAACACCCCCAAGTCCAATTTTTTGTTTGGGTGGGAGTCGCATCATCGGCGAGACCCGTGACGGTAGGGGCCACCGCATCCACTTTGACATTGGCCAAAGATGGGGGAGAAAAACTAAGGGAGGCGTCATTACTTAGAGAATCTTGGAGTGTTCCCGAGTTAAGATCGATCGTGGTGGAGGCAAAGGCGATGCCGTTCGGGTCGTTATCTGCGGTTTGAACCGTATAGCGAAAGACGAGGGCGGAGGTTCCCGACCCCGAAGCGTAAGAGGCAAATCGGGCCGAACTTCCCACGGTAAGAGAAAGTCTAGGGGTTCCCGTCACCGTGATGTTTTTATCGAAATTTAAGGTGAAATCGAGGTTTTGAGAGGTTCGATAAGTGCCGTTCGTAGGAGCGTTGACGGAGGAAACGGACGGGGCCGAATTGTCGAGGACGGCCTGGACGTGGACGACGGCGGACTCGTTGCCGGCCTCGTCTCGGGCTTGGACGTGGAGGTAATAGGTTCCCGTACCACTCCCTTGGGTGGCCGAAACAGCACTCCCGTAGGTACCGGAAGGATCGGTGGAGGGGGAAGTGTCCACGGTGAAGCGATAGGTGCAGGTTTCCGAACACCCCCAAGTCCAACTCTTTGTTTGGGTGGGAGTCGTGTCGTCGGCGAGACCGGTGAGAGTAGGGGATACGGTGTCCACTTTGACCTGGTCGAGAGAGGGAGAAGAGAAGTTGAGAGGGGCATTATTGCCCAAAGAGTCTCGAAGGGTTCCCGAGTTGAGATCCAAGATTTGGGCCAGGGCGATGCCGTCGGGATCATCATCTGGGCTTTGAACCGTGTAGCGAAAGACGAGGGCGGAGGTTCCCGACCCTGAAGCGTAAGAGGCGAAGCGAGTGGCGGTTCCCACGGTAAGGGAAAGCCTCGGGGTTCCCGTCACCGTGACATTTTCATCGAAGTTCACGGTGAAGTCGAGGTTTTGGGCCAGAGTGTAGGTGGCGCTCGTAGGAATGTCTATGCCGGAAACCGACGGCCCCGAGTTGTCGAGAACGGTCGTGAAGTGGAGAACACTGGATTCCCTGTCTGCTTGATCCTTGGCCTGGATGTGGAGGTAATGAATCCCCGTTCCGGTGTTTTGAGTCAGGGTCGTGGTATCCCCATAAGGTTCGGAATTGAAGACGTGGATGGAATTGGTGTTGACGGTAAACCGATAACTGCAGGGGGGCCTTGTCCCCGAACAACCCCAGGTCCAGGTCTTCGCCTTTTGAATGGTGGGGTCATCGGATAGTCCTGTGATAAAGGGGTCGGTGCTGGAAACTTCGTAGAGTAAAAAGGCTTCGGAGCAGGGGGATTCGATTTCGTGTTCAGTCCATCTCCTTTTAGCATGAATGAGATGCCCTCCGGTTCTCAACACCGGAAGGGTGATATCCAGTTGATCCCCCTCGGAGACGGTTTCGATGAGGAGGTCGGAGCAATCTGCGTCCCTATAAATAGAGACGATGTCTTCGCTCTTGAGTCCCGTGAGGCGAATGGTCGGTGTCTTGAGGGCATGGGGACTGGATTCCGGATCGATGAGAACGATGCCTTCCACCTCATCAAGGTTGTTAAGCCCATCCCAACTGCGACCGATTTGACTTTTGTCGAGTTCGGCCGTGGGATTCTTACACCCTACAAAATAGAGGGTGTTGAGAAGAAAAAAGGGAACCAATAAAATATCTTTCATCAAGTATGGTTTCGGGGTTTTGGTAGGGTATTCGAGGATAAAATATCTTGGTTCGAATGACCTTGCCGGAAATTTAATGAAAGGGGGTCATAGCCTAAGTTATGAAATTATCGGTAACTGCTCACCCCCCGGCAATATTGGCAGTCGCCTGCCTCGTCGCTTCCTTGCGACGTGCAGGAAGCACGCCTCAGTCGCTCCTCGTTGCCTCCTACCAATCTTATCCGGGTGGAGAACAGTTACCTTGCCTTTGTTACAGTTTTTGCTAGAGGTGCGAGCAGTTACAATTATCGTGCGTTCGCTTTTTCCCACGAGCGAACCTTTCTTCTTGCGGTATCGAAAAGTTTTTTATAGTTGCCGTAGGTGATTTTTTTGGCCGTCTCTTTTCGGAGTTCTTTCCATATATCGTCATAGAGGTGTAACGTTTTCTTATACTTGGCATGGTTCGGGGATACGACATCGGAGCCAAAAAGGATTTTATCGGAGTGTTTTTCGAGTAGTTTTTTCCATTGGGGAAGAAGGGTTTTATTATGGAAAAACTGTTCGATGACCACGTCCCAAGAGATATCCACATAGAGACGTGGATGTTTTGAAAGCAAGCGAGAAATGATTTGAGTGTGTCGAGGGCGGGCCTTGACGTAGCGACCGAGGCCCGTATGGGCCCAAATAATAGTTGTCTTGGAATATTTTGCGAAAAGTTTTTCAAGGGCCTTTAAATAAGAGGGGGCCTTTTTATTGTGGGAGATCATGGCATCGAGATCGCAATGGAGAATGACCACTAAACCCACTTCCCCTGCAAAATTTAAAATTTGTCCCAAGGCAGGGTCTTCGATATTGGCCGCTCCTCCGGCAATTTTAGAGGACACGACCTCTTTTTTTATGGAAAATTCTCCAATTCCCGTAAAGGTTCCCGGAAAAGACCGTAGCATATTTTTGATATGATCCACGGCCCTGCCGTCTGTGGGATTGAATCCGACGATCATGGGGTCGAAGACATTTCGTTGGGTCGGCGTTAGGGATTGGTATTCCGAAGCGAGGATGGCGTCGATGGCACTATAATAGTAAAGATGTTGGTCGTCGTGGAGATAGTAACTCGGAGAAATATCAGTCTCCATATCCCATCTTTGTTGCAACGGTATGCCAAAAACGGCCGCTCTCTTGACCCCTGCCCTCTTGAGAGTCTCGTAGGCCTGGGCCAGGGTGATACCCTTTTGAATATAATTTCTGACATGAAAGTGGACATCTGCCATGGGGCGAAGATTCTTTTCGGAAGTTTCGGAAGAAGGGGGAGGGGAAGAGGAAGAGGTTACAGGGTTTTGCGTTGCGTTCTTTTTGTGAAAAGCACAAGAAGAAGCAAAGAGGAATACGAGGAGAAGAATCTTCATGAGGAACATCTTACTACAGGTTGGCAAGAATTTGCAAGCGAATTAGAGACCCCATCTTCGCTTTTTTCTTTCCCGATATTTTGAAAATTGATCGGAGAGGCCTTGAAAGGCGAAACCGCCGATGTCCCAAGAAATGGTCAATTCCATTTTCTCCAAAGAATCTTTCTGATCGGTTGCGGATAGGATCTCTTCTCTTTCATGGCCCAAAGAAAACGACACCCCATACATTTTGATGGCCCCGGCAACTTTAAAACTATCCTTTTCCTTGGTCTTTAAAAACGACAACTGCCACCAGTGATTCTCATTATTGGACATTTTATGGCGAAACTCCAATCCGTATTGATCCGGCGAATTTTCTTGGCCGCTGATGTCCGTCGAAACTTGATAAACCCTTAGAAAAGAGTTGACTCGACTCGGGGTCAGATCGTATTGGAGCCCGATCCTCGATATATTGGTCTTAGAATCAGATTTATTTGTCGTGCCCAAAATTTTTATTTCAACATCATTCCAAGCCTTGTCATACTGAAGAAAAGGTCGAAGCATGGTGAATCCCATGGCGGGGTTTGCCAAAAGCTCGACGCCCTTTAAGCTTCCTTCGATCTCGAGTGGTGTATTGGAAATCCCCAGGCCCTCATTCGTGAAGTGACTTTTAAATGTAGAGTTCGAAAGGATAAGGCCCAGTCCAAAACTTTCCCTCTTTGAGTCATAGAAGCCCAATTGTCCGTAGCGGGCCGAGGAAGATAACTCCTTTAAAAGACCGCTCGGGGAGGTTTGGTATTGACTCTTATTGACCTTGCTGGAATAGGCCCCCACGCCAAATTTTACATAGATGTTTTTGAAAAAACTTTTGCCGTCATCCCCATAGGCCGCAAGGTGAATGGCAAAGAAAAAGAAAAATATCTTGGCCGTCGTCAATCCTTTCGTCACTTCCCCACCCCCTTAAATTGAGTTGATTTTATTGTATCTTCTCATTGGGTGTAAATCAACTGATTTATCTCGCCCCATATATCGATGGGGAAGATCGTTAATGATAAATGTGCTTGATTCCCGGACAAAATTGCAGGTGATGGTTCTCCCTAGAGGGTGAATCCATATTTTCAGCTTGACCGATAGGTGAGACCAGCGCATCGGCTTGTGGATCGATAAGTGTCAATGAAGTAAAGCCATTCTTAGATTTTGTAAAAAGCTCTCTTATATAGGCATTATAGTATTTCATATAATATCGGGCATACTTTGTGGACGGATACATGAGTGACATAGGAATGGCATTGGATACTCTATTCTTTCCCAAAGTAGAGTCATGATCCCTATTGAGAATACAGTGGCCTAACTCGTGATAGACAACAGTTTCTCGAATTATGTCTCTTATTTTTATTCTCTTGCCATTGTGATGGATCGTCCCATAATCAGAATTCCAAGATGATTTTTTAATTTCAATTTCATGCGCTATTATTTCTCCTTCTTGGTAAGTTCGATAACATACCCCACTGCCGGAGATATCATTGGAAAATGTAATTGGAGTCGTGCGCAGAGATTCGGCCAAGTTTAAATTATATTTTTTGGCCAGCCTAGAAAAATTTTGAATGTATTTATAAAACTCTTTATCTGTATCAGGGTGAAAGAGATTGGCCCCTTCCTCTAAGTCGGATATATTATTTAAAGTCTCAAGTTCACAGGACGAAAAAAAAAGTGTGGCGATAATAATTGGAAAGAATTTATTTTTCATTGACTTTTTCTTAGTCGTAGGGAGCGATTATCTGAGAAGCACTCTAGGTTTTTTATCGCCATATTTAGGCAATTTCTTTAATAAGCCGTCCCTAAGGGAGTCTCCGAGTTTAAAAAATTGACCACCCTGAAAATTTTTCACACCTACTTGAGTAAATCCATCGGGATAAGTATCTAAAGGGCATCCTTGATAATCGAACAATAGGAGAAGAATAAAATGAATCTTTCGACTAAAAATACCCTCTCGATCACCCTTTCTCTCGCCTCTTTTATGATGTTTTTTTGCCCTTTCTATGCCAAGGCCTACGACCAAACTCCATGCGATCTCGCTTGGTGGGAAGAGGTCACCACCCCGGAATTGGAAGAACTCATCGAAGAACAGGGAAAGGAGAGTTTTTTGAACGCCCGTTGTGGAGAGGAGGGGGAATCCTATCTCCGATTGCTCTCTAGGGAAAATTGGGATTGGGAGGTGATAAAGACCGTTATCGAGGCGGGACTGCCCGAGGGACAGACTTTGGAGTCTTCGTCCGAAGATGAAATACAGATGGCCTTAAGCGCTTTCGGGATCGAAACAGAGGAAATCGAAATCGAAATCGAAGTGGAAGTGGACGAAGAAAGACCCATGAGGAAGGCCTCCGGCAAAACCTCCAAAAGAAAGGGGTGGTATATTGGCGTAGGCGCCGGGGTCAACAAGTCCTTGAGTACGGGTACGGGAGGGAGTAATCTGGACACCTTCTGCTATCCCGACAATGCCTGTTTTGAGCAATCCCCGCCTCCTTCCGTGCCGGGCTACCGTTGGGGATATGATCTTGAGGTGGACTCCTCTACGGGTCTTGAACTTTTCGTTGGGAAGATGATGGGAAATATTCGCCTCGAAGGTGCCATCGGGAAAAAAGAGAGCGGAGTGACTCAAATTTTTGAGGGCATCACCTACTTGGATGAGACCCCCATTTTGTCCAGGAACGGGGGTACGGTGCAAACCCATTCCCAGGCCTCCATCGGAGAGCTAAAAGCGACGACGTTGATGTTGAACACCTATTACGATTTTCCCGAATGGAAAAAACTCACCCCCTACATAGGGGCCGGCATCGGAGTCAGTTTTGTCAAACTAGACGATTACAATTTTGATATCTATTATAGCGATTCCACCGACACCCTCTATGATCCTCCCTTGTCATCTTACGGTGCGGCCCAAGATCAGGATTTTTCCGAAAGTCCCCTATCTTTACAATTTCACCTCGGGGTCGATTATCGATTGGGGAAGACCACATCTTTGGGGATTAAGGCCACGTTTTCCGATATCGACGACAGTTCGGATGATGCTACTTATCGTCACCACCCCATGCACAAAGCGGAGCCGAATTTTACCAATCGGAGATATTTGGACGGAATTCAACGCTGGTCGGGAACCGTGATCATCAAGCACCTTATCAAGGGTAAGGATAAGCGCTAGGGGTTCGGTTTAGATCATCTCGGCGATACTCTTTCCGATAGAAAGTGAAGATGTTGCTGCCGGTGAAGGGGCATTGCAGACATGAATGATATGCTCTCGTTTAAGAATACAAAAATCGTCTAGGAGCCCTCCTGTGAGATCGCAGGCCTGAGCGCGTACTCCCGACTTTCCCCTAATGAGATCATCCTTTTGTAAGGAGGGAACTATTTTTTGAGCGGCCTTTAAAAAGGATGTTTTGGAAATGGAACGTATTATTTCTCTTAGGCCGACATCCCAGTATTTAGCGGCAACTTTTCTAAATCCGGGCCAGGAAATATCTCCCACAACATTTTTGAGATCGACTTCTCCAAAACGATACCCCTCCCTTTTAAACGCCCACACCGCACTGGGCCCCACTTCCACTATATTGTGCATATTACGATGAAAATGGAGCCCCCAAAAGGGGAGGCGATTTTCAGGAGTCGGATAGACCATGGTGTTAATAAGATGGGCCTTCTCTTTGGTGAGTTGGTAGTATTCTCCCCGAAAAGGAATAATCCTCATTTGCATTTTCTTTTCTGTCCAGCTACCAATGTGGTCGGAAAAGAGTCCTCCACAGTTAATGACGGTATCGGCACGGTATTCATCTTTAGTGGTTTTGATGAGAGTTTGTCCCGACGTTTTTTCTAAACCGATCACTTCTTCATTCAGGTGAACCTTTCCACCTCTTTTCACAATCTCATCGGATAATTTTTGGGCAAACTCGGAAAAATCCACCGTCCCGGCCTGGGGAACCCAAAGGGCCCGCTCGGCCTGAACGTGAGGCTCTTTTTCGTAAACTTCCTCTTTAGACAAATAGGTTACCCCCTCAAGTCCATTGGCACCGGCTTGATATTTATATTTTTCGAGAGAGGACATCTGTTCGGCGCTATCGGCCACGATGAGCTTCCCACAAATTTTAAAGTTGATTCCGTACTCCTCACAAAATTGCACTAGAAGCCGATAGCCCCTTAAACAATTTTGCGCTTTAAGGCTTCCCGGCTTATAGTAAATACCCGAATGAATGACCCCACTATTTCGTCCACTTTGGTGAAAGGCCACTCGACCTTCTTTTTCCAGCACGATCACTTCGGCCTGATGGTACTTTAGTAGAGTTTGCCAAGCGGTGGCCAAGCCGACGACTCCCCCTCCGATAATGATGATCTTGGAGTTTTTCATCATGATCATTATAACAGGTGGTTAAAAAAGAAAAAAGTAGTGCAGGGGAGAGGATGCGCCGGGCCGACTAAATTAGTCGAGAATCGGTGCCGTTTGCGTATGCAATCGGGAACAGTATGCAATCGGGAACTGTAGTCTTTCAGGGAAAATGTCCGGTTTATTTTTCAGCGATTATGTCCCATGCACATAGGGTCATATCGGGGTCTTTAATTTTCTCTTTAACTTTTTCATTCCATCCCATGCCGTCCCCTTTGGGCCTTTTGAGGGC
>JAPONP010000100.1 GCA_026713835.1 Bacteriovoracales bacterium
TAAGGGCCGAGTCCGTGACCTGGCTCAAGACCAAAAAAGTGACTCTAGGGTTTTTGTCCCCAAAAAACAACCTGGGCCCAAGACCTATCAATGGCCTCTATCCAAATCTCAAGATCAAAAAGAAATAAAGGAAAAAGAGGATAAAACCCTCACAAAAAAATCTCTACCCCAACCCTATAAGAACAGAGATCAAGACCAAGTCCTTGGCCTGGCTCAAGATCAAAAAAGTGACTCTAGGGTTTTTGCCCCCAAAAAACAACCTGGGCCCAAGACCTATCAATGGCCTCTATCCAAATCTCAAGATCAAAAAGAAATAAAGGAAAGAGAGGATAAAACCCTGACAAAAAAATTACAATCACCTATGGAATCCGGTTCTCAAAAAGATCAACCCGGCCCCTCTCAATCGTTTTGGGGAAAAAGCGAGTTTCATAAAAAATCTCCGACACCCAAAATGCATCCTCAATCTAAAGCCTATCAAAGCGCATTTTCCAAAACCCAAAGTCAAGAAGAAGAAAAAGGGAGGGAAGAAAAGAAATCACCATCAAGAATAAATCGCTTTTTATCCTCACTCAATTTTATTCAAAATTCAAAGAAGAAAAGTGTTTTTCGCATTGGAAACGTCTTCGATAGCCTTCTCGGTCTAAACGATAGCAACGTCGTTATCATAAGTTCCGTTCAACCAACACTGGGTATGGACTTGAAACAAAAATGGGGAAATTCTTTGATTGGAGTTTTTGGCTTTGACTTCATTATGAAATCCTACCAAGAGAACTCTATTGAAAATAATAAATTTTTAAAGAATAGAGAAGAGACACAAATCAATATGCACTTTGGAGTGGAATACTTATGGAAAGATTCAACCGTGTTCAGCTTAAATATGGGAATAGTCGATTCCTTCTATTATCGACAAGATAATGAAGATATCTACTCCATAAGAAAAGAAAAGACTCCGGAACTTAAATTTAAAATATCTCACCAAGTGGCGAAGCTCAATTCCTGGAGCTTATCTGCTACCGGGCAAGTCAAATCTCTTCAAAAGGGAACAGAATACTTTAAGGGCGGGCCGGGTTACGGTCTCGGGCTCGATCTTAAATTTTTAATGAAAAACTCGGCCCTATCGGGAAAAACTTTGTATCAACAAAGCCAATTGAAAGCCGATTGGGGCGAATTTGAACACCGCGTTCTCGATTTTATCATTGAGTATGAAACGGGGTTTTAGGATAGGCTCTTAATAATTTACCCTATCCGCCTTCGCTTCCCACTCTTCAAAGACCTTTCCCGCCTCCTCTCTTAGGAGTTGGTGGCTTGGAATCCGGCGCAAGGAGGGAGTTTTTTCCAATTCTCGGTAAAAATCTGCATCTGAGAAGCCAATCCTCTGTGCATCCTCTTTCGTATTGGCAAAATAAATTTTTTTGATCCTGGCCCAATAAATAGCGGCCAAACACATGGGACAAGGCCAACAACTGGTATAAATTTCAAGCCCTTCCAATTGAAAATGCTCCAATTTCCGGCAAGCCTGCCTGATGGCCACGACCTCCGCATGGGCCGTCGGGTCAAACGAAGATGTGACGCAATTGTGGCCTTCCGCGACGATTTGATCCCCCTTGACGATCACCGCCCCAAACGGCCCTCCATCACCCCTTCTCATGTGGACTCGGGATAGCTCGATGGCCCTTCTCATAAACTTTTCTTGCATCTCTATTTCTCCATTTTTCCCAAAGGCATTATTGTGTGAAGACAACCAAGAGTCAATGGCCCGGTGATCAAGTTTTGCCCCCTTTCATTTATAGATATTGATTTTCTCATCATCTCTCCCATTTCTCCGATAAGAAAGGATCATGGGGGCAAAAACCACAGTTTTTCAAGGGATTAAAAACCTCGTTTTGACTTCCCTAATTTTAGGCCTTTTTGGAATCCTTTTACGCTCAACCCGAATCGAAAAGCTCCCCCCTCTTCTCTCCTTCCCCACCTACGCCCCCTTTCAAGGTGAAATGAAAAGAAGGCCCGGAAGTTCGCTCCTTTTATCCAAGAAGGTCGCCGCTTCTCAAAAGGTTTCTCTCTACCAAAGATTTCCCCGTGTTCAAAAAATCACGGCCCCTTATAGGGGGGATCCGAGTTTTATCTCAAGTACCGTCTTTAAATTGGCAGGAAAGGATATGGGAGAGATATCCACCTTTTCCTTTATCGATATTTTCGTTCACGATATCGTTTACAAATATCAAAAAATTTTAACGACCATCAAAGTCCATGCCCCATCCATGGACGCTCCCCTCTCCCCTCAGTTGAAAAAAATCGACGCCATCATCAACGATCTTGGAAACTTTGAAAAATTGCAAACTCTTTTAAACTTCACCCATAACAAAGATTTTTTTCACCCCCTTACTCCGTCCTCAAAAGATTTAATAGAGAAAAGATTTATCGCTCTTTTCACCGAAGTCACGAAGCGGACGGACGCCCTCTTTTCGGGTCATCTCAAAATAGCTATTGCATCTCAAAAAGAGTTTGATACAATAAAATAAGGCCCCATCATTTGCAGGATGTATCCCCATGGACTTCTATCGAAAAGACTCTCAAATCGCATCCGATCGACTCCGAAAGGCCATCGAAAGAAATAGACGAAAACAACTGCAAAAAAAAGAACTCTTTAGAGATCAATCCCAAGGGCCTAGAGCTTCCGTAAGGCTTCGGCCCGCCTCCGGGGTCAGACGGACCTTGACCAAAACGGGCCCCTCCCTTCCCTTCAGAAAGCCGAGACTCGGTGGAGGTCTCGACCGTACCATGCCCCCTCCTCCATCTCCTCCCCTTTCCCGTTCCCAAACCTTTGGAGGGAAATGGTACCAAAAAATTTTGTTCTACACCGGGTGGGCCTTCTGCTTTGTTTTATTGGGTCGCCTCATCTTTGCGGATAGAGGAGTCATCGACTACTACTCTAAGGAAGCGTTGATCAAGCGAAAAGTCCATCAAAACGATCTCATTCAAAGGGAAAATCAAAAATTGCTCAAAGAGATTGAGTTGATGGATAAAGATGCGGCCTATCAGAAAAAAATGGTGAGAAAACACTTGGAAGTCATTGCGAAAGACGAGTATTTGATTTTGTTTGCTCGGGAGAAGTCTTCTTTTTAAACGTCTTAAACTTGAGTTTCATTCCCTTTTGAATTTTTTTGACGAGAGGCGTTCGGCTCCTTATCTCCAAGACGTATTTGGCCCACCGAGGGGCCACTTTGGGGATATTTCCCTTCCTCGAAGGGTGTTTGGGAACATTTCGCTCGATATGGGTGATCTTGAAATTCCGATCCATAAAGATGATATCCAAATCAAAATGGGTGTCGGGCATCCAAAAAGAACGCCACCCCTCTTCTTCAAAAACGAAGAGAGCCCCTTCCCAAGGGCCAAAGCTCGAAGGCAAAACTCCGCTAAGCCCCTTTTTCCTGGAGCCCGATGTGGTGAGAAGGCGGTTAATTTTTATTTTCGTTTGGCCGTCCGGTAAGAGAAGGACGGGGGCCTTGGGATCCCCCAGCCCCCACGAAACCGCAAACGAAACCACCCCCATCATTGACAACGATAGGAAAAGTAGCCATATACGAAGAGTGCCCATAAAATGAATTATAGCAAAGAAACGAAGGGGCGTCTCCATGATCAAAAAAATTTCGGGTTCCATGAAAACCCATGACTGCGGAGAACTGGGTCAAGACCATTTAGGTCTTGAGGTGACGATCTGTGGGTATATTCACAAATATCGAAACCTCGGAGGCCTTCATTTTATCGACCTTTGGGATCGGAAGGGGATCGTCCAACTCTCCTTTGAGGACTTTAAAGGAGACCCGGAGATTCTTAAAACCTTTTCCCTGGAATCCGTCGTCAAGACCTGTGGAACCGTTCGCCCGAGACCGGATGAGGCCCGCAACCCCAAGATGAAAACCGGCGAGATCGAAGTGGCCGTCACCTCCATAGAGCTTCTCTCCCCCTCCACCGGCCTTCCCTTTCTTCCTCGAGGGCAGATTCAAGGCCACGAGGATCTGCGCCTTAGGTACCGTTACCTGGATCTGAGAACCCAAAGATTGCAAGATATCCTCACCTTGCGTGCCCGAATGAATAAGACCATAAGAGATACCCTCACCGAATACGATTTTACGGAAGTGGAGACCCCGATTTTGTACAAATCAACCCCCGAGGGGGCCCGGGACTATATCGTGCCATCGAGACTTCACCCCGGAAAGGTCTATGCCCTTCCCCAATCCCCCCAAACCCTCAAGCAATTGCTGATGATCGGGGGAACGGATCGCTATTTTCAAATCACCAAATGCTTTCGAGATGAGGATTTGAGAGCGGATCGGCAGCCGGAATTTACCCAACTGGACATCGAAGCGGCCTACTCCTCACAGGAATTTATCAAAAACCTGACCTCCTTGATCCTAGAACGCCTCTTTGACCTTTCGGGCCCACCCGACATGGAAACCATGAGCTATCAAAAGGCCATGGAACTCTACGGAACGGATAGGCCCGACATTCGTTTTGAACTCCTCCATCACGACGTGACTTCCCTCTTTTCCCAAAGCCCATTTGCCGTCTTTTCCGATGTGGCCAAGGAAGGCGGTCTTATCAAGTCCATTTTTTTGCCCAAGAGTTGTGGAGAACTTTCCAGAAAGGATTTGGATGGGCTCGCCGGGACGGTAAAACCCCTGGGAGGAAAGGGCGTGGCCTGGTTCAAAGTGCAAAACGGCCAAAAGAGCGGCGGCATTTCCAAATGGATTGGCGAAGAGGAATGGAAGGCCCTTGTGGAAAAATGTCTCGAAAAAAATCAAGAGGAACGAGATGGTCTTTTTTTATTTTTTGCGGACACTTCCCACACCCGGGCCCATTTATGCGCAGATGCAATCCGAAGGCTTTTAGGGGACAAGCTAGATCTCATCGGTCAAGGGCATCGCTTTTTATGGGTCAATGACTTTCCCCTCTTGAGCTATAGCGAAAAAGACCAACGATTTTATGCCCTTCACCATCCCTTCACCCGCCCCCGCCCGGAGGATCGAAACCTCTTTTTAAAGGGAGACCAAAAGGAATTGGAAGGGGTCAAAGCGGATGCTTACGATCTCATTATCGACGGTCATGAGGTGGGGGGCGGTTCCATGAGAATTTACGATCCCCAAGACCAAACGAGGATGTTTGACGTTCTAGGCTTCTCCTCCGAAGAGACCAAACGCCAATTTGGATTTTTTATCGAGGCCCTCCAATACGGCACTCCTCCTCACGGAGGCATCGCCTTTGGACTCGATCGCATGGCCATGATCTTGGCCGAAACCGGACAAATTAGAGACGTGATCGCCTTCCCCAAGACCACGTCGGCGAGCGATCTTATGAGCGAGACTCCCTCCAAACCCTCCCCTGAACAACTCGAAGAATTAAAGATGAAATTTTTGTAGCGTAACGGCGAAAAGGGTCTTGCCCCTAAGCGGCCTTTTTTTCTTCTTCTTCCTCTCTTTCCTCGGGGAGTTCTCGATCCTCGGAAGATGGAGAAGGCACCTCGGTCAAAACGGGCGGGATGGTTTCCACACGGGGAAAGAGAGGGATATCTCCCTCATAGCTTTGGGAAAAGGAGAGAATATCGGCCAGGCCCCTTTTGTCCTTGCGAACGAAAGGGATGAGCAAGAGGAAAGAGGAGATGATATGAGAGAGAACCAAGGGGAGAAGCCCTAAAACGGCACTCCTTGCGAGGGACTGCTTGGCGGATAAGGCCTGCCCTCCCTTTTCTCTTGCGACGAGATCAAAAAAGAGACCTCCCAGGGATTTTCCCTCCATAAAATAGTTGGCATGAAAAAAATAGGCCATAAGACCCCCGATGAGTAAGGGCCACTCCATCTCTTGGAGGGAAGAGAGGACGTAGCGTCTGAGTTCGAAGGGCCACTCAAAAAGATAAACCATGCTCTCGGAGGCCACCCATACGGCCTGAACGAGGAAAAAAACCACCATAAAATCCATACAGTAAGCAAAAAATCGCCTGGAAATACGGGCAGACACGGCCTCTCCTTTCTCAAAATTGATTAAAATAATCCAGATACTATCGGCAAGCTATGGGAAAACTTGAATCAAATGGAAGGGTTTGTAGTTTTTCAGGGAAAATGTCCTCTCCTTATTTTTCAGCGATTATGTCCCATGCAAAACACTCGGGTATTCTATAAGTATCTAAATTTACTTATAAAAGGAGACCCGTTATGGAGGGATGCGTAATGAACAAAAAAGAA
>JAPONP010000101.1 GCA_026713835.1 Bacteriovoracales bacterium
CTACCTTTTGCTTATTTGTTTGATCCTTTTATTTTTTCTCTTTGTAATGTACTTCGGATAAGCTTTGGTATTTTAGATACTCTTTATTAGAGAAAGCGAGTTCATTTCATTGTTACGACTCCATAGTATTCCTTCGTAGATTATTTTAAAATTCCTTCGCAGATTATTTTAAAAGGATATTGTGTCGGCCTTTTTAAAAATAAATAAAGATGGACTTTTTTTACTTATCGTTTTTTTTAAAAAAAAATTTTAAAAAAACTATTGCCATATAAAAAATTCTCATTCACCCTTAGTCTCATTAACTTTTAACAAATAGACTTTTCCTAAAGTTTTTTTGTCAACGGGAACGTCGGTTACTGTTTTAACCGTAAGGCGGCGTTTTAACTTTTGAGGAGAACAAGCGTGGGATATTCAACTTTAATTCTCTTATTCTTTACTTTGGGTGTTCATTTTTCTGCTTTCGGTGCTTTGGGAGTGAGGGCAGATATTAAGATGATTCCCCTGGGAGGGCCCACGCATATCAATTATGCCCTTCTCCATGTCGTACTCGATAAGCATGGAGAGATATCGGACGTGATATCAGGAAGACCTAAGGGACAACTTCTTTTTAAAAATGAGAAAGGAGATATTCTCTCTCAAATGTCGTCTGCCTTTAAAGATTCCGAGATGGACTGTCTTTACGATGAGCAAGAATATGCTTGTCCTCTTTCTCCAAGGCGATTGGATGTGGCCAATTTTCAAAGAGCGTGTGAGGTCGAGTTTAAGATTTTTGATGGAGAAAATTTGATCGGGGAAATGGCAAGGCCCTTTGGTGAGTGTCGCCAGTGGGAAGACTCCGTTGAAGATTATGATCTTTTTTTTCATTCCAAAGTCAAAAGAAAGAGGCAAAAGCGAGAGGCATCACCCTATGAACGTCCGGCCCTTTTGGAAGTCAAGTTTCAATTGGGAATTAAAGGGAGCGTTTTGCCTCACGAAGAGGTCTGGGGCACTCTCGTGGCCGTAGATGGCAAAATGATGCCGATTTATTCCGATAGTTTTACGGCCTATCCACAAGATTTTTCAGGCAAGAATCGCTTGGCCGCTTTTAAAAAAGTCCTCCTTCCTTCTATTTGGAAGAGGGCCTGCGGCCTTCTTTTGAGCGTGGATTACGGGGGCAGACTTAGGGAGATAGACAGAGGCAATAATGAGAGATTTATCGAACTTGGCAATTGCTTGGATTTCGATGGATCGCACGAGGTGGATTTGGCGGCAGGACTAAGGCGAGTGGAGAGAGGAGTGGAGATCGCTCTTTTTAATTTGGGGACGCATAAAAGTTTTCAATCCTTTTTCTATCACTATAGTTCTCTAACCACTTAATTTTTTCACTTACTCCCTCAGTAATTCATTTTTTCTCGGGCAATTTTTTTGCTAAAAGTCCAATTTATTGTCACGCCTTTTTCATTAATATACCGTTCCCAGTGCTGCGTTTTCCTTCTCAGGGTTTCTGCATCGGGTATTCTCGTTCTCCCTAGGCATTGCCTTGAATACATACCGATCGCTATCTCTGCCATGTTCAGCCAACTTGCATGAGTCGGGGTGTAATAAACCTTAAACCTGTTCCATATCCTGTCACCCTCCTTTTTGCCGAACGTCTCTACCAAACTTGATCTGTTGTGGGTATTCAAATTATCCATCACCAAGATTATCTCTTTTGCCAAACGGTACTTCTCCGAAAGCTCTTTAATAAAATGGGCAAAGTCATTTTTCGTCCGCCTGTCCGTAACTACCGCCGTATAAACACCACCGAAAGGTTCCACTGCAAAGAATACGTTCGATTTGCCATTCCTTTTGTATTCATAGTCAACTTTTTTGGGATTTCCCTCTTCCATCAGAATTGCTTCCTTAGAGTCGGATCTCAAAAAAACTGCTTTTTCGTCAAGGCAAACAAGAGGCACTTCCTTGGAGTCTCCCCTTTCATAAATATCCAATATCTTTTCCATCCTTTCTATGTACTTTTCATCCATCTTTGGAATACACCACATTTGTTGCCGCCAAGGTTTGAGGTCGTGTTCCTTTAAAAGGATCCTGATCTTTTCTTTGGAAATGGAATCCGTGAATCCCCGTTCAATAGATTGTTTTTGAAGGAGTTCCAATGTCCAACGATCGAACCCCTCAGGAGGGTCGGAGCAAGTCATGGCGACTATTTTCGCCTTTACTCCGTCGTCAAACTCAATCGGTCGCCCAAACCTAGATTCATCACCCAAGGCCGAATCCAAACCGGCATTTTCATAGTTGTTGCAGATATTTATAACCGTCCGAGGTGTTACCTCGGCAACATCGGCACTTTCCGCATGAGTGAAATTTTTGTCCTTCATTTTGAGTATGATGGCCCTCGAAACAATTCTTCCGCCCTTTCCCTTCTTTACAATTCGGGCCACAGTTTTTCTGTCACAATCGGAAAGCCGAAAAATTCTCCTCGCACCCATACCCTAAGAGTTTCACAAAAAACCTTCAAGGCCACGACGCTTCGCAGGAAAATGGGTGAAAAAATTAAGTGGTCAGAGTACTAGGCAGTCCGGTTGTTTCCTTTGATTTCTAAAGTCGTATTACCTCATAAATAACGCACACCAAGCTGCAATGCCCTAAAATCACTAGGCCGCTACCCTCCTTCTACCATTATCGACCATCCTGTAAAAAATTCTTAGCTCTTCTTCCAGTTCCTTTTTTAGCGCAACCGGATCGAGACCGCTTAACTCATGTCTCACCCTTCTCTTCATATAGCCGGAATACCCCCTGGACTCCAGAAGTCTTTGGGCCGGTGTCCGAGGAATATCGAATACCTTTTTTATTTTTGCCCCAACACGCACCTTTTCTTTGAGCTTAAAGGAGGGGAGAAAAAAATTGTGGAGTCTGTTCCAAACCTTATAAATTCTATTCATTTGCTCTATCAGAAGAGGCGACTCCAAACGCTCATACCCAAAAAGATTCCTTACATGGGTAAAGTTCCTCTGCTCCACATAGCACTGGTCATTCTTTTTGTAGGGGCGCGCCCTTCTCATTTTTACCTTCCGTTGACGATTCTCAAAGTAGCGCATAATCCGATAATTTAAAAACTCCGACCCACAGTCGGTGTCGAAGTATCTCATTGTAATGGGCATTTCTTTTTCAATATTGATCAATCTTCTTTTGATCTCTGACGACTGCTTAGTCCAGGACGCACGGTTTTCTGTCCATCCCGTAAAAATATCCACCAGGGTAAGAGTATAGGCGAAGTCCCCCGCCAAGCTGGAACCACAATGGGCAACGGTGTCCGCCTGAACAGTACCGGGGAAGGTGACTTTCTCATCAAGTCTTTTCAGGGGAATTTTATTTTTAAACTGACCGGCACGAGTTGAAGACTTCCCTTTTTGAGTGCCTCTCAAAGAACGTAGGATACGTTCGATCGTGGAGCTACTGACCTTTAAAAGCTCTGCTCTGGTTTCTTTAGAAAGCCTGCCATAGTGTCTTTCGTAAGAGGGAAGCCAGAGGGGAATGGCCTCCTTCATTCTCTTCGGGGAGATTTGCTCCATCAATTTATGGAGCTTTGAAATATGGTCTTTAATCTCATTGGAATAAACTCGTGGCCGTCCTCGCTTGACCTCGTTATAAAGGGGACGCTTCCCCCCTAGAAGTTTAATAAGATGCTTGCGGTCCACGTCAGTAATTCTTTGGATCTCACCAAGAATCCGAGTTTTTTGCGGTTTTCCGGCCCTCCTGTATTGATCCCTAAAGCTTTCGAAGACGACACCTAAAAATTGATTTCTCATGACAAAATCCCCCTTTTTTTCAAAAAAATAAAAAAAAATTAGCGGTGTCGTGATTTTGAGGCAAACAGTGATGACTCAAATGGTTGAAATCACATGCGCCGTGCGTCTAAGTGTGCAGATTTATGAGGAGATGCGTAGGTTGTAATTTTTACAAAGAAAAGACAAACCGCTTGTATGAAATGGGTAGTTGAGTCATAAAGGAGGGGTATCAATGGATTTTGACTTAATATTTAATTCCAAAAGGGAGGTCAACATGAAAACTATTTTGGGGATTGTCTTAATGACTTTCATGTCCTTTTTGGCTTTGGCCAATGCCCACGATTGTTTGGAAGGAGAAAGAGGATTTTCCTACTGCGTTGGTGATGAGGTCTTTGCCGTCCAGGATAGGGGGACAGGTAAGCTCATGAAGGGAACGATTCAAAAACTTGTTGCCCCGGATAAGGCCATGGTTCAATTTTCACAATTTAAAAAATCCTATGAATGGCCGATTTCAGAGTTGGGCGTGACCACAACAGACGAGTGCGTGGATGATGGTTATTGTATCGGCGATCCTGTTCTCAACGATCACGGTGTCGAGGGAAGGATTCAAGGAATTTTTACGAGCTATAGGGTTGCGGTGGAATACCCCGGAAGCCAATTCTACAAAAGAACTTCTTTTTATGCATGGCCCACTTCAAGATTGCGAAAAGGGTTCGACCAGGACGGCGGCGAGTGATTTTCCAATCACTCGTCCAACCTCTCTTCTCTTGAACTAAACTCTAGGAAGTTGGAACCCCGCCCCTTATCTTCGAGAAATCTCTCGGCCCGAATGGCTGCAGAGCATCCGCTTCCTGCGGCGGTGATGGCCTGGCGGTAGTAAGAGTCTTGGACATCTCCACAGGCAAAAACTCCGGCAACGTTCGTGTCCGGGTGGCGACCGTCCGTCACGATAAAGCCGTGCCTTTTATCTGAATCAAGTGCAGAACCAGAGTGTAACCCATTGAAATAATGAAAACGTCGTTTTCTCGATGCTTGAATTGAAGTTACATTATAATTATAGTATAATTTTTAAAATGGTGCGATTTGAATGGGATGAAAATAAGAATAAGAGTAATATAAAAAAGCATAAGGTGTCGTTTCAAGAAGCGATGTCTGTTTTTTATGATAGTAAGGCTTATATCGCTTCAGACCCGGAACACTCGGATGATGAAGAGCGATTTATTATTATTGGCTTTAGTATGAGGCTTAATTCTTTGATTGTTTGTTTTTGTGAACGAGAGATCGGACGAGTCATTAGAATTTTCTCTGCCAGAAAATTGACGAAAAAAGAAAAATTACAAATGAAAAAAATGAGGTCTTTATGAAAAAAGAATATGATTTTGAAAAAATGAAATTTAAAAGAAATCCCTATGCCAAAAAACTCAAAAAGCAAATTACCATTCGTCTTGATCAGAACGTGATCCGTTATTTTCAGGAGATGTCCGAAGAAACAGATATCCCCTATCAAACTTTGATCAATTTCTATCTAAGGGATTGTGTTTATTTGAAAAAAAGGCCGATCACAAAATGGAAGAAAGCATCTTAGATGCCTGGCCTAAAAACTTTAGGAAACGGGAACCCGCCCCTTGTCTTCGAGAAATCTCTCGGCCCGAATGGCCGCAGAGCATCCGCTTCCTGCGGCGGTGATGGCCTGGCGGTAGTAGGAGTCTTGGACATCTCCACAGGCAAAAACTCCGGCAACGTTCGTGTCCGGGTGGCGACCGTCCGTCACGATAAAGCCGTGGTCGTCGCATTTGATCTGTCCGGCGAGAAAGGCCGTATTGGGAGTGTGGCCTATTCCGTAAAAGAGCCCGTCGGTTTGACGATCGGATTCTTCTTTGGTTTGGGTGTCGCAAACCCTGATACCGACGAGCCCTTCGTCATTGCTGTGGAGGGCGACCACCTCCCTATTCCAGACGAACTCGATCTTATCATTTTGAAAGGCCCTCTCCTGCATGGGCTTTGAGGCCCTGAGGGTATCCCTTCGATGGAGAACGTAAACCTTTGAGGCGAATTTGGTGAGAAAGGTGGCCTCTTCCATGGCCGTATCTCCACCGCCAACCACATGGACGACTTTGTCCTTGTAGAAAAACCCGTCACAGGTTGCACAGGTACTCACCCCTCGTCCGGTCAGTTCCTTTTCCCCTGCAAGCCCCAAAAATCTCGCCGAGGCCCCGGTGGAGATGATGAGAGTTTGGGCCTTGAGGTGTTCTCCGTTTTCACAAGTGACCGCAAAGGGGCGTTTGGACAGATCGACGGAGGTGGCGGTGGTGGAAAGATATTTGGCCCCAAAGCGAGCGGCCTGTTCTCTCATATCCTCCATGAGCTTGGGCCCCATCACCCCTTGGGGAAAGCCCGGAAAATTTTCCACCTCCGTGGTGAGGGTGAGCTGGCCTCCGGGCTCATGACCTTCGACGATCACGGGAGAGAGGGTGGCCCTGGCCCCATAGAGGGCCGCCGTGAGCCCCGCAGGGCCCGTTCCGATGATGACCATATCATGTGCGGTTTTCATGAGGACTCCGTTCCGGGATCTTTGGAATCTTGGGAATCCTTAGAGTCTTGGGCCGGAGCCGGGGCCCCGCCGCCATCTCCCTCTTGGCCTTCCCCTTCCGATTCTTCTTTCGGCTCCTCTTGTGATCCTTCGGGGTTGGCCTCCTCCTCCGAACTCTCTTTATCCAAGGCCTCACTTTGTTCGTTTTTCAAGATCACTTCTTGGGCCTGGGCCCTCTTTTTGATGACTTCCGGACGGTCGTCTTTTTCCGGATAGAGTTCGTAATAGGCCTTGACGCTGATGAGCTCCGAAGGGTTGGGGGCGGGTTTGGTCATGCGGAATTTTTCGCCGCTCAAGCTACATTCGTAGTCGTAGAGTTGAATTTCTTTTCTCCATCTCTTGGCCATAAAAACTCTCCGCTCTCTTCTCTTCTCTTCTCTTTTATTATGAGGGGCGACGACGTCCAAGCTATCACGTTCCGTTAGATTTTGAAACCGAGGGGAAAGCGCAGGTCAAATTCTTTCAGTGGCCCCTATCCTCTTTGCCGTCACTGTCGCAGTGGTCAAATTTGTCAACGGAGCGCTGCTTCTTTTTGCACAATGAGGGTTTTTAAAAGGAGATGAGCGGCTGGGACCTACAAAGACAAAGGACACAGTATGGGTGAGAGGCAGGGCACTGATCATTATTAAGGCACTGAGGGTTAGGAGCGTCGCATGGACCCCCACCCTGCCCGGATAAAAAATGCGAAGTCGTCATCAAAAAAAAGAGGATCGAGGCGATGAGGATGAGGGAGTGAACGATCTTTGTCCGAACAGGGGATTTGGAATTTAGAGGGCTTGACGCCCCCCCCCATAACGGTGCGAGGACTTAGGCGAAGTGGGCAAAGACGGATCGAGACTCATAAGATCATTATCGTCCAAAGGGTGATTATCGTCAACGTTTGGGATAGACTTGTCGTTTTCCTTGCACA
>JAPONP010000102.1 GCA_026713835.1 Bacteriovoracales bacterium
AGGAGGCAACGAGGAGCGACCGAGGCGTGCTTCCTGCACGTCGCAGGGAAGCGACGAGGCAGTCGACTGCCAAGATTGCCGGGGGGTGAGCAGTTACAACATATTGCAATATCTATCATTATGGGAATGCTGTCTCTCCCTTTAGTTTATGCAAAAATCCAACAAAATCAGAATCTGAGTAAGAAGCTCAATGAATTGGAATTGCCTTCTCGTTTCATTGAAAAAACCATCGCCAAAGAAAAGCTCTATTCCATTCAAAGCCGCTATACCCCTTTGAGCGATCGTTTTAAATTATCTTTTGGAGGTTCTCAGCAGATTGGCGATACGGGTTTTATCTCTCAAAGAGAGATCACTTTAGGAGGAAGGTATTATTTTAATGATAAATGGAGTTTAGGAAGTTCTTACTCCTACGCTTTTAATAGTTTGACCGACTCTTCCAGAAATCTTTTTAGAGAAGAAGGTATTTTGCCAAAAGTTTCATTCGTTAAACAGCGTGCGGAAGTTACGGCGCGTCGCCTACTTTTTTATGGAAAATTTCGCCTCAATATGGACAAGGTTTTTTATTTTGATCATTTCATCTCTTTAGGGCCGGCTTTAATGAGGTTGAATACCGGAGATAGAATCGGAATGACGGCCGATACGGGTTTGACCTTTTGGTCAGGGCGCAATTGGAATACCTTGCTTGGTATTAAGAGTCACGTTTTTCAAAAGACCAAAAACGGAGGAGAGAAATATCTTGTGAATCAGATGCAAGTTTATTTAAGCCTTGGTTTCCTTTTTGAAGGAGGTTAGATGTTAAAAGCAACGATCATTATTCTCTATGGGATGACCTTTTTCAACCTCGTATGGGGAAGCGACGAAGGACTTGGGGCCGATCTTCTCATGCAGTCTTCCAAAACCGTGGGAAAGGAGAAGGACTCTTTAGGAGAATGGAATAGGGATGCGTCACTCAAATTGAATAATCCTTTTATTGTGCATTTTTATACCCGATGGAACGAAGTCAAAAAAGAAAATATTGAGCAAAACTTATGGGCCGGATTTGTCCTCAATCAAAAATGGGAAAAAGTGGCCCATCTTTGGTCGGTGACAAAGCGATCCGTGAATAATTTTTTTGATGCGACGGCCAGGACGGCTTATCTTTTTGCACTTTGGAAGCTAGAACTTGGACAAAGTTTTTGGAATGAGTGGTTTGAAATGTTGCGGGTGGAAAAATTTCGACGTTCAAAGGCCTTTACCGCATTAAATTTAAGTATTCAAAAAGAATTTCCTCAGCGTTTTTATGATTGGGGAATCGCTGTGGAGATGAATCAAGCGGAATTTTTGTTTTCTAAGATGAAGGACAAAAATCCTATTTACGATACGATCCGTGCCCATCTTCTCCTGCGCAATGTATCGAAGTATGCTCAATATGCGGAAGAACTGCTTTTGCGCCTACCCGGCACCCATCCCCTCTATGTTCCGTTGGCCAAAACTCTCGCCTTACATTTTGCGAGGTTAGAAAATTTGGGGAAAGCGGGGTCTATTTTAAAGAAAATAGAAAGCCATATTTTAAAGAGCCAAGACCCTGAAGCCATTTCGTCTTATCATTTGCAAATCGCTAGATTGTTATATCAAAGCGGCAATCTTGAAGTTGCCGGAAAATTTTATCAAAAGATTCCAAAGGGTTCTAAGCATTTTCTAACGGCACGAGAGGAATTGGCTTGGGTTCTTTTACAAAGCGGAGAATTTGGTATTCTTCGAGGGGAACTTAGAACTTTTCGAACAGATATTTGGAAGGATCGGTTTTTGCCGGAAATCCATTTGGTTTCTGCCATTGGAAATTTAAAACTTTGTTTTTACGGAGAGGTGAGGAAAGATATTTCCTTATTTTTGAAAAAAAATCGTAAATGGGCCACTCGTATAGAAAATGAGTTAAAAAAACCAATGCCCTCCAAACCAAACTTGGAAGATTTTTATATACATCGAGCTGAAAAGGCTTTATCGGAGCGCCTGAAAGAAAGCCGGGCCTTAGAGCATTTTGCCAAAGAGAGCTTGACGGCAGCTCTCCCTGCGGTTGGAGTGCAGCCTCACTGGATTGCCGCTAAAAAATCCATGGGATCTTCCATAGAGAGGGCTCAAAAGAAAAAAGCCGAAGAATACAAAAGGGTGTGGCATTCCTACAGATTTGTTTTAGAGGAAGCCATTAGGAAGATGCGATTTGTTAAGGTGGAATTGATGCATCAAGTGTCTAATTTGGCGGCCCATGCGAGTGGAAAAAAGCTCAAGGGAAATATCAAAACAAAACTTACCGTATCCAATAATTCCATGGCCTTTCCTTTCGATGGAGTCGTTTGGCCCGATGAAATGTTTAACTTGCAGTCTTTGACCGAGGGAAAATGTCTATGAGGCCTATCTTTTTATCGCTTGCTCTGGCTTTTGTTCTGATTTCTTGTGAATCCCCCATTTTTGTTCAACAAGCTCCTCCAAAAATTTCTTCAAACCACTCTTATACCGTTAGGGAAATGGTCACGACACCGGCTGATATTTTATGGGTTATCGATAATTCTCCTTCAATGAAAAAACATCACAGAAATTTGATAAGAAATATGAATATCTTTATCAATAATTTTATTACCAATTCCCAATTGATTAAATGGAGAATGGGGCTTTTATCTACGAGTGAATCCGAAGCGCCTTATATAGGCCTTTCTCCGGGAAATTATCTCGACTCTAGTGACGTCAATCCCTACTCAAGGTTTAGCAGTGCAATCTTTCATCTCGGCACAGGAGGTGACTATGAAGAAAAGTCATTTACCCCCATTAGAAATGCCTTAGAATCCTTCCCTGATTTTTTAAGAGATGATTCAAAATTATTTATTATAATCGTTAGCGATGAAAAAGAGCAAAGCAAGGAATCTGTAGAGGAATTTCTGGGTTTTTTAAAATCACTTAGGCCTCTCTCTTCTATCTCGGCTTATGGCATTTTTGAAAAGAAAGAAGATGGTTGTGGTGGGCTTAGGTTTAAAGGAAGTCGTTATGATCGTTTTATACAATTTACCGGAGGACTTTCCTCTGAAATATGTGACGATGAGTATGGATTGGCCTTGGCTGCATTTAGCACGGATATCGTAAAAAAAGTTATGACGACAAAAATTTATTTGGATTCTGTTCCCATCATAGAGACGATTCAAGTCCTTTATGAAGGAGGAGCCATATCGCCCGGAAAATCTTCAGAGGGTGGATACTGGCGATATGATATCTCGGAAAATGCCATCTCTTTTCACGATTTAAGTTTTCTTAAAGAGGGTGACGATACGGAAAAGATTAAAATTGTCTTTGAAAAGATGCCGCTCTTTGATCAAACGGTCGGAGTACTCGATTAGGGAGTAACTGCTCACCCCCCGGCAATCTTGGCAGTCGACTGCCTCGTCGCTTCCCTGCGACGTGCAGGAAGCACGCCTCGGTCGCTCCTCGTTGCCTCCTACCAATCTTATCCGGGTGGAGAACAGTTACCTTGCCTTTATTA
>JAPONP010000103.1 GCA_026713835.1 Bacteriovoracales bacterium
CTTTCGGATCATGCTAAGATTTTTGATATCTTGAATGGCCAAATCCAAAATCTCCATGCTCTTAGAGCCTTTGTAGTTGCGCAATTTGAGCTTCCTTTTCTTATACTCCTTAAGCCTGCGTTCAATCTTACGCTCCCTAGGCTCAAAATATTCTTCATAGTACTTGGACGCTTCTTCGGGATTATGCACGAGGATCGGCCCCCGCACCCGATCTCCCGGACATATTTGGGCCCGCTCTCCCATTTTCACGCAATCCTCTTTTTTGGCGTAGGAGTAAGACGCAAAAAGGGAAAAAAGTATCAATGCTTTCATCCATTTCATCTCGTTTCCCTTTCTTTTTTTCCCTAGTTTTGAATAATACCGCTTGCAGGTTCGCGCAAATCATCGGATTTATCATCCCCCGTCGTCGCCTTCCTGGGCCCATCATAGATCTCGTTTGAATCTTTCGCCGTTTCCTTCTCTCCCAAGGATATATCCTCCGTTAGGCCAAAGAGGTTTCTGGCATGGGTGAAAAGAGGTCTTTTGGAGCGGGAGACACTCTTAAGGGGTGAGCAATAATAATTTTCATCACTCCCTTCCCCCAACACCCCCCGAATAACCGCCCTCCTCGAATGGGGATCGAGGGCCACCACCTCTCCCTGTACCGGTCTGCCTTTTTCAACCTTAACCTCATCTCCCACGCATATTCTCTTATCTTCTCCCAAACAACCCGACGTGAGCCCAAGGGCCCTGCTGGAAACACCCACTCTTAACTTCCTAAGAAACGACACCCCCCCACCGATATCCAATAAAACATTGCCCCTATGGGGGTTTATCGCCTGAATTTCCACGGGCCCTATATTTTTCATACAAATGTCCATGGGATAAACTTTCTCCCCAACACAGACCTTGTCATCATCAATACATCCCGACGTAAGCCCAAATCCGGGAGACTTCCTATCAACAAAAAATAGATCACCATCCTCTCCTTTCATCAAAAGTTTTCCCCGTGTCGGGCCAATCCCCATGATTGACAATGACTCGTCCCTCTCTTTACCCCTTATTAAAACATCATCACCGACACACTCTCTTTCATCCTCATCCACACATCCTTGGGCCAAAATGATAGAGCCACTTGAGCGCGATAACGTTTCTTTTTCAGCTATAATCTTTCTCTTCCATAGACTCTTAGGGATGATCTTACGCTCTGTCGTAATTTCCCCGCTAATAGGATTGATGGCAACCACCTTTTCCTTTTTGGGTTCCTTATCCTTCCTGAAAGCTATACTATCTCTCGAATAGGAATCCATCCCAACGCATATTCCATTATCGGTACATCCCGATGTGATTCCGATAGTGCTTGTATTGATGGACGCTTCTTTAGAAAAATGGGAATTGTTTTCAACGCCCCTGCCGTATTTAAGATAAACTTTTCCGTTCTCATCGACCCTATCCACTTTTGCCGAAACGGTTTCCGGTACATATCCATTGCGAAGAGATTGACCGGCCCTTTGGATCTTATCAAGATTCTTCCTCTCCATATCAATCTTCTTTTCTAGCACTAAGTCTGGTATTGCTAATGGTTGGACATATTGTGGTAATCCTCTTTTTTTGTACTCTGAAGCCCTTCCCTTAGCCCCATACATCCTCTTTTTTTCATAAATCTTCTTTTTCCTCTCCTTGGCCTTCTCAGGGTTTAATTGAAGAGCTCTTAAACTTTGAATCTTATTAAGAATCTCAAGTTCCCTCGATCCATATCTTTTTTGATAGAGAAGCTCTCCTTTTTTCGGATCATGCACGAGGATCGGCACCCGCACCCGATCTCCCGGACATATTTGGGCCCGTTCTCCCATTTTCACGCAATCCTCTTTTTTGGCGTAAGAGTAAGACATGAAAAGGGAAAAAAATATCAATGCTTTCATCCATTTCATCTCGTTTCTCCCTCTTTTCTTTTAAGATTGAAAAATATCGCTGCTCTTTCTCTTCTGTTTCCTATCGAACCATTGGGTAAAAGACTTGAGTCTTTTGATGCCGTTTTTCAACGCCCTCATGAGTTTCCGACCATTATCGTCAGAAAACGCTTTACCCTCTATCCCATCCGATACTAAGGGTGATAGGTCAATTATTTCGGTAGCTTTGCCTCGCGACAAGTCGTCAACGGAGCTATGCCCCGAGAACGGCGGGGCCTCTTGTTCACGTTGACCCTCCTTCGTGTGGTTGTTTTTTGTGTAGGTGATTATTTCACCCCTGCCGCACGAGGTCGGTCAATATTGCTAAGCCCACCGGAGCTGACAAAATCGGTAGGTCACTTCACACGAACTGACTGTCATCGGTTCCCAAAGAGGCAATTCTATCTGTTTTGCCATCAACGCTATTTTATCCTTTGCTCAGCAGTTCAGGCCGTCCTCAGTGCGCACAAGTGAATTCTTTTAGGCAGACCATTTTAAATTTAATTTTCTTTTTTGTTTAACACAATCCATAAGATACATATCAATTAGTTTTTGATAAGCAATATCAGTTTTTGCACTCATTTCTTTAAAATAATCGATAACCTCTGAGCTAAGATTTATTCCGACACTTTTTTTAATCTTTCCCCTGTAGGGATTAGATATTTCCTGCATTTTTTTCAAATCATATTCTTTCTTCATAAACCCTCCTTTCTTTTTTGCTTGCTTTTCTTGCAGAAATTATCCTGATAATTTGTTCATTTTGACGATGACAGTGAATGACAATGAGGATTCTTTTAGAAGAACTCATCTAAAAAGACTCTCGCACAATCATCTTCAAAAATAGTTTGGGCCTCCTCAAACCAAATACCGTGCTTTTTTCTATTTTGCTGATTTTTTTCTTCGTCCCATTCAAATATCATCAATCTATATATTATCTATATATGATATAGATGTCAAGTGTGAATAAAGAAGCATAATGTTTTATATTATTTCAATAATTTAGAGTTCATTGACCTTCTAGGGTGTCCTTTTAAAATGAGTCAACACGCGACAAGCCGTCAACGGAGCTATGCTCCGAGAACGGCGAGGCCTCTTGCCGTTCCATGGGCCGTGGAAACGGCCTTAGAAGGACTATTTGCCGTGGCGCTTTTTGTCTTTGATGTAGATCAATTTTTTGAGAAGAAAAAAGGAGACGACGAGAACCGCAAAGATGCCGTAGGTGGGAAGTTGCAATTGCTCTTTGGCATCGGGGGATTTTCTAAGACCTCCGGGATAGTATTCCTCGTTGTATTTTTTAAATGTTACGGGCTCGATGGTGACTTTTGAAGCCATCCCCTACCTCCTTTTTTTTTATCTGTACAAGATTTCCAATATCAAAACGACTGCATAGAGAAAGGCCGAGATGGGAATGAGGGCAATAAATTTGAGCCAACCCCTCTCTTCTTTCAAATGCATAAAATACCAGGCCACCATCCCGGCCTTGACCACGGCCAATAAGGTCAGGATCGTTCCCTTCGTCACCTTGGTGGCCTCCATTTCGGGGACGAAGAGTTCCAACACCGTCAAGAGGGCCAGGGCGACAAAGATCAAGATGTATTCTTTTTTGTGACTTACATATTCGGCCATAACACTCCCCTAGCTTCTTTGCCCGGGCCCCCCTTCTCGGTTGACCAAAAGACCCAAATCGATCATCAAGCTATTGATGCCGGCCTTATCGCTGGCATAAAAACCTCGTATTTTTCCCTCATGATCCACCAAGACGAGCTTTTGTGAATGGGCGATGTCGTATAAACTCCCGCCATCGACTCTCGTCGAATCCCCCATGGCCGTCTTAAAACCGCCCACGATGAGTTCTCTCACCTCGTCTTTTTCCCCCGTGAGAAAATACCAGATATGGGGGTTGGCCCGGTATTTGCGGGCCTCTTGAAATAATTTTTTGGGGCGATCCACTTCGGGATCGACGGTGAAAGAGACCAAGGCCACATAGTCTCCAAGGCCTCGCACCCGATGTTGAATGGTTTTCATCTTTTCCATGAGCTTGGGGCAGACCGTGGGACAGGAGGTGAAAAAGAAGTTCACGATATAAAAGCGGCCCTTGAGGTCGAGACTTCCAAAGGGTTTTCCGCGCTGATTGACGAGTTCGTATTCGGGAAGCTCATAGAGGGCGGGGTTTGGAGGGGGGAGCTTTCGGATCATGGATTTTGTGAGGGGAACGCCAAAAAAGAAAAGGCAAGTGAGACCCCAAAAAAGAGGGGAGAGGACGATTCTTTTGATCCTAGAATCCTTGGGGTATTTTTGGGCGAGTCGATCCGTCACTTTTGTTTTCCCCCGCTTTGAATCCCATCCATAAAGGCCTTTCTTCGTTTGGGGTCATCTTTCAAATCCATAAGGGATCGCACATAATGGGAAACGGCCCAGATATCCTCATCGGAGAGGGTTTCGTGCCAACCGGGCATGGTGGTGCCCCCCACTCCGGCCTTCAAGCGAAGAAAGAGTTCGGGAACGGTCTTAGCACTTCGCACGAGATGCCAGGTAAAATCCGGGGGCAATGTCTTCACAAATCGTTCGGTTCCGTCGTAGAGGTATTCGGACTCTTGGAGCTTGAGCTTGTAAAAATCCTCTTCGATATCGCTCAAGGGAATCTTCTCTCCGTTCACCTTCTCATTCATGGCCGAAAATTCCTCTTTGGAAACGTAGGCCCTATGGCAAGATTGGCAATTGGCCTCCAGGTGATAGACCTCTTTTCCCCTCCGGACGGCCGACTCCTTGTGGGCCAAGCCGTAGGGGTCTTTGGTCAAGACCATGACTTGCCCCAGTTTTTTATCCTCTCCCTCCCAAACCTTGGGCGCAAAGGTTTTGATGTATTGGATGACGGCCAAGGCGGCCGGTTTTTCCAAGTCCCAGGGGAGCATGGCCGTACCGTGAAGGCCTCGGCGAAGGATTCTTACGAGGTCATCGTCTGTCGGAAGTTCTCCGGCCATGACGTGGCCGAATTTAAAAAGGCCCTGCTTAAAATTTCTTGGCGGGGGCAAAAGCCCCTTTGAGGCCGGGCCGTTTCCTCCCCCGTCTATGCCGTGGCAGGCGTAGCAATGCTCAAGATAAAGTCTTCGACCAAGATTGAGCTTGGAAGATGAGGCCTTGATCCCTCCCGCAAAAATTTTTGTCTCCATAAAGCGGCCCGAGTCGCAGCCCCCAAGGAGAACCATAAGGAGAACCATGACGGGTGTGAGATGGGCGAAAGAGAGGAATGGAAGAGTGAGACGTTTGACTATGTTCATAATCCTAGCTTCTCCCGTTTTCCTAAAAGACAAAAAGGGCCAAATAGAGGACAAACCATACGACGCCCAAAAAATGCCAAAAAAGACCCACATTTTTGACCCAAGGCCCGGTCCGCTTGATAAAGAGAAGGGCCAAAAAGAGAAGGGCCAAGGCCAAATGCCCTCCATGAATCCAGGTGAGGCCATAGATCAAAGAGGGGAAAATTCCACTTCCCACATAGAGTCCCGAAGCCAAAAGCCCCTTCCAAAGAAGAGCTTGGGAACCCAAAAAGCCAAGGCCCAAAAGCAAAGTGAGGGCGAGAAACCCGAGATTCCCCTTTCCCTTTTTCAGTCGGGCACTAAAGACCTCAAAGGTCACGCTAGAGGCCGCCATCAGGGTGGTGGAAAGAACGGGATAAAAGGGATCAATCCTTTCCATGCCCATGGGAGGCCAGACCGTTGCATTGAAACGGAAGATGGCGTAACAGAGCATCAAGGCCAAAAAGAGCATGGCAAAGGAGATGAGGGCCAAGGTCATGGCGATGTCCGAAGCGATCTCGCGCCCCCGATCCCCATAACAATCCACCGTCTTGAGTCCTTCCATCTTCAGGCCTTCACCAATGATTCGGTTTGGTATCTGTAGTCTCGTCCTTCCAGCAAAGGGTGGCCCAATTCATGGGGGCCGCATTTGACCTCGGGAATGGTTTTAAAATTGTAGTGGGGGACGGGGCTCGGCACGATCCACTCCAAGGTTCCCACCTTCCAGGGGTTATCCCCCGCCTTTTTGCCGGAACGAAAGGTGATAAAGATATTCCACAAGAAAAAGAATTGACCCGCACCCATAATCAAGGCCCCTAGGGTGATAAAGGTATTGAGAGGGATGAGTTTTTCCATAAATTCATAGACGAAGGGGTTGTAGAGTCTTCTGTGCATCCCCGCATAGCCGATCACGAGCATCCCCATAAAGACCATATTGAGGCCTATCATGGTGATCCAAAAGTGCCATTTGGCCAAGGCTTCGTTCATCAAGGTGCCAAACATCTTGGGCCACCAAAAATAGACGGCCGCAAATCCTCCCAGCAAAACGGAAGCGGCCATGGTGTAGTGAAAATGGCCCACGACAAAATAGGTGTCGTGAAGGTAGAGGTCGGTGGTCACCGTGGCCAGATGCAATCCCGTAAGGCCCCCAAGACCAAAGACGAAGACCACCCCCAAGGAAAAGAGCATGGGGGAGTCGAAGCGAATGGAGCCCTTCCAAAGGGTTCCGAGCCAGTTGGCAAAAAAGACCGCCGAGGGAATGGAGATGGTCATGGTGAGAGTCATAAAGGATTGGGTGAGAAGCGGGCTCATCTGGGTGGTGAACATATGGTGTCCATAGACCACGGTGGAAAGAATGGTGATAGCTGTCATGGACATGGCCGTAGCCTTGTAGCCAAAGGCCGGCTTTCGGGCAAAAAAGGAGAGGAGATCCGAGACGATTCCCCAGGCCGGAAGGATTAGGATATAGACTTCCGGGTGGCCGAAGATCCAAAAGACGTGTTGAAACAAGATGGGGTCTCCCGTTCCGCTGGTCGCTGCGGCCCCGGCCAAAAAATAAGTCGTCCCAAAGAGCCGATCGAAAATCAAGAGCAAGACGCCGGCCCCTAGGACGGGGACGAAAATGGCGTTCAAAACGGCCGTGAGGAAAAGCCCCCAGGTGGCCAAGGGCATATCGAACCATCCCATGCCGGGGGCCTTTAAGACGATGATGGTCGTGATGTAGTTGATGGCCCCCATCGTGGAAGAAATGCCCAAGGAAAAAATGGCCAAACACCAAAGGGTCTGCCCGGCCCCGGGAGAGCCGATGAGGGTGGAGAGGGTGGGGTAGGATGTCCAGCCCCCTGCAGCCGCCCCCAAAGGTGTAAAGAGGCCTGCGATCACCAAAAGACCACTCAAGGCCGCAAACCAAAACGAGAGCATATTGAGGGTGGGAAAACACATATCCCGGCAGCCGATTTGAAGGGGGATCAAAAGATTGCCAAAACAACCGATCAAAAGGGGTGTGATGGCATAAAAAATCATAATCGTTCCATGCATGGTAAAGAGCATGGCGTAGGTGTCGGGGGGGACGATTCCGTTATTGTAGGGGAAAAGAAGGGGGCCAAGAATGGGGAAGGGCTCTCCGGGATAGGCCAGGGTCCATCGTATCATCAAGGCCATAAGGCCTCCGATCCCCAAGAAGAAGATGTCGTACCA
>JAPONP010000104.1 GCA_026713835.1 Bacteriovoracales bacterium
ATTTTTCAGCGATTATGTCCCATACACATAGGGTCATATCGGGGTCTTTCATTTTCTCTTTAACTTTTTCATTCCATCCCATGCCGTCCCCCTTTGGGCCACTCCAAGGTCCGCGTTCGGGTTTAAGAGAGGCAGCGCTCCGTGGACAAATTTGAACATCGCAATAATGACGGCAAAAAAGATACGGGTAATTAGAAGTTGCAACGTGCCGTCCACGTCGCATGGTCAATCCGGTTTTGAAAACTTTGGCGAAGGCAACTAGATTTTATCACCGGAAACCCTTAACATTCCCCTCTTTTGTGGATCAAAACTTTTAGGAAATAAAGTTTTATCATCGTACAGGGCCTCTTCTAAGTCTGCCCGCCCAAGATCGGCCCCTCTAAGGTCGGCCTCCCTAAGGTCTGCCCCGGTAAGATTCGCTCCTCTAAGGTCGGCCCATCTCAGATCTGCCTCCACAAGATCCACCCCCTTCAAATCGGCCCATCTCAAATTGGCCTCACTCAAATTCACTCCCGTAAGATCGGCCCCTACAAAACGCGCACCTTCAAGAGAGGCCCCTATGAAAATCGCCCACCTAAGACCGGCCCCTCTCAAATCCGCCCACTGAAGATTGCCCTCTCTAAGGTCTGCCCCGGTAAGACTCGCTTCCCTAAGATCGGCTCCCTCAAGATTCGCTCCCTTAAGCTCTATCCCTATAAGGTCCGCCTCTTTAAGGTCGGCCCCTTTAAGATACGCTCCAGCAAGACGGGCCCATCTGCTCTCAAATTTTTGAAGATCGCAACCGGCCCCCATTTGATCGATGAGAGCATCGGTCTTTTTTGGATCATAGATGTAGTGCTTAAAGTTGCCCTCATGACAAATTTGCTCTCGAGCAAAAATGGGCCCAAAACCAAAAAGACTCAAAAGACCAAAAAGGCCAAAAAACGGCACCGTTAAAAATAAAAATCTTTCCCTATGGCACGACATCTCATCCTCCTTCCAATTCCATTCCTTTAAAAGGACTATCCTACGATTTCTCACGGTGTCAACTTTCAATAAAATTTTTATATGAATGGCCCCATAAGGCCCGAACTCAGGTTGATTAGAAGGACGCAGGCCTAAAGCTCTTGGGATTGACGATGGTGGAGCTATTCCCCGTGGCCCTAATGACAAAGAGTCCTTTTCTTTGAGAGTATTTGTCCGACTCTTCGTCGGCCACGATATAGGCCACGGCCCCATAGATCTTTTTGTCCGCATATTCGGAGAAAGCCTTTTTAAAATTTTTGAGCTTACCGATGAAATGATCGACTTTTTCCACCTTGAGAGTGGTTTTCACCTCTATGACCACAAGCTCATCGCCATTATGAACGAGAATATCAAATTCATGTTCTTGGCCCTCAAAAAACTTTTTGATTCTTTGAGAGGTTCCTTGGACTTTGAGTCCTCTCTTAGAAAAATGACGTACAATATCCCCCTCCACAAGGCTTTCGATGAGTTTACCCCATTGAGAGTTAAAGCGATTATCGGTTTCCTTGAGTTGGCGATCGGTTTCCTTTTGAGATTCTCTAAGTTCTTTTATGCTCTCTTTAAGCTCTTGAATCCCTTCAGTGGCCCCTTTTGTACCCTCTTTAAGTTCTGTCGTACTCTCTTTAAGCTTTGTCGTACTTTCTTTAAGCTTTGTCGTGCTTTGAGATAGCTCCCGAAGGGAGGCCCACACATCTTCAAAAGTGGCCTTTTTTGTCGTTCCCATCCTTTCTCTTCTCCTCAATAAAACGGTTTAATATAATACACCGTCCCATATACCGTCAAAAAAACGTCCCGAGTATGCAAGTGCCCTAGAGGATTCAAGTTATTCCGCCATTGAAACAGATTGGGGTGCAGGTTTGCCGATGAGAAAAGATCGGTCTTGAAATAGAGGACGAGAAAGAAAAAGAGGAGGGCGGCCGAAAGGCCCAGGAAGAGCATGACCAAATCTTTTTTCATGTCTTTTCGTTTTTCATGGGGATAGCGACCGGGCCAGTTTTCAAAAGGCCAAGACCATTGTATCCTTTCTCCTCCGTCTTTCAAACCATGGGGAAGTCCATGATCCAAGCTGCCAAGATAGTGTCCCTGGCCCCCCATCCCAAGATGCATTCCCTTAAAACGTGCCGGATCTTGGGTGGTGTGGAAGAAACCACGGTGGTCTGCGGGGCCAAAAACGCCGTGGAGGGGATGATAAGTGTTTTGGCCGAAATCGGAGACACGTTGCCCTCGGGGCGAAGCATTGAAGCCGTGACATTTGGGGAGGTGGAGTCCCGGGGGATGCTCTGTTCAGCCGTGGATTTGGGCATCTCAAGAGAGGGAGGGATCGTCGATCTCCCCCCCCATATCGAGCTTGGAACCCCTCTCAAAAAACTCCCCGCTTCCTTCCTCTCGTCCATCCCCTGGTACTCCTATAAGGAAGTGGACGCCCTCTATTGGAGGGAAAAGGAGGGGAGAATCTCAGTGATCCGTCACGGGGAAAGGCCCCCGGACGATGGTGTTCTGATCTCTCAAACCTATTTTCATGGCGAGGAGTATCTTTACCGCCGTTATCGCAATGCCGACATCATTTTTTGAACCAACTCTTGGGGGTTTATGGGTTTGGGAATGGGGGTTCCCAGACCCCAATCTTGCCCCAAACAAAAGAGGGGCAGACCACTTTGGGCCAAGAGTGCCCTCTTTGCGTCTTCAAGAAAAAAGCCCTCCGTGTCCAAGAGGATGAACCTAGGCCCAAGCTCATCCAACTCACGGGAAAGGTGGCCAAGAGTGGATAAATCGTAGAGTTTGACCCGGGCCCCGGCAAAGGCCTTCTTGAGGGCGTGGCCCAACATGGTGTCAGAGGTGTAGAGAATTCCCGTCATCGTGGTCATATCGGCCTTGTCTATAGCGCAATTTTTGTTATACTGTCCACCAGGCGAGGTGAAAGGGATGATAGAAAGTCGAATTAAAGTCATTGCGGCCCAAGGCCAGGGCCAAGACCCACGGGAGGTTGTTCTCTTTGAATGTGCCGTGGAAGAAGAGGAGAAGGCCTATGCCTTTGCCCGGGATATGGAGGCCTTGGGCGTTGCCGTCAAAATCAATGCCCCCGGAGTTTCCGAAACCCTGGCCTCCTCCCTTGGGGTGAGCGAGAGGGAGTGGAGGGAATACCGGGATTCCATGGACCGGGAAATCTGCGACCACGAAGTCGAAGGCGAAGCCAAGGAACAAACCACCGACTAAGAGCCTATCCTAAAGGGTCTCTAAGATGGCGTTGAACGTCTTGGACGGACGCATGAGGGCGGCGAGTTTTTCGGGGTCGGGTCGATAGTGGCCCCCCACATCCGTAGGAGGGCCTTGAACTTGGGCCAACTCGTTTACGATCTTGGCCTCATTGTCGCGAAGTTTGGCATAAAGCCCTTCAAATCTCTTTTTGATCTCGGGGGCCCGGATCCCCTGGGCCAGGCTTTGGGCCCAAAAGAGGGCCAAGTAAAAGTGAGAGCCACGGGTATCCAATTCCCCCACCCGTCTCGACGGGGATTTGTTCTCCTCCAAGAAACGCTCATTGGCCCGATTCAAGGCCTTGGCTAAATCCTCCACCTTTTTATCTTTCGTCCTTTCGGCCAAATCCTCCAAGGAGACGGCCAGGGCCAAAAACTCTCCCAGGGAATCCCAACGAAGATGGTTTTCTCGAACGAATTGGCCCACGTGCTTAGGGGCCGAACCTCCGGCCCCGGTCTCGTAGAGCTTGCCCCCGGAAAGAAGGGAGACGATGGAGAGCATCTTGGCACTGGTGCCGAGTTCGAGGATGGGAAAAAGGTCGGTCAGATAATCCCTCAACACATTGCCGGTGACGGAGATCGTGTCTTGGCCGTCCTTTAAACGCTTGAGGGTGTAGCGAATCGCCTCCACGGGAGACATGACCGCAAGCTCAACCCCTTGAGCTTCGTCGCTTTGAAGGAAGGGGGCGATCTTTTCCATGAGGCAAGTGTCGTGGGATCTCTTTGGATCGAGCCAAAAGACGGCGGGGGCCCCACTTTTTTTCGCACACTTGATGGCCAATTTCACCCAATCCTCGATGGGCCCCTGCTTGGTTTGGCACATCCTCCAAATATCTCCGATCCCCACCTCGTGTTCCAAAAGGACTTGCCCGCCCGGGCCCACGACCCGAACCGTTCCCTCCCCCTCTATCTCAAAGGTCTTGTCGTGGGAACCGTATTCTTGGGCCTTCTTGGCCATAAGCCCCACATTGGAGACGTGTCCCATGGAACCCACGTCGAAGGCCCCATGCTCTCGACAAAAGTCCATCACCTCACGGTAGATTCCCCCGTAACAGCGATCGGGAATCAGGGCCGAGGTATCGTGAAGTTTTCCGTCCGCTCCCCACATCTTGCCCCCATCTCTTATGGCGACCGGCATGGAAGCATCGATGATGACGAGGTTGGGGAGGTGGAGATTGCCGATTCCCTTTTCCGAATCCACCATGGCCAAAGATCCCCCTCGGCCCTCCGCTTCCCGAATGGCCCGGGCGATTTCCTTTCTTCGAGAATCGTCCAAATCGTAGAGCTTATCCCAAACCGCTGCCAGACCGTCTCGGGGATTGAGCCCAAGATTGATAAACTCCCTTCGATGCTTTTCAAAGACCTCCCTATAAAAGATCTCCACGGCGTGGCCAAAGATGATGGGATCGGAAACCTTCATCATGGTGGCCTTGAGATGGAGGGAGAGCAAAAGCCCTTCCTCTTTGGCCCGGTCCATCTCCTTTTGGAAAAATGCCCGAAGCTCCCGGCAATTCATGGCGGCCCCATCCACCACTTCCCCCTCTTCCAGAGCAATGTTATCTTTAAGGATCTTTTTGCGCCCACTCTTGCCCGTCCACTCGATCTTCACCTCCATCTTTTCCCGGGCCACGAATGATTTTTCACTGGAGTAAAAATCCCCCCTCTCCATGGAAACCACCCGAGACTTGGAGTCCTTATCCCAAGGGGCCAAGGTATGGGGGTGTTTTTTGGCGTATCGCTTAACGGCCTTGGCCGCCCGACGCTCGGAATTTCCCTCCCTCAAAACCGGATTGACCGCACTGCCAAGCACCTTGGCATAGCAGGCACGAACCGCTTCGTCCTGTGGGCCCAATTCATCCCCTTCCGGGTAACCGGGCAAGGGAAGCCCTTGGGTCTGAAGCTCGGCGATGGCCTCTTTGAGTTGGGGTAAAGAGGCACTGATATTGGGCAATTTGATGATAAAGGCCTCGGGTTCTTGCACCAATTCCCCGAGCTTGGCCAAGGCATCGGGCATCCTTTGCTCCTCGCTCAAGGACTCGGGAAAGGCCGCCATCATTCTGGCCGCCAGGGAGATATCGGCCCTCTCCACCCGGATTCCAAAGGCCTCGGTAAAGGCCTCTACGATGGGAAGCCAGGAATAAGTGGCCAGGGCCGGGGCCTCGTCGGTTAGGGTATAGACGATACGATGTTGAACCTCACTCATAGGGTTTTATGCCACGAAAAGAGGGGAGCTTGTCAACCGAAAACCCGGATGGCACAGTGCCGAGAATGGATATCGAGCAAAGTTATGAGAAGGCCCTCCGAACCCTCAAACGAGGTCTTCGCCCAAGGCATCCTTGGGGCCCCAAGGAATTTCTCTTTCTCGCAGAAAGCCTTAAAGAGGCCCTGACCTCTCAAAATGAAAAACTCATAGAACAAATCCTTTGCCTCCTCCAGGGTACGGAAAGGACGCCCGAGATATTTGAGGATCTTCTTTGCCGCTTGCTCGCTCTTTCCTGGCCCTCCTCTCGAATCAAAATTTTTGCCCTCGATACCTCCACAAAATACATCATCCAAAGGAGAAGAAAGCTCTCCCTTCCCCTCCCTCCCCTCTACCTCAAAACCGTGGGCCTCCTCTTGGAAAACCCGAATCCGGAACTCAAGGAATGGGCCTTGAGGGTCATCGACGAAATGGGAAAAGAGGGGAGACCCCTCGCTTCCCACATTCTCAAAAATCGCCCTCGCTTTTGGCAGATGGGTAATAAACACCATCGCCACTGCCATGATATAATTGAGATGTTGATGACCAAATGGGGGCCCCATGAACGAGTGGGAAAATAAACAAGAGACCAAGGTTCATATCGTTCCCGACCCCACCGTCTCAAGGGCCAAATTCAAACCCGACCCCACCCGTCCGGGAAGTTACCTGGCCCACCCCATCTCCATTCGCGCTTTGAAAAAGGACATTTTTGTTATGGGAGAACATTTGAGCGAGACCGAAGAAGTCCACACTTGTCCTTCCTGTCACGTCGTAGAGGATAGGCAATTTTGGCATTTTTGCCCCCATTGTGAATCCTCTTGGCCCAAGCAAACGACCCATAACAAAGCAAGCGTTTAGGGCCTTCTTGATTCTCAAAAGAAAAGACATGATAATCAAAGATGATGCTCTACCACACCGTTTACTCAAGCCTGGCCGAGATACCTCTGCCCTGCCGGCCTCTTCTCGAAGAGCTTTTATCTCGGGAGTACCCCTCCCTCCAATGGCTTGAAGAAAGGGATCGACTCGACGGTCTAAGGGCCCACTACTATCTCTTTTTTAAGGAGGGAAGCGATCGGCCGGTGGGTTTTTTGCGACCCATGGTAAGGGAGTTGGTTTCGAGCACCAAGACATCCTTTTTCCATCGCCTGATCTCCCCTCCCGCTAGACAAAAGTGGCTCAATATCCAGTCTCCGGGGGCCGATGGGCACGGTCTTATCTTCGACCCTCTCATAGAACACGAACTCATCCCCAAAGTCCTCCACCTTATCGTTGAAAAGACCAAAAGCGACTACGATCTCATTCAACTGACGGTTCAAGGGCATCTCTCCTTTGACTTTCCCTTCAGGGCCGTCACGACGGAGTGGAAGAAAAACAATATCCTCATCAAGCAATATGACGATTACGAGTCCTACCGTCTCTCCATTCCCGATATACTAAGAAACAAAATCGAACTGGAAGAAAAAGTTTTCACCTCCCAATCCCATTATGAGATTATCAGTGCCGAATCCTTTTCGGATTTATTCCGACAAAATGAATTGTCCAAGACCGTCTTTTCAAATCATCGCCATCCCTTTTTGACCTACGCCCGAAAAACCCGCGGACATTTTTGGGCCCTTTTTTATGAAGGACGCCTCCTCACTCTAAGCGTTTTGACCCTCGGAAAAGGAGGGCAGGCCTTTGGGGATATGGCCTTCAACCTCGACTTTGAGATAAACTCATCTTTCGCCCGTCTCATGTTTCAAAAATTGATTCAAAAATTTTACCAATTGGAAGGGAGCAAGGCCCTAAGACTTCTGGGCATCCTCAACTGGCCCGGAAAGCTTCAGGGCGATCTCGCTTCCTTTGGACTCACTCCATGCCACAATAAAACCTATGTCATTCCCGTCACGGGCAAAAAGAAAAGGGGGCGATGGAAGAAAAAAGGCCCTTACCATGAATCCCCGTCAATCCTCTAGTTCACAAGGTGAAATCGAAACCGTCGTGACGACCTTCTACAAAAAAGCCGTCACCGATACGATCATAGGCTATCATTTTCGCCATATCGATGATTTTTCCACCCATATTCCAAAAATCGTTCACTTCTGGAAGCTCCAACTGGTGGGCCCATCCCCCGAAAAAAATGCCCCCAATACCCAATTGATCAAGGCCCATATCCCCCTTGGTCTCAAAAAGGGAGAACTCGGAAGATGGGTTGTCCTTTTCGAAGAAACGTTGGAAACGGTGGATTTAAAAACGATCTCAAAAGAAAGCTGGAGAAAAAAAATCGCTTTCTTTAAGGATCTTTTTCTCGCACACCCCAAACTCTTGGGTCGGCACCGTAGCTAGCGGTCGGAACTAGGGGACGGAGCACTAGAGAGTAAACTCCATGATCAGAGGGAAGTGGTCGCTATAACCCTCCCCGGTTTTGGGATCAAATCTCCATGGAACCCAATCCACGATCAACATCTCTTCTTTCGATGAATTATCGGTCCATTCCAAATCCTTAAACATCCATGGAAGGGCAAGAACGTGAAAGGAATCCCATAAAGGATCAATAGAAGTATTCAAAGCGTCCCAGACAAAGATCCGATCGAGATAAGACCAGTTTCCCCTATACCAGTATGAGCCCGGAGCGGCGACGCTGATTTGGCCCAAAAAAGCGAGAGGGTCTTCAAAATGGCTGATGAAATCCCGGTTGGTGACCCAATTATCGATGGCGTGGGGGTAATCGGAAGGCAACGTATTGAAATCTCCCAATGCAATAATGGATCTATCGGAATTTCCCATGGCCACTTCCCTTAGAATCCTGGCCGTTTCATCCCTAAAAAAATCCGGGGCCCCCTGACTCGGCCAATGGTTGGCGAGGATCGTCACCGGCTCCCCCCAAATATCGAAGGTCGCTTCTAAAATGCCTCGACCGAAACTCTTTCTTTTACCTCCGTCGATAATGGTGTCGTGGAGAAAAGGTCTTTCATAGAGAGGAAAGCGACTCATAATGGCCAGATCAATTCCCCTTTTATCGGGACCTTCGATCAAAACCAACGTCTCAAAACCTTGATCGGAAAGCCCTTGATCTCTAAGCATTCTCAAAACATTCATGTTCTCAACTTCTTGTAAGACGACGATGTCCGGGGCCCATCCGTCATCGTAAGAACGAATCACATCGGATATGTTTTGAATTTTTTGCTCGAGAACACTTTCGTTCCAATCCTTGTTCAGGCAGAAAAACTTATAGCCCCCCTTCAGGCCCTCGCAATACTCTTGAATCTCGGGAGAACTCTTCTTGACTTCGAGGGGAAGAAATTCCCAATCATTTTTTCCCTCGTCATGAACCGTATCAAAGAGGTTTTCCACGTTGTAGGTCATAACGCTAAAGGTTTTTTGAGAGTGGGCGGTCGCCACTTCTCCCCAAAGAAAAAAAACCGACAAAAATGAAATGATTGGATAACGAAAAAGTCCGGATTTCATAAGCGCCCCCCTGCTCATCATTTTTTATCTGATACCTGTATAAAAATTATATAGTTGAAGGGAAAGGAGTTGCAAGGATTTTTGTGAACCGATTTGCTCAAGAGGGAATGGCGCGATGCGACTTTTGGCTGCGGTGTTTAAATTTGTCCACGGAGCGCGGCTTCTTTTCGACTCAAACCGGGCCTTCGGGCCTTGAAGGCCCTTTCCACAAACTCTTCCAAGACGGGTTCACCGGCGACATCATCCAAAAGCCAGTTTCTCACCACATAGGCATCGATGAAACGGGCAAAGCGAAGGGCCTCTTTCGGGCCCTCGTATTGGACGCAAATGAAGGTAAGCCCTCGATGCTTCACCATAAAGGCCCCGCGGCAACCTTGACCGTAATCTCTGCAATGGGGCCCCTCCCCCACCTTATCGGCGACGATGATTTCGAGTTTCGGGTCATCTCCTTTCCCAAGTTCGTAGAGATCCCCTTTGGAATAATGGGTTTGCCCCAAGCATCCGACGAGAAGAACCCAGACCATGTGGGCGACGCTCGCCACCCCTTTTCTCCCTTTCCCCATGGGCCTATTTTACTCCGCTTGGCGGAGGGTCGGTAGGGAAGATCTTTTTTCGCTTTTTCCGAAAAGACTTGGGACGAATAACCCCCTCATAGTGCCAAAAACCAAGGCCTAAAGACCTGGCCTCCTTTTGGGCCGAAAGAAAAAGCCCCAGGGGTTTTTCCCTAAAAAAGGAAACGAAGGCCTGGCCCCGGATGACCATCTCCAAGTTCACGTCCAAATCGTCCTCTTTTCTCCATACTCTCCCCACCCCTCTTCCGTAAGGGCCGAGGCGAAGAAGTTCCACCCGGAGGGTCTTGCCAAGAACCAAAGACGAAAGAAATCCCGTCGATTGTCTCCCCACCGGAACCCCCCACTTAGACCTTTGATCCCGTTCCGGCGCATCGATATGGGCCAATCGAATGACCTTCCCCTCCACCCGCAGGGTGTCCCCATCGAAAACCTCCTCGCAAACCCCGTAGAGGAGGGAGGTCTTGGAACGGGAAAAGGGGGCGAAGGAGGGAAAAAGAAGCCCCGTCAGGCAAAGGAGGGAGAAAAGATAGGCCATAGAGGGGTCCCAATATGGGCCCCGCTCCCGGCATCGGCCAAAAAAATCCAAGGGGCCTTGAACATTTTTCACTTTTGACCCAAACCCCTATGGAGTGTTCTTTTCTTTCGCTACAATGGGCCGGATGAAATCAACTTTTTGCGACAACCCCCGACGAGAGGTCAAACGGCATTTTCGCTTTGAGGTTCAGCACAGGGATCGAAACGGCCCGGCCCGGGCCGGGCTCATCACCACTCCCCACGGCGCAATCGCCACCCCGGTTTTCATGCCCGTAGGAACCCATGGGGCCGTCAAGGCCTGCGGACCGGAACAACTCTTGGGTATCGGCCAAGAGATCGTTTTGGCCAATACCTACCATCTCCACCTCTCTCCGGGAGGGGAACTCATCGCCAAGGCCAAAGGTCTCCATCGCTTTATGCAATGGCCCAAGGCCATTTTGACGGATTCCGGTGGGTTTCAAATTTTTGCCCTCCGGGAAAAAACCATCACGGAAGAAGCCGTCCATTTCCAAGGCCCTCAAAACCAAAAGATCACCCTCTCTCCCGAAACCTCCATAAAGGTTCAAGAGCAGCTTGGAAGCGATATCATGATGGCCTTAGACGAATGCATCCCCTATCCGGCCGGTCGCAAACAGGTGGAGACCTCCATCGCCCGCACCCATCGCTGGCTCGATCGTTGTATCAAGGCCTGGTCCCGCCCGGAGCAGGCCCTCTTCGGCATCATCCAGGGAGGGGAATACGGGGACCTTAGAAAACGCTGTGTGGAAACCGTCTGTGAAAAAGGGCTTCCGGGCCATGCCATCGGAGGGGTCAGTGTGGGAGAAGGGCCAAAGCTCATGGAGGAGATCGTGAGCGCCACGGCCCCCCTCCTTCCCGACGATCGCCCCAAGTATGTGATGGGGGTGGGCCTTCCCGAAGATCTTCTCATGCTCTGGGAAAACGGAGTGGATATGAGCGACTGTATCATCCCCACCAAATTTGCCCGAGGGGGAACCCTTTTTACCAATAGGGGAAAAATTCGCATTCGCCATCGGCGCTACCGTAGGGACTTCTACCCGGTGGAACCCAATTGCCCTTGTTCCACCTGTAAACGTTTCTCCAGGGCCTACCTCAAACATCTTTTCGATGCCAACGAAATCCTGGGGCAAATGTTGGCCACGGTTCACAACCTCGCCTTCTTTCATGGGCTAGCGGCCCAAGCGAGGGAGGCGATCCTTGAAGATCGGTTCGCCTCTTTTAAGAGAAATTTTTTGGCCGGGTATTTGGGTCAATAGACGAGGTTTTGAAGTTCGGGATTTAGGATTTTGATCGGAAGTTAAACTGACAACTTCTTATTATAACCCTTGGGGTTCATCTCCCCAAGGGTTATTCCGTTTAAAAATTGATCGTTTTTTAGGGCCAATTGGCATCATAAAAATTGTTCTGAGCTCCCCAAAACTCGCCGCCATCTTCCTTGTTTCCGGGAACGGTGAGATGATTGCCCAAATTAAGGGTCTTACGATCCCTGCGTACCGTAAACAAGCCGGTTTTTGTATAGCAACTGGCAAAAAGCTCTACCTTTGCAGAACCATCCTGTGCCATTTGAGTACCGATACTCTCACACTCGGGGAAGGCCCCGGTTGTGCTCAGGAGGTTACCGGAAGACCCTGTCCCGCCCCAACCAATCCCCGCATCTCGATAATTGGTAACCCAGCCGGCTATATCAATACCAAACCAAGTGCTACCCGTAGTGTCGGTGTAGGTGTCACAAGATCCCCAAAAGCCTGCCGTCCCACTTACTACATCAAATGTAAAACGCTTGCATTTATTTAGAATGCCATTATTCGTCTTATCGTATGTTCCATAGTAAGGGTTAGTGAAATCATTTTTAGCTATTGATACAGCAGGGAGAACAAGCAATACAAATAGTCCGTGAATTAAGCCTAGTTTATAAAATCGTTTCATCTTTGATTCTCCTTTTTAAGTCTATTCGTTCGTTAAGGGCCTAAGAAAATCCGCTCGCAGGATACCCTCTTTTAAGTTAATTGTCAACAAAATAATAGTCTGTAAGTTTTACCCAGTCCCCTGCGGTTGCCCCTCTGCCGGCGCGATGCGACTAATATTACCCAGCGGTTCCCGGCCAACGCACCAAGACTTATCTAAAAAAACAACGTCATTTCAATAGGCAAAGTAAGACCCGTCTTCTCGGAAAACCGGAACTATTTTGGATAATAAATTTTGAAAAAATCTCTACCGGGGATTCCTGACCTGAGCACTCCAATACCGTCAGTCCGGCCCATCTCTGCATCCCCCTATCGGCCCTGTAATAATTCGCAAAAAGAGAAAATCCCAACTCTCTATAATAAAAAAATGATGAATCACTCTCATCACGTCCCACAGCCCGTTCCTATATCCTCCACATTTTTTTAAGGCCTCTTTAAATAAATCACAGTTCATCTCCTGAATCTGATCCACTGCAAATGCTAAAAAGGCCAAGGTCGCAAAGTTGCTACCTAAATTTTTCTTACCATGTCCATAGTTGTGCTCAATGTTGTACCCCTGATTCTTCAACGTATTAAATGTTTCATTTTCAATCTTCCATCTCGATCTACCTCCTCTCATAACTTTCCAAATATTTCTTTCATTTAAAGTAATATTTGTTATCCAACAAAACTTCTTTTCCTTCCTCTTCTCTTTGCCCTTCAAATCCCACTCTGTAATCTCTCGGTACTCCAAAATATTTGTCTTGATCTTATCATGTGAATTATTAAGGGATACCCCGTTTTGATAGCTAAATTTATGCGTCACTTTTTTCAAAACCTTTACCCCTTCTTCCGTAACATATTCCCTTTCCATGGCCAATCCTCTCTCTTTTGACCAACGATGATACTTGATCGGAAGCGGAACTCTACTCTCCTTCGCACTAAAAATATATCCCATCTCACATTTCTCAACTAGGTCAATCACCGTACCACACGCATAGAGGCCATCCCCGGAAACTACCAATCCTAGTTTCGGGTATAAATTCTTAATACGAACAATTAACCTTTTGAAGGCACTGATCTCACAATCTTGGGCCTTCCGGGCAAAACGGTTATCAATCGGTTCTGTGCCGACAGGAAGAACCGTCTTTAAATCAGGGTGGACGATCGTTGCTCCTAGAAATTGGTGATAGTAACGCTCTTTTTCTGTTCCTTTTGATTTGACCATACAGGATGGGCACTCAATTTTAGAGGACGAAAAAAAGCCGGTTGCATCTACCGGCATGAGATAAAGAGGCCTCTTATTAATCTTTTGAGAAGAGAGAAAAATAAATTTTTTTAATTTCTTCCTTTTACGAACAAACTCCACGAGAAGTTTAAAGGAGCTATGGAAAAAAGAAGAGGGTATCTCATCGACGATGGTACGCATCTGAGTATCGGAGGGTACAGTAGTTATCCCAAAGAGATTTTTAAGGGTCTTATATCCCCACTCGGTTCTAAATCGACTGTCAAATTTTAAAAGAGATGGGGACTTGAGGGAAAACATACCCAAGGCACTCATGACGGCGTCCTGTATAGGGATTTCGAAGGTTTTCCTTGAATCGGAGAATCGAGAAAACTCCCGAGAAAGGAGAGAATAAAGTTTTTGGGCGTAAGAATTTGATGTTTTCATTCTTACGAATATATCGAATAGGAAAGGGAGTGGGAAGGCCCAGCCCTATGCACAATTTAGGGAAAAAATGGGGCCCCTCGTCTCAGCGGGAACCGCTGTCACGGTAGCTGGGCCTCACCAAAAATCGAATAAAAACAAAGCTTTGATACGGAGCCGACAAGTTCACCCCATTTTAAAGCTATAAATTTCCCGAATCAACCCGTTGCGTAATGATTTCAACTCCTTGAAATCCCGTGAGCGTGTAAAAGCGCCGACTCGAAGCATTTCCCGATATGTCCCGGTATTTCGCCCCTAGGGCCACCTGCGGCCGTACCGGCGGCCGCCCGTCCTTGCGCCCGTTCCCTGAATTACCGCCCAACCAAAAATGCCATTTAAAGGCCCTTCAACTGACTGGCCACCCGGGTACAAAGAAATTAAATATCGCACTAATAAGAATTGATATAAATATTGCAATGTGAACAATTTTTAGCCTTTTCAGGTAAATTTTTAAAACTTCTTGGTCTTCCTTAGCAAAATTTTTCATGAAAAATTTAGGGAAAAAAAGTTAATTGGGTCTATCCCCTCTATGAGATCATCAGAAAGGACGTACTTTCCGAGAGGTGGGTTCATATCGAAGAGAGTCCCTTTTCATTCTACAACCCCAAAAAGAGCAGGGGATTCATGTGGTCGATGGGCAATCCAAGAGGAGCGTACTATCAGTTTGAACCCGTGAGATCCGGGGGGGGGGGTAGCAAAAGGAGATGCCCAGGGGTTATTCCGGTGGGAATGTGGTGACGGACGGTTTTTCGGGGTACGGATTTTTGGATGATATGGAGGGGATTGACCACTGTTTTTGTTGGGCACACGTTCGTCGAAGGTTTTTTGAGGCGATGAACTTTGACCCCAATGCCGAGAAAGTAGTGG
>JAPONP010000105.1 GCA_026713835.1 Bacteriovoracales bacterium
AGAAAAAGAAAAGAATAAAGGCCCAACCAAAAGGGAGAAAAGATAAATCTTCATCGTCCCCTTATCGCCTATTTTGTTTAATTTATTTAATTTTTTGAATTGAATGGAAGCCCAACCGAGAGAATCCGTCGGCCTTTAAAATTGGAATGGCCCTTTTAAAAGGACTTTGGCCGAAAGGCCAAGGAATTGAGTGCGAGTTTTAAAAACCATCCTTGGCAAAATAACCAAATGGTTATACAAGTATCAATCAAGCAACCGCAAAAAGACCAAATATGGGATGGTGAGCAAGCAAGATTTAATTATTCTCCACGGTTTTAAAAAGAAAACCCAGAAAACACCACTAAAAGAAATTCGTATCGCATTAAAACGACTCAAGGAGTATTTATGAAATCCAAAAAAGAAAAAACACTTAAAGCCTACATCAAAAGTAAAACCAAAAATGAGGAATTTAGGCTAGCGTATGAAGAAGTTAAAATGCACTTCAAAATAGCTCACCTCATTGAGGAACTTCGCATTAAGTCCGATATGACTCAAGCCCAACTAGCAAAAAAATCATCTGTGAGCCAACCGATGATCGCTCGTCTTGAGAAAGGCGACCAAGATAGGGTTCCAACTCTCTCTACAATCAATAAAGTCTTTAAAGCACTCGGCTATGAGGTTGAAATTGGAGTAAAAAAAGCGGCATAGATCGGAGCAAATAGCTTCGACCAATCAATGTCGGCTCGAAAGCGAAAGATAATACCTTAAAAAGACTTTGGCCGAAAGGCCAAGGGATTGACGAGCGTGGAAACCTTATGGGGCCCGCCGGGAGCTTTCACCACAAAAAGCCCCTCTTCAATCGCTTTGCCACTGCCGTTCTTATCACTCATATAGGCGATACCCCCATAGATTTTTTTATCTCGATGCTCCGGAAAATGCTCCTTAAATGTTTCTAGTTTTTTGATAAAGGCCGCAACACTTTTTCTCCCCAAGGTCGTTTTGACCTCAAAAACGACGACTTCATCGCCATTGACGGCCACGAGATCGTATTCGGCCACGATCATATGATTGACAAGGCATCTCAATCTCGGATGAATTCTGTTCACTTGAATACCTCTTTCATTTAAAAGATTGACGAGATCCCCATAAACGAGGTTTTCCAAAAATTTTCCCCATTTGGTATTAAAACGACCATTGGTGTCGTCGATCGACCTCATGAGCTTTCTTATTTCCTTATCGAGTTGACGTCGTGCCTTCTTGGATTCTTGGGCCTCTTCCTTGAATTGTCGATCCGTATCCTGAAATCGTCGCTCCGTGTCCTGAAATCGTCGCTCCGTTTCTTTGAATCGTTGAGCTGTGTCCTTTTGCATTTCCTTGATCTCTTTCATCCCCTTCCAAAAGTCTTCCCGCATTTCTTTTTCGGTCTCATTTCCCATACAAAACTCCAATCCCCTCTCCTCTATCTTAACATCCCATTATACTATAAAAATGAACCCCTTGGAATTGAGTGGACGCTTTAAAGACCTATTTTGTCAAAATTGAAAAACGCCAATAAAATCGGTAAAATGGAGAGGCTTTCTTAAAGCACCCGGGCCAATATCAAACCCGAAATGAACCCAAAACCTATGAGTTTGAAAGAGCTGATCTTTGGGATTTTCCAAAGGAGCAAGAGGGTGAGAACGAAAACGAGAATCCCCCTTGGATCTCCAAAAGCGACTTTTCCCAAGGGAAAAAGAGCATAGGCCATAAGGCCTACGGCTCCGGCATTGAGGGAATCGAGCAAGAGGGACAAGTTTTTTGAACGTCTCATCTTGGGGATGAGCGGATTTAAAAAAAAGACAAAGAGAAATGACGGAAAGAAGATGCCGATAGAAGCCGCTACGGCCCCCCACCCTCCATTCAATAAGTAGCCCACAAAAGTTGACGTGGATAAGACGGGCCCCGGTGTGAGTTGTCCAATCGCTACCGCATCCGCAATTTGGGCACTCGTGAGCCAAGCTCTTTTTTCCACGATCTCATCTTGAAGATAGGCGATGAGGACGTACCCGCTCCCAAAAAGAACCGAGCCGATTTTGGCAAACACCCAAAAGACGGGGGCGAAGGCCACGCTTTTTAAGGTGACATCATTTTTGATCTTTAAAAGGCCAAACCCAAAAGTTGCACCGATAAAAAGAGCGTATATTTCGCCGATCCCACTCAAGCCGAGGGCCAAAACCAAAGCCGCCACAAGTCCCAACTCATAACCTCTCACGGCCTTTTTCCAAAGTTTTTGCAAGGCCTGGGCGATGAGAACGATCACCACGGCCTTGATCCCAAGCATTGTGGCCTCAAAATGGGGTATCCTCAAAGCGAGAGTGTAGAGATAGGCCAATAGGGCCGTGAGAACACAGGCCGGTAGGATGAAGGAAATCCCCGAGGCCAAAAGTCCCGGGACTTTGGCCCGATGAAAACCGCAGTGGATGGCCATTTCCGTGGAATTGGGGCCTGGGATCAAAGAAGTGGCGCCTACGAGATCGAGGAAATGCTCGTCATCCATCCACTTTCTTTTGTGGACGACCTCTCGATGGATCATAGCAATATGGGCAGCCGGCCCCCCAAAGGCCGTCAGTCCCAAATGAAAAAAGAGTTTTATGATCTCGATTAAGTTTTGCAAGACTACTCAAAAATGAGGATATCGAGTCCGTGGAGATGGGTACTCTTAAGAGTGTAGGCGGCCCCCTCTCCCAAGTAGAGATACGACCCCGCCGTAAGGGGCACTTCTCTACTTTCCAGTCTAATAAGGCCTTGCCCCCGGCGGACAAAAAGTATTCGACCGCTTCCTTCCACCCTGTGATCTACGATTTTTCTTGGAGGAATGAGAAGATGTTTCATCACCTGTCCCATAACCTCCCCTCTCGAAGGATGAATTAAAACCCGCTCTTTTACGTCAAGGGGGTATTCTTTTAATAACGGAAGTTGCCCCCTCATAAAAGCCTCCTTAGAGATGGGGAGACTGCCGTCAAAGACATACCGTACATCCTCCAGGGCACCCCTTGGAAAGATATAGAGAAGTTCAATGGGGTTATGGGGATCGGCCACCGTGTAATGGGGGACTCCTGTCGGCAAATAGAAAAAACTTCCGGCCTCTATCTCAAATTCATCGGTTCCCTCACGAGTCGTCACAAAAGTTCGCCCCCTCCCCTTGAGAATATAATAAATTTCCGTTTCCTCATGTTGGTGGAGGGGGAGGTTTTGGGTGATCCTTGCGGCCCCCATCATGATACGGATGGGCGAGAAGTGGGGAGAGTGGATGGTCTTTCTGTCCACCATGGGCTTCACGGCCACGGTACTCACTTTGGGATCCCAGACCTTATAGGGCCTAGAATCATTCGTCCAAACTCTTGCGAGCAGACTCTTACAATCTGCGCCGGCCTCAAGGCGATCTACGGCCAAGAGCGTTGCTAGAGTGAAAAAAATTCCGATAAAAGGGCCCATCTTAACCTCTCGCACCTCCCGGAACATGATCTAACATAATTTTAAAATCGGCGCAAGAAATGACGCTGACAAAGCTTCCCCCATCGGGTATCCTGGGCCCTTATCTCAAGGAATTTATGGAAAAGATACTTTTCGTCAAAGACCTCAGGCCCAAAGAGGAGATTGAAACCCTCTTTGCCATCAAAACCATCTCCCTTGTGGAGTCTCGAGACGGGCGTCCCTATATCAAGATCGTCCTCTCGGATTCCTCCGGAGATATCGAGGGGCGAATTTGGTCCAATCCAAAAGAATATGCCAAACATCTCTCTTCCGGGCATTTCGTTTGGGCCAAGGGAAAACTCAATCTCTATCAAGGGCGCAAACAATTTATCGTCCTGGACATCGCCAAAGTGGATCGCACTCAAGTTCATGAAGATGACTTTGTCCACAAAGCGGCCCTCCCGCCGGAGGAGATGTATCGACGCTTGCTGGCCCTGGTGGATAAGGTCAATGACCATTATATCAAAAACCTTTTGATGGATATTTTACAAGACGAGAGCATCGCCAAGCGCCTCAAACTTTGGCCTGCGGGCCGAAGCATCCACCACGCCTATAGATCGGGGCTTTTGGAACATATCCTTTCCTGTTCGGAGTTGGCCCGACAACTTTGCCCTAGGTACGGGTGCAACTTCAACTACGTTTTGGCCGGCTGTATCCTCCACGACCTTTGCAAAATCGACGAATTGGGTGAGGGAATCCATCCCGAATACACGGATGAGGGAAAGCTCGTGGGCCATTTGACCGCAGGAATCCAACTCATCGAACGCTTCTCCAAAAAGGAAGACCCCCTTCCCCGGTCCATGAAATTGCACCTCAAGCATATCCTTCTCTCCCATCATGGAGAATACGAATTTGGCTCTCCCAAAATCCCCCAGACCTCCGAGGCCATGTTGGTTCATCTCATCGATTTGATGGACTCCAAAATGAATGCCTTTGAGACCATCAAGCGCACGGACTCCCAAGGGGGAGATTGGAGCAGCTATATCCAACATCTCGATCGCATGGTCTATAAGAGGGCCTTGCCCACCTTTCGCTCCCCAAAAGATTCCCACACAAACTCCTCAATGAGGCCCAGGCCCGGGGCCCATGGGCCTTTAAAGCAAAACCTAGAGGCCCTACTCAAAGACTTCGTCGTCTCCTCCCCCTCCTCATCCCCCTCTTTAGATCGGGACAAAATTTAAGACCCCGGTTTTAGGATAGGCCCTAAGGTGCCCCCTGCCCCGTTGTAAATTTTTCAAACGCCTTGTTTTTTTTTAGGTCGGCCCTATACTTGGCCATATTTTACTTTTTACCTAAAGTGAACTGGAGGAAAAATGAAGTCTTTCAATTTTTTGTTTGTAGCGATGGTTTTAGTTTTTGCCGGGCCCTCTTATTCCGAAGCCCGATCGGAAAGGGTACGGGAAATGGCACGGGAACGGGGTTTTTACGTCGGGGCGTCCATAGGACAACTTGAAGGCACGATGACCATAGAAGGAAACGACGGGATCATCACCCTCGATGAAGATGGCAGTGCGGGCTTTGTCAAACTTGGTTATAAGATAAATAGGATTCGCCTCGAAGGAGTGGCCCAGTTAGCAGAGGCTTCTGTAAAAAATGCCGACTCCTATTTCTTCCCCGCTCAACAAGTGACTCTTATGGGAGATGATTCAAACCAAAAGACTTTTATGGGGTATATTTGGTTTGATTTTATGGAAAATCGAAGATGGTCGCCCTATGTGGGATTCGGAGCCGGAGTGAAGGATGCCTCCATCGATGGGGTTCAGAGGACACAAGAAGGCCAAAAGATCTCTGATAGCAAAACGGTCTTTTCTATCGGCGTCGGTGTCAACTATAAAATCAACGATTTGGCCAACCTCGATATCGGGTATCGCAGCTATCGAAGTTCGGACTCCTCAAGTCAAGGGGGAGAGTGGAACTATGACGATGGTTTCTTCTCGGAAGACCTCGACGTGGATACCAATGCCCTTCAGGTGGGAATCAGGCTCTATATTCCCACAAAAAGGAATAGGGTAAGGAATAGGTAACGAGGTCGGCTGACTGTTAGGGCCTGAGCCCTTTCTTTTTGAGGTCATCGATCAAGGCCTTGGGGTCATCGGTGATGATGCCGTCCACACCCATTTTGATAAGACGCTCCCACTCCCTTCGGTTATTGGCCGTCCAAGGTATGACTTTGATACGGGCCTTCTTCAAGGCCTTGACCTCTTCACGGGTGATCCAATGTTGATTGGGAGAGATGATATCCACGCCCAAGGACTTGGCCAAAGGCAAAAAGGGCGGCAGGGATTCGTGGTTCAAAAAGGCCGTCTTGAGTTTTGGGTTTAAGGACTTTACGGCCTTGAGGGGACGGTGGTCGAAGGACTGGATGATGGATCTTTCTACCATGCCGTGGGCCTTGATCACATTATAGACCAAACGGGCGAACTCCTTTGGGGGTGGAGTCCTCGCCGGAAAACCCGGAACCATTTTGATCTCCATATTAAACGAAACCTTCGAGGCAGAAGGTAAGATCGAAGCCTTGACCATCTCGAAGAGTTCTCCAAGGGTTGGAATCTTGGCCCTGGGAACGGGACGTTGTTTGGGAAATCTTGGATTTTTCTTGGAGCCGCAATCGATTTCTTTGACCTCTTTTAAGCTCAAAGAAAAAAACGCAACGCTGCCCTTGCGGTCAAAAACACAAATCACTCTATTGACCATGGGGTCGTGGGAGATGATGACTTTTCTATCGGCGGTCACGGCCAAATCCAATTCCAAGACATCCACTCCTACCCTTAGAGCGTATTCAAAACCTTCGAGAGTATTTTCGGGAAGAACCGCCCTGGCCCCTCGATGACCTTGAACCTCGATACGGGGGTTGGCCCAAGCGAAGGTGGACAGCACCAAGGTCATGAGACAAACGTGGGCTTTCCTTTTCATCTCAGTCCTTATTTTTCACGGTCGTTGATCGCCTTTTCGTAGCGGGCGATCTCTTCAGGGGAAAGGGAGCCTCGATCCAAAACCTTCCCGGACGAACGGGTCTTTTCAAATTCCTTGCATCGATGGGGGACGCCGTCCTCCTCAAGGGGGATATTCTTTCGGCCGTCTTTGGCCCAAATAATGGATTTTCCACAAAATTTGCAACTGGCCATGGGGAAACGATCCTCCGAGGGGGCATCCTAAATCGAGAACCGACCTTTTGACAAGGGGGGAGTTTTTTGAATTTCATCGATCAAAATAAAGGGTTCATCACCAATCATTTCCCACAAATTTCATGGAATTTTAAAATATGATTTAACCTGAGTTCGGGACTAAATGTAAGAATTTAACATCGGGAAATTCGCAACGAATTCTTCCAAAAACAACGCAATGTCTCGTGGACGGCCCGATGCCAGATTCACGTTGCCAGTGCGACTCTTATGATTTTCGACACGTATCCCATTCCAACAAAAAGCATAGGCACAATCCATGCCGCCCCTTTGGGCCTTTTGAAGGGCCCCGGGGCGGCAAAATGCCCTCAGCAAAGTTTTCAAAAGTGAATTGACGATGCGACGTGGACGGCACGTTGCAAACTTCAT
>JAPONP010000106.1 GCA_026713835.1 Bacteriovoracales bacterium
ATCGTATTCAAGACCGTATCTCACCCCGCAATTGTTACATTTTCCGTCGTAAACTTCCCTTTTGACGGCGGCGGAGATGCTACGCCCTTTAGGCCCGGCGACAATCTGTCCACGCCGGCTCGCATTGTTTTTTTGAGTGTCCCTCTTTCTTTGGGGAGTTTTTGGAGTCTTAAGCTCTCGCTCCAACATGACTTGGATGAGTTCGAGGGTGGAAAGATCGCCGTACTCTTTTCTCAAGCGGTCAAATTGCACCAAAACGTGTTCTCCCAAAACCACGGTTTCCCGGCGCTCCTTTTTGAACTCCTTCCACACGAAGTTTTGAAACTTCCGTGCGGAACAAGTGGAGGCCTCCTCCACCATCTTGTCCACAAGAGATGGGGAGGGTTTTTGGGAAGATCTCTGGGATTGCAAAACCTTATTGACAGTAGCGGCGTTACTAAGGCTAAGTTCACCTCGCTCGATTTTAGACTCTGCCTTTTTTGATTTAAGCATAAGTCTTACGGCATTGGCGCGAATGACGGCTTCGGCGTCGGAATAACCCAATTCTCGAACCAAGTACTTGTGGAGAGAGGGGTATTTAAGATCGCTATAGAGCTTGTTCCGTTCTATGGACATAAGGTTCTTTAAAATTTTGACGGTGTAGCCCCTCTCTTTTTCCACTAACTCTTTTGTTTCGTTAAAAATGCTCATCGTTTCCATTGTCTTTTTATCTCCCTTCTATTTTCTTTTTTGCTCGTCAAGAGAGCATCATTTTTATTCTGTAATGTCACAAAAAAATAAAAGGACTTGTCCAATCCGGCCCATTGATCTTGATATCAGTTCTATCGCAATAATCTTTTTAGCTCTTCTTTCAGAATAACGGGACCTCCCACATGGGCAAAATCCCCTTGAGGCATATCGAGAAAATTGTAGCCGGATAGATTCTCCCGTAAAAGTCTATGCATATAGGAGGAAAGGTTATCCATTTTTTCTAGTCCGAAGGAGATGAGAAAGCGTTGTATGGAATCATCTAAGCTCTTTTTAAAGAGCCTGCCTTTTTCATCGCCGTATTTTTGGGCAAACCCTTTGATTTCTTGAATACTCAGACCCATCTTAAAATTTCTTAAAGCCTCCTCTTTGAGATCGTAATGGCCTAGATCAAAGTTGATAAAACTCGATAGGATTAAGGCCTCAAAATCGATATCATCGACATCGTAGTTGAGATAATAATCATTTTGAAGTACGCCCTCATTGCGCATCTTTTTAAAAGAGCGGTAAAAACTGGCCATAAAAGGCAAAAGATCGCTCAAGAGCTTGGATTCTTCTTCCAAGCGATCAAAGTCCTTTTTTCCTTTGATGACCTTTTCGGGTATGAAGACCTCTTCGATCAATTGTTGGAAAATTCCCCCTAGAAATGACTTTTCTTTTGGGCCTTGAAAAGAGTGATCTCGTAGAGATTTTTTCAATAAAATGCGTTTGATATGAATAATGGATTTTCCAATTCGATAAAGATCGATAAAATCAAAAAGATCGAATACGGACTTCCCCTCAAAATCTCTTTTTTCCTTGGCATAGATAAGGCCCAAAAGGAGAAAAGTACGGGCCTGTCCTCCTATCTCTTCAATGATCTTGGGCCTTTGCTTCAAAGCGTTTTGAGCACTGAGGGTCGCATTGATGAGCTTTGAGAAATTGTGATGGAGAAAATTGATATGGGAGGGATCCTTAATTTTATCCAACTCTATTTTGATCAAATCGAAATCTCTTCCATAGGAGTTTACAACCTGCTCCGGTAAAGATGGGGAAAAAAGAGGCCCCACTCCCTCCTCTTTTTTCCTAGGGGACCTCGTCTCAATCATCTGATTGATATGAGACATCTTGGTCAAGGGGGCCAATACTTCCAAGGCCTCGTAATAATCGATAAGGCCAAAATCGGCGAGTCGGTCTTTTTTGAGATGATATTCTTTTTCTTGAAAAAGGAGGAAAGAATCCACCGTCACCTTGAAAAGATGGGCATAGGCCTTCTCCACACCGAGCTTTGAATAGAGGATGCGAATGAGATCTTGGAGTTTTTCTCCGTGTGGGAAGGAGTCATCGTATTCGATAAGAAGAAGGTGATCGTCCGTTAAAAAAAAATGAGGATGATCCGGATATAGGGGATCCTCTTCATCAAAGGTCGAAAGGCCGCATACTCCTTTCATGTAGAGGGCGCATTGCTCTCCGGCGATAAATTCCCCCTTGAGATCAAAGGAGCTATTTTTGTGATAGACTTCGATCCAAAAGGAAAACCCCTGTACATCGATCCCATCTTTATTCCAAAGATCAAAATCTAAAAGGGCCTTCCTCTGTTCTTTTGAAAGGGCCGGTAAAAAAGAAGAGGTCTCTCCGGGCCCTATCCTACGGAAGGCCATGGAGAGAGGCCAAAGGGGAAGTTCTCGAATTTTGCCGTTTTTGGCCAAAGCCTTAAGATTCCCCAAATCCAACGGGGAAATCTCTTCTTCCGCAAACCCCTTGATAAAACCATCACCTTTTTTTGTCACGATTATCCCTTACCAAGGCCGCCAGTCTAACGCCTCCCCTTTTTTAAAGGAAAGTCCTTCAAGGCCTTTTGCCTTTGACGCTCCAGATGCTCCATTCGATTCCCGTGGGCCTTTTTCAAAAAAGCGGCCCGCTTATCAAAGGAAATATCGATATAGGCCTTATGCATGGAAATGAGAGGATCCAGGCATCGGTCTCGATCCTTTCTTTTACCGTTCAAACACTTTTTTTTTCGAGAAACAAGATAGCGATCGATTTCGCCCGTCAATTCGATGATATTTTCAGATTGATTTTTGTCGTCTAGGTCTTTAAGTCGATAAATTTTTTTCCATATCTCCTTCCTCTTTTCCTCTTCTCCCGTTATCTCTTCTTGAGTTTCTTGAGTCTTTGGGGAAGAAAAGGATTGAAGGGAGAACAAAAAAGCCGTGGTCGTCATAAAAAGAGCTTTTGTCATATCTGTATCAAGATTACTCGTCCTCTTTCCATTCATCAAGACTTCTCGCATGGAGTTCCATCTCTTTTCGGATGTATTGAAAAGGCAAACGCTTGAGCTCACTTTTGGCCTTTTCAATATGATCGGAATTCCCTTGACCCCCTTGTTCCTTGAGAGCTTTATGGGCCGAGTGAAAGGCCCTTTTTGAGAGCTTATCCATCTGAAAAAGAAAATCAATTCTCGCCCCCCTCCCCCTTTTTTCCCTCTCTTTTTTGTTTTTCCCTTCCTTTCCGTAGAGTCTTTCCCACCCGGTTCTGTCCTCTAAAAGGATCGGCTTTTTTTCGAGGAGGAATGTGGAGTGGGCAAAAAAGTCGGGTGGGATGCTTTTGGGGGTTTGGTTTCTGCGGATTTGAAAGGGGGTGCCCAAAACAGGAATCTGCGAATGATCCCTAGAACTCCAATGTCCCAAAAAGGCCCCTCCCAACTCACCGTCCAATTGAAAAAACCCCGCTCCCCCCTCCTCTTGAAACACAAATCCCGAAAGAGAGGCCCCGTGAACCATCCCTTCTTCCGTGCCCAAGACGACCCGTGTGGGCCGGGTCTTCCTTTTTGAGGGAGGCGAGAAAAAAAGATGCCCTCTTTTCAAAGTCAAAACCAATAAAGGCCCTTCTTCCCAAAAGGAAAGTTCTCTTAAATCCAAAAGGGTTTCGGGATAGATTTTAAGAAGGGTGCCGTCCAAAAAAAAGATTTGGGCCAAAGAATCCGCCCCCGTCTCGATTTCTTCACCTTTCCTAAGCCATGAATGGGGGGTCAAAGAGGTTTTATAATCCCCACGGCGATGGACACAACGGCCTTGGCAAAAGACCACTCGCCCCATCCCCTCTCCTTTCAAACTTTCCAAATGACCTTTTTTCCAGGCCGAAAAATCCATCCTCAAATCCAGATCCCCCCTTATCCGAGAGGATCTTCTCAAGTCCAAATCGGCCCATGAAAGGGAGGATAAGGCCTTTAAGCACAAAATCAAAAAGAATAATCGGTTTATTGAGGACACTCCTCTTGGGTCGTCCCCGAACTTGGGCCAAAGACTTTGGAAACATTGAGAAAATAAAGGTCCCCCTCTTGCGTATCCACCATGACGACTCCATTCATGTCCACGACGGACCTCACCGCTTTGCTCATTTTAAATTTGGCCCTTTCTTGGCCGTGGGAATCAAAAAAGTGGACATGGCCGTCTTCGGTTCCTACGACGAGAAGCCCCTCTTTCATTGGGGCCGTGGATATCACCTTTACTCCCGCAAGTGAGGGAGTTTTTGGGTTTATCTTTGGCTTTCTCCCTACAGTCCCATCGGATTTTACATAAACGGTTCCATCATCCTTATAGGTCTTTCCGCTCGTCGCCTTCAGGATGGAACTCACCCCTTTTTTTGTTTTAGATTTTGTCCACATATTCCCGTCGGGATAAATAATATAGACATCACCGCTCGTATCCTGATTGACCATGATTCCATTGCTAAGATAGCTCCCACTATTTGGCTTGACCTGATCTCCTATCTTAAATGAACTCTCCGCTTTCAACTCGTGGACAATCCCCGTCTCTTTTTTCGAGCACTCCACATCATTCGACTCCCCAAGCCCTGCCTCTGCGCTGCTTACCGCAAAAAGACAAAACAACCCTAAAGTTAAACTCAAACCTTTCATCTTTCTCTCCTTATTCAAATTAAAGAGTTCCCCCACAAGGAAACACAAATTCCTATCCTCGGCCCTATCGGCTCTTCTCACACTTTTTTTAATCCCTAGGGGAGGAAAAACTTTGAGGGCCTTTCCCGATCGTTTCCATCGGAAAACTCTCTCCCTCCCCTACCCAAACCCAAGGCCCTTCGATAGAATAGACTTTGAGAAAAACCCAAGGGAAATAAGGAAAACGGGGAAAATCAATCATGGACTCTAGCGATAACTTTTCCTTTGTCCAAGCCGAGCGCGACGTCCTCAATTTTTGGGAATCCAAGAATATCTTTAAAAAATCGTTGGAGCAGACCAAGGGGGCCCGCCCCTATATCTTCTACGACGGCCCCCCCTTTGCCACGGGCCTTCCCCATCACGGTCATCTTTTGACCTCCACCATCAAAGACATCATCCCCCGTTATTTCACCATGAAAGGACGCTACGTCGAACGCCGCTTTGGCTGGGACTGCCACGGTCTTCCCGTGGAGGCCGAAATCGATAAGATGCTGGGCATGGACACCGCAACGGCTGTGAAAAAATTGGGCATCAAGGGCTATAATGATCGATGCCGAAGTATCGTCCAAAAATACACGAAAGAGTGGCGAAAGACCATCACCCGACTTGGGCGCTGGGTGGATTTTGACGACGACTATAAAACCATGGATTTGAATTTCATGGAGAGCGTGTGGTGGGCCGTCAAAGAGCTTTGGGACAAAGACCTGATCTACCGTGGAACCAAAGTTGTTCCCTTTTCCACGGGCCTTCAAACCGGGCTCTCCAATTTTGAGGCCGGTCTCGACTATCGCCGGGTTCAAGACCCGGCCGTCACCGTCCTCTTTGAGCTGGAAGACGAAAAGACCTACCTGGCCGCCTGGACCACGACCCCCTGGACCCTTCCCTCAAACCTCGCCCTCTGCGTGAATGAGGAGATGGAGTATGTGACACTCAAAGACGAAACATCGAAAAAGTCCATCATCATGGCCCGTACCGCCATCCCTCGGTACGAAAAAAAACATTCCCTCACGGAGGTTTCTTCCTGCCGGGGAAAAGACCTTGCGGGAAAACCCTATCGGCCCCTTTTCGACTTTTTTGCCCACCACCGAAAGGATAAGGCCTTCGTGGTCTTGTGCGACGACTATGTGAGTACCGAAGCCGGAACGGGAATCGTCCACACGGCCCCGGCCTTTGGAGAAGATGACGACCGGGTGGCCAAGGCCCACGGCTTAGAGGTTCGGGTCTGTCCCGTGGATGAGACGGGCCGCTTTACCGAGGAGGTGGGGAGTCTCCAAAACCTTTACGTCAAGGAGGCCGACAAAACCATCATCAAAGAACTTAAAGAATCGGGACACCTCTACGAACACTCCACCTGCGAGCATAACTATCCCTTTTGCTATCGTTCGGGAACCCCTCTCATCTATCGCGCCATCCCCTCCTGGTTTGTGAGAGTGGAAAAGATACGCCGGGAGCTTTTGGCCTCCAACGCCAAGGTTCGCTGGGTTCCGTCCCATATCAAAGACGGTCGCTTCGGCCAATGGCTCGAAAACGCCAGAGATTGGGCCATCAGCCGAAACCGGGTGTGGGGAACTCCCATCCCGATATGGATCAACGATGAGACGGGAAAGATAGACTGTTTTGGAAAAATCACCGATTTGGAAAAGATCTGTGGGGTCAAGTTGAACGACCTCCACCGAGAATCCGTGGATTCTCTCACCTACACCAAACCGGAAGAGCCCGGCACCTACAGGCGAATCGGCGAAGTCCTCGACTGTTGGTTTGAATCCGGCTCCATGCCCTACGCCCAGGCCCATTACCCCTTTAAAGACAAGGAGGACTTTGACCGATCCTTCCCGGCCGAATTTATCGCCGAAGGGCTCGATCAAACCCGAGGATGGTTTTACACCCTTATGGTTTTGTCCACGGCCATCTTCAAAAAGCCCGCCTTTCAAAACGTCATCGTCAATGGGCTCGTCATGGCCCATGACGGAAAAAAGATGAGCAAATCCCTTCGCAACTACACCCCTCCCGACGCATTGATGGAGCGCCACGGGGCCGATGCCTTGAGGCTCTATCTCATCAACTCCCCTCTGGTCAAAGGGGAGACCCAATGCTTTAGCGACAAAGGCCTTATGGAGATGACGAGACAAGTCCTTCTTCCCTGGTACAATGCCTTTAAATTTCTCAACACCTATGCCACCGTGGATGCCTGGAACCCGGAAGATCATTTTGAAGGGCCGAAAACGGATATGGATCGCTGGATTCTTTCCAAGCTCCAAACCCTAACCGCTTCCGTCTCCTCCGAAATGGAGGCCTATCGGCTCTATCGGGTCGTGCCCCCCCTCTTTGCCTTTATCAACGATCTCACCAATTGGTATATTCGCCTAGGTCGCAAACGCTTTTGGGCAGAGGGTCTTGGAAGGGAGAAACGGGAGGCCTATTCCACCCTCTTTACGACCGTGAAAGATCTCACGACCCTCATGGCCCCCTTCGCCCCCTTTCTCGCCGAAACCATCTACGGGGGACTCAAAAAGATGGATCGCAAACTTCCCGAAAGCGTCCATCTGTGTTCCTACCCCAAGGCCCTCCCCTCCCTGATGGACTCCTCCCTGGAAGAGGCCATGGAAAGAATCCAACAGATCGTCCTCTTGGGACGCCAAAGGCGAAACCAAATGAAGATCAAGGTCAAAACCCCCCTCCCCTCCCTTACGGTCATTCACGCAGAGGCCCGGGTTTTGAATGAGATCAAGGCTTTGGAGAATCTCATCAAAACCGAACTCAACGTCAAAGAGGTTCGATACGACCAAAATGAAGAGATCTATATCGATCTTACGGCCAAACCCAACTCCCCGGTTCTAGGCCCTAAACTCGGCAAAGACTTCGGGCACTACCAAAAGCTCATCTCTAAGCTCGACTCCAAGGAGTGCCAATCCATCGAATCGGGGCAACCCATCACGATCGACGGGCGCACGTTTCTTTCGGAAGAGATCCTCATCTTCCGGGAGGCCAAAGGGGGGTGTGCGGTCTTGTCCACGGGCCTTATCTCCATCGATCTCAATTGCCACCTGACCCATGAACTTCTCGAAGAAGGGGCCGCCCGGGAGGTGATCAACCGTATTCAAAAGACCCGAAAAGATATGAGGCTTCACGTCACCGATCGCATCGAAATCGACTACTATGCCTCCCCTTTCCTGGCCCGCGCCATCAAAAACCACCATAATTTAATCGCCCGGGAAACTTTGGCCCATCGCTTGATCCCCAAAAAATCGTTGGAAATCGACTCCCCCCACGTCTTTTCCATAGACGAAAACGAACTCAAAATCTATATCCATACGGATCATTCCCCAAGAGAAAAATGAATCCCTCTTATCCACTCAAGACCCTCCTCCTCACTCTCCTCTCTTTTTCTTCCCCGGACACTCGCCCCTCCCCTTTCTCCTTTCAAAAGGAGCGAAAACTTCGCCTCAGCGACTCGGATTTTAAAAACCAAGTCATCCCCGAACTCAAAAACATCGAAAGGGATTTTTTCTCCCTCTTTCGTCCCCTAAACCCCCTCTATCCCTCTCTTCTCAAGGAGAAAAAAAACTTTTTCCTCATCACCCAAAACTCCCTTTCCCCCGTCTCCGTCTGCAGGGGAAAAACCCAAGAGTGTGAAGAGACTCTGGGCCGACTTTACCGGGCCCTCCTTCGCTTTGAACTCTCTCTCGTTGGACCTTTTGCCCCGGAGGGTAAGGCCTTGGGTCTCTTTATGGAAAAACGTCCCCGGACCTCACTCCTTTGGTTTGAAAGGGCCTTGGATCTCCACGGAGACATCGTGGAGACCGCAACCCATGTGCAAAAGATCCTCTACGCCCACGATCCCTCGCCTCTTCGATCCTTTTCCGGAGAATGGCCCAGTGTTTTGCGCTCCCTCGAACTCAAGTACGAACTCTTTTTCTTCTCCCTTCTTTCCGAGAAGGAAAGAGTGCCCTTCTCCCAGGTTTATCGCTCATTTGTCTCTCCACTTTCCCGGTACGTCGTAGAAGGCCGATCCAAAGAGTATTTGAAACAAAATATAGAAGCTCTCAATTTTGCTTGGAATGATTTTCACATGAGAATATCCAAAACCAACCGGGTCCTTCCCAAAAAGACTCTTTCCAAGGCCAAACAGATCCACCAACGTTGGGTCATGATTTTGCGCCTTCTTCTTCGTCGCTAATAGGGTCTCTGGTGACGCATCGAGCCAAGAGCCTATCCCTCAATCTCCATAACGAAAAAGAAATCTGGACAAACGAACTGGACAAACCGAGAGGAAAAATGTTAGGAAACGAAAAGAAAAAACCAAATCTTTAATCAAAACGGGTGAAGGCCCCTTGCCGTAAAGGAAGGTTCATG
>JAPONP010000107.1 GCA_026713835.1 Bacteriovoracales bacterium
ACCCCTTGACAGTACCGACGCTCTGTTGAATGCCCATATCCATCATGTTGGGGTCAATTTTTTTTTTGGAATTTTTCCGCTTACCAAAGACGACATTGAGGAAGTGGGTTTGCTGGGGGCCGATCCCGCCGATATGGTGAGCGGTCTTTGGCCGTCGGATCATGCCGGTGTCTTTGCCCGTCTGCGCTTGCCGTAGCTCGGGCATCCGTACCCCATGAGTACTCAGATGGGGTTGATTTGAGGTTTTGGAAAAAAAAGAGCTCTATTGCTTTAAGGTATCTCGTCGGCATTTCCCTTTTACTCATCCTTTCATTTTATGCAGGCTGTGATAAGAGAGATTATTATTCCTGTGTCCATGAGAAAACCGGGGAGGAAGTGGAGATTGGGTGGTCCCGGTTCATGGGCATGGAATGGAACTCCACGGATTTTCCCCCTTGGCGGCAATTTTTGGGTTTTTCTCCCGGGCAATATTCAAATGAACTGAACGCAGATAAACGCGGCGGGAGTTACAATATCGCTTTTACGGACGAATATGCCGAGGTCAATCGTATTCAAGACGTGGTGCTTTCGAGACTTCAACTTCCCGATGGGAAAATCGTCAATGAGGACGCCGAGACATTTTACAAGCACTATTGCGGAAAGTACCGACCCCTTCATCGCATCTATATCCTCATTCCCACCCTGATCACCGGCCGCTTATATTTTGAAAAAAAGGTTTTTGAAAAGACGTCGAGCTTTTTGCAAAAACCGAGGAAGGCCCATAAAACCAAACTCAATACGAAGAAAATCTCCTCCGGGTATTGCCGCGTTTTGCCGGGCGAAAAAAAGCAAATATCGGAAGGTGAGTTCCGACAAAATGTTAAAGACTTTGTGGATCCGGAGAAAACGACCGTCACTTATCAATGCGAGGAGATATTCTATCCCTTTAAAAGGATCGGCCTATGGATGGCCTATCTTCTCTTTGGTTGGTTCTAGGTTGACTTTATTCCTAGAGACGGACAAAATATAAATGTCTAGACTAGAGGAGAGAAGAGGAGAGGGCCTCATTTGAAAACTCAAACCATTTTCACCGTATTTGCGATCATTTTGCTACAACTCGCTCTCAGCTCATGTTCCGAATCGATTTCCACCTCCTGTGGGGGTGCCCCCGATATTGCCGAAGCCGATTTGAGGCCAAAGGCAAATGCCTTTACCGGCTGTAGTGATATCCCCGAAGAAACCTTATTGCTGTTCTCTCCTCAGGCCGACGACCAATGTCTGCGGGTGTCGTCGGGCACTCTTTCCCGAGTCCCTTGTGATATCTATGATAAGGATCAGTGGTGGTCGAAAGCGGCCGCTCCCACCAATCAGATAAAGCACTTCGCTTCCCGGCAATGCTTGACTCACGATGGCCCGGCCGGTGGTCAGAGCGCTAGCTCTTTTCGTTTAACGACCTGTACTCCCGCCGCTTCCGTTAATATCGATGATATTTGCCAAAATTCTCCCCGTGGAAAATTTTTTCGCGGCCTAGGGCTTCCCCTTTTCAGTGTGAGTTTTCTCTCTTGCAAGGGTAAATCCATCCCTTTAAAGCTCGATCAAGCCGCCTTAACCGCCGTCGATAGAGATGATGATTCTACTTCCGTATCTCTAACCCTATCCTCATCTTTGAGTTCTCATGTATTAAAGGCCTCCATGTTGAGAAGCCCGGAGGGAGAAGTCTCTTTGCTCAGTCTAGGTTTAAAACAAAATAATTTTTCATTATGTAGAATTGAAAATAAAAATATTACGATGAGAAACATAATCAAGGACGGAAAAACTACACTGACGACCCCTGAAGCCTTAAACTGTGGAGGCGGTAGAACCCTGGAATTAGAGTTGAGTAGAAGGCAGATCAATTCGGCGGCCAAAGAGTCTGCCAGACCCCTCTTTGCATCTGCCCATACGACCATATCCCAAGATGGACTTTCTGCTACGCTAGTGGGAACCTACCTCACCTCTTCGGGAGAACATTTACTGGATTTCATATTGAAAAATCCCAATATTCAAACATTGACCCTTTCGGATATTCCGGGCTCCGGTGATGACGAAGGGCTTGCCCATTATGCTCCTTTTATTAGGATCGCAGGATTTAATACCTATTTGCCGGCCGATGGCATGATCGTATCCGGCGGCGTCGATTTATTTTTGACAGGTGTAACGAGAACGGTGGAAAGAGGTGGGTTCGTAGGTGTTCATTCTTGGAGTGGCGGTGGAATGACCGGTTATGACATTATTGATGACAGAACAAATCCTTCCCATAAAGCCTATATCGATTATACGACAAAGATGCTTGGAGATATCGGCGAAGACTTTTATTTCTTTACCCTCAAGGGAGCAGACCCTTTAGACGGCACTGTCATTTGCAAAATGACGACGGATCAAATGGGATATTTCAACCTTGCAACGACTGTCACAAATGCTAATCCTCCCGTAGAGGATCGAGATATTGCCATTAACCGATTGTCGGACCCTTTCTGCCTCCATTTTTTCTCTTTTAATAGTTTGACTTCTACGGGACAGGGCACGGCCAATTCCACTCCAACATTTTCTTGGAGCGGCCAGACATATACGGGTTTTACCTTGCAAAGATATGAAGTGGCCATTGGAACGACCACGGGGGGAACAGATATTCAAGACTGGACATCCGTATCTTTAGATACAACATATCAACAGACGGGATTGTCCTTGCCGTCGGGAGATTATTATTTTTCTGTTCGCGCCGTCTCTAGCGGAACGGGATATGAAACCCTTACGAGTACGGCGTGGCAAGTGCCATAATTTATAACCGCTCCCCCCGGAGACCGGCCCAAAAAAACCGGATGAGATGATATTAAAGGAATTTATGAAAAAGGTTGTCATTTTTCTTTTTTTTCTATGCCATATCGACGCCTGGGCAGATGACTCTACTAAAAGATCAATGAGAAAGGTTTTTGAAGATTATATTAAATTGCTTCCCTATATGTATGGAACAAAAGATAAGGACATGATTGTCAAGTTAAACAATTTGGAGCAATCATTCTTAAAGGCCCAACACGACAAGATGCTAAAAAACCCAATATTCTCTCCTGTTGCCAAGATATTTAAAGAGAATATTTCAGAGATTAAAAAAGGTCGTCAAATTCAAGATGACTCCTATGCAAGGCATCGCTTAAAAAAAATAAATACTCTTTGCATTTCCTGTCACTCTCAACTACCGAGGAAGCAGTATTCAAAGATTGCAAACCAATATAATGCGATAACCGATAAGTACATCCGTCGTAACCATGACAAGGCCATGCTTTCTTATTTTTTGCGCGATTACAGCGCTTCGGTTCAGTATTTCAAAAAGGAATTTGGAGAGACTTCAAATCAAGATGTATCGGTTGTTAAGACGATCCTCAAAATATATGTTGAAAATTTGGAAGATGAAGAAAAAGCCGCCAAATATTTGCAATCAATTTCAATAAATAAAAAGACTTCAAACGAAATCAAAAATTTGTCCAAGGGATGGATTCAAGGGCTCAGGCAACCATTCCCTCAAAAAAACGATACGAAATCGATAAAAAAACTAATCGCTCGAGTAAATAATGTAAAAGACAATTTTAATATAAACTCATCCTCGGCCTTAGAGGCATTTCGATTAAAGCGTACCTTTAATAATTATATCGCAAGAAATCCCAATACAAAATTCATGCCGGAAATTCTCTACTCACTTGGTATTCTTACGGATCGCTCTAATGATCTCTATCTCTACTCTCTTGGAGAAATGTACTTAAAGAAATGCGTCGTCAATTTTCCTAAATCCAAAATCGCAAAGGACTGCTACACTGCTTACGAGGATTCTGTTATTTTTGGCTTTACGGGTTCTTCAGGTACAAATATACCTTCAGATGTTAAAAAAGAGTTAAGAACTCTTAGATCGATAGTGAAAAATAAAAAATCCAAGACCCGGTCATAAGGAGATGGATGAAAATAGAGTTTTTTATCTTATCCATTCTTTTTGTAACTGCTCGCACCTCTAGCAAAAACCGTAATAAAGACAAGGTAACTGTTCTCCACCCGGATAAGATTGGTAGGAGGCAACGAGGAGCGACCGAGGCGTGCTTCCTGCACGTCGCAGGAAAGCGACGAGGCAGTCGACTGCCAAGATTGCCGGGTGGTGAGCAGTTACTTCTTTTTACTCTCAATGCCTGTTCGCATTCTCTCTCGAAAAAAGGAAACCGAGTACGAGTTGTTTCCCACAGACAGGATGTGGCGGGGTTTGACGTTCGAGAGTAATTAAAACAGAATATTAAACATTTAAAAAGACCACTGTGGAGGCCATATCCAAAGATATTGGGGAGAAAATTGTCCTAGTCTCAACCAAGCCGACATACTTACTTATGAAATCAACCAGTCAGGGCCATGTACCAAAGTATATCAAAGAAATCCGTACTCCATTTTTAGATAATGAGAAGTTGGGTGATTGGAGTGAGGAATTAACTGCCATCTGTATCTTGGAACTGAACAATGAATTGGAAAATTTTAATTTGAACTCTTTGGGCCTTGCAAGAAGTCCCAAAACCGATCCAATTTTGACAGAAATAATTGGAAGACCAATCTCTCGAAAATTTCTTCATTATGCCGCTTGTTACTTCTTTGGATCATGGAATAATGCGCTTTTATCCTTAGGATTGGAACCAATTCGAGCTTCCTGCAATCGTTTTTGGAGCAAAAAGAAAATTACCTCTGGAATAAAAGGACTTTACAAAAAGGGCCATCCCCTAACGGTAAAAAGCATTTGGAGAGACCGATCAAGATCAACAAGTTCAATCCTGTTTAAGTATTTCGGTAGAAAAACCACAGGTTCAGCCTTGTATGATGCTGCCAGAAGATACTTTGGCTCATGGGATAAAGCACTGACAAGTGCTGCTATTAACTCCCAAATTGTAAAAGAAAAACCTTTTTGGACAGGGGATAAAGTTATCATTGCTATCAAAAGCTTACATAAAAGAGGCTTCTCCTTAAACAGTGCCTCAATTCAAAAAGATAAAAGCAGGAAGTTTAAAAATGCAATTAAAGAAGAACTTGGAAAATCAAAGCCAGGAATAAGTTTATATGGAGGAGCTTACAGATTTTTTGGCTCTTGGGATAAAGCACTGAGGGCCGCCGGATTCAATTCCATGAATATTAGAAAGATAAATTTTGCCTGGAAAAAAAATTCGATATCAAGGATTTTGCATATATTATATGAGCTTGAAATTCCCATAAACTCTTCAAGCATAAGACGAGATACGAGTGAAGAAACCAGTTCTATAATCTATGATTTTACAGGGCAAAATTTTTCCGCACCAAAATTATTTCGACTGGGAAATAATATGTTTGGCACATGGGATTCCGCATTGAAAAATTCAGGACTAAGACTTAGCGAAATAAGAAGAAATGGGTCTCCGTGCGAAAATAACTCTCAAAAAATAATCGAATATCTTAGATTGTTCAAAATGAAAGAATATGAACTAAACCGATCATCCGTGCTGAGATACTCACATTTTATGAAAATTCTGATGGAAGATAATTTTGGAAAAGCAATAAGTGGAATGAGCCTTCTTAAGGCGGCATCAAATATATTTGGAACTTGGGATGATGCTTTGTGGGAAGCAGGCCTTGATCCAAGCATTATAAGAAAACGATCGAGAGCAAACTCCTACGCTTTACCTATTATAACAACTCAAGTAGAAGATGTCATAGTCGATGGAGAAAGGCGATACTCAAGATTTTTAGGTACTCCTTCAAAATCTCCAGAAAAAATTATGATAGAAAAAGAAAATAAGAAAAAGTTCAGTAATATTTTAAGTAAAAGTTCTGAGGAAGAAACAAATTTGATAGATAAGATTTTAGATGTTATTTCACAAATTCATCACTACAAAAATCAGGATGATTTGATAAAGTATTTATGCATGTACTTGAAAGACAAAAGTATCTCTGAAAGTGAGATTAAAGAGTTATTCACTTCACTGGCCAATAGGTATGTCAACGAACTGTAATTTACTTGAAAAGAGGAGATCATCAAACCCAAAAAAATGGAAGGAAGGGAATTTACCGAAGAGGCCCGGTTTCGGGAAAACCTCAAGGGGGTGGTGTTTAAGCGGTTTATCAAGGCAGGGATAGGCCAACTC
>JAPONP010000108.1 GCA_026713835.1 Bacteriovoracales bacterium
CTAAAACCACCTTCTATTGCAACCGGCTGCAATTGTGCCGGGCTTCGTCTTTAAGCAAAAAATGCCCTCAACGTGCCACAAGCACGCCTTCAGACATTTTTTGCTTTCATCCTTGCCGGGCACAATCTCGCTCGCTTTCATAACGAAGGTGGTTTTAGGATAGGCTCTAACCATCCCGCCCGATGGCTTCGACGGGACAGGATTCGAGGGCGTTTTCACATTCCTCTTTTTCTTCATCTGAAGTGGGCTGTCGTTTCACATAAGCGTGGCCATCCTCATCGTTCATTTCAAAAAATTCTTCCGCTTCGATAATACAGGCATCACAGGCGATGCATTGATCATCGACATAATAGGGGCCCGGGGCATTTTGTTTCCAGCGGTTACTTGGGTCAGCCATAGGCCTTTGATAACGCAATTTGGAGGAAAAGGCAAAAGGCCCAAGGCTTTTATCTAGTTGTTTTGCTCTGCGGCATCACCGTTTTGCCTTAAACCTCAAGGGGTCCCAAAAGTTTCGGATAAAAACGACAATAAAAAATTTAACATTAAAGAAAGGTTAAAAAGCTCCGACGAGACTCACGAGGTGATGATGAAAAGTTTCTTATGGTTCATTTTAATCGGTGTGATCGGTTGTAGTGGAGCAAACAGGAAATTGGCATCGAAGGAATCCAAGAAAAGGATGAGTGAGAGGGCAGCCGATGTTCTCAATGTCTCCACTAGAGATAGCAAGATAAAAAAATCCCATTTTATGAGCGAAGGCCATCACGTTATGATGAGCGAAGAGGATGAAAATTTTTTTACAACTCCCAAAGAATCCTGTGATGGGGGGAATATGATGGAATGTGTTTTTCTGGGTTTTGTGGAACACAAAAAGGGCAATATCAAACGGGCCCGGGATCTCTATGAGAAGGCCTGTCACGGGAAGGAGATGAGGGGTTGCTTTATCCTTGGGTTTTTAGAGGAGGAGAAAGGAGATATTGCCAAGGCCCAATACCTCTATCGTGAGGCCTGTGAAGGAGATGAAATGAGTGGATGCTTCAATCTCGGGGTTCTCGAGTATAGGAAGGGCAATATCGTCAAGGCCAGAAACCTCTATACCAAGGCTTGCCAAGGGGGAAAGATGAGCGGTTGTTTTAACCTAGGGCTTTTGGAGTTTAGGAGAGGGGCCGTTTCTACGGCCGAAACACTCTATAAAAGGGCCTGTGACGGAGGAAAGATGAATGCTTGTTTTGCTCTTGGCCTTCTCGAACAAAAACAGGGGAAAAAGGACTTGGCGAGAAAATTTTATCAAAGGGCCTGCGAGGGGTACGATATGCGAGGGTGTTCCAATATCGGAGTCGTCGATTTGGAAGAGGGGCATATTGCCAGTGCCCAGTTTTTTTTCAAGAAGGCCTGTGAGGGTAAGGATATGAGCGGATGCTTTAATCTTGGAGTTTTAGAAGAACAAAAGGGCAATCCTTCCAAGGCCTCTTCCCTCTACGAGCAGGCCTGCAAGGGGCATGAGATGAGGGCCTGTTTTAATCTCGGCGTCTTAGAGGAGAAAAAGGGAAGGGTGAAGAATGCCGAAGCTCTCTATCAAATGTCTTGCGAAGGGTATGAAATGAGCGGTTGTTTCAACCTTGGGGTTTTGGAGTTTGGAAAAGGAGATGTGACATCGGCCTATGCCCTTTATAGGAAGGCCTGCGAAGGTGGTGAGAGCAGGGCCTGCCTTGTTCTCGGTTTTTTTGAAGAGGATAGGGGCAATATCACGGTGGCCCAAACACTCTGGCGAAAGGCCTGTAACGAGGGAAGTAATAACGCTTGTAAGGCCTTAATGACGATCAATTCCCCCTAAGGGCTTATCCCAAAACCACCTTCTATGCTTCGCTGATGGGGTGCTGCTCGCTTCCGGCATTGATGATGTCTTTGAGGGCCTTTCCGGCCTTAAAGAAGGGTACTTTTTTGGGGGCCACCTTGACCACTTTTCCGGTTTTGGGGTTTCTTCCTTCAAATGCTTTGTAATTTCGATTGGTAAAACTTCCAAATCCCCTAATTTCAATCCGCTTATCATCAAAAAGGGATCGGATCATATTTTCAAAGCAAATGTTGACGACCAATTCTGCATTTCGATGGGTGAGATTTCCCTCTTTTTCAATGGCCGTTATAAGGTCTGTCTTCGTCATTATTTTCCCCCGATTTGGGCCGTTCTCGGCTGACTATTTTAAAGGAAGTAACTCCTTTCCATTGAAACAAAAAATGACCTCTTTGTCATCATATTTTGTCCTGAGATTGACGGGGCGTTTCCAGATGCCGTAGATAGCGTTCATGGTGTCGGCCGCATATTTGGTGTCTAAGTCGATGCCAAAATGGTGGTGGGCGAGGAGGAGTTCACTTCGATTGCCGTAATTGCCGTCCTCTATTTCGATGAGCGGTTGGCCGAAATTGGTCAATTGGGCCAAGAGCTTTTGCCTAATGGCCTCAAAATCTTTGGAGTCGATCTCAAAACGTCCGTGTCTCGGGTTGTATTTATAGGTAAAGAGTTTTGCTCTTTGGCAAAACTCTTTTGTGAGAAATTCATCGATAAAGGTCACATCGTTATGGAGTTTTCTAACTTCAAAGATTTTGCCCCGTCCTTCGCCCAGTTTTAAATCCCAATTTCCCTTCTCTTTGAGGCCGTCACATTCTTGATACTCTTTGCCAAAACGCCCTTTATTCCATCGATCTTCTATATCTTTAAAGAGTTCTATACCTATTTTGTAGGGATTGATTTGTTGGCGACCCATCTGCAAAACACCTGCATTGCGGTCACAGAAATCGACGAGTTCTCCGGCTTCAATCATTTTTTCAGTCATCAATGTGGTATGCCAATAGCTGGCCCAGCCCTCATTCATAATTTTGGTCATCATCTGAGGAAGAAAGTAATAGGATTCTTCCCGTAAAATGCCTATAATATCGGCTTGCCATTCTTCGAGAGGGGCATTCTCTAGAAGAAAGAGCATGATATCCCTTTGGGGTTGCTCCGGAAATTTTTTAATTTTAGGCTCTTTATCTTTGCTTTGGCCCTCTTTTTCAATTCCCTGGGCCTTTTCTTTTTGTTTTTTTTCAGATCTTAAATAGGATTGTAGATATTCAGCTTTATGCTTGGAATTGTCTTTTGGTTCTTCATTTTCTTCATCTTCTAATTTATGTTTTTGGTGGAAATCGGTCAAAAGCAAATTGATATCAATGAGGTTATCGATAGAGATAACCCTATCGATAAAGTTTTCTACTTTGTCGATTCCGTATTGTCCCATATAGCGTCGAATCTTGGTTGCATTATTGGCCATAACGTCCATCATCTTTCTATTGGTTTTAGAAAACCAGAGGTTATTTTTAAAGAAATCTGCATGGCCGAAAACGTGAGACATGACTATTTTTTGATCGACTAAATCATTTGAACTAAGGAGATAGGCATAGACGGGATTGGTATTGACAACCATTTCGTAAATTTTTTGAAGACCGTAGGCATAATTTTTTGAAATTTGTTCATACTCCATGCCAAATCGCCAATGGGGATAGCGCGAGGGAAAACCCCCTTGAGCGGCTAAGATATTGATGGTCTCATAGTCGCAGACTTCAAAGACCACGGGGTCAAAATCAAGGCCTTGGTCTTTAGCGATTTGTTCAATCTTGTCTTTTAAGTTGAGGAGTTCTCCTTTAATGGAGTTTGTTCTATTCATCAATGCCCTTTTTTAAGAAAGTCTTTGATACTGTCCATGATGGCATCTTTGTTCTTTATTTTTGAAAGAGTGATCTTGTCATGTCTTATGCCAAATTTTTCTTTTAAATCCTTATAGAATTGTCCGGAACCATAACGGCTCTCCACTTGTCCGTAGCAGAACATATTGGTGAGAGGCAAAAGAGAGTCTTTGAGAATATCGAGACAAACCTTGGTGTCTTCACTGGACCAATTATCTCCATCGCTAAAATGAAAAGGATAGATATTCCACTCTTGGGGGCCGTAATCTGCTTCAATGACCTTTTGGCAGAGTTGGTAGGCACTGGAAATGAGGGTTCCTCCACTTTCTTTCGTGTGAAAGAAAGTCTCTTCCGTCACCTCTTTAGCCGTAGCATCGTGAATAATATACCGAACCTCCACATCTTTGTATTGGGAGTTCAACCACAGGTTAATCCAAAACGATTCCGTTCGAACGATTTCCTTTTGTTCATCTCCCATAGAGCCGGAGACATCCATCATATAGATTACCACAGCGGCATTTTCGTATTCGATTTTTTGCTTGGCACTTCGATACCGATAATCATCTCTTACGGGGATGATGAGTGGATTGTCCGGGTCATAGTCTTGACCTACGATTTGTCGTTTTAAAGCGTTCTTATAAGTTCTTTTAAAATGTTTTAGAGAATCAGGACCCACTGTTCTAATGCTTGTATAGCGATTCGTCTTGCTCTTGAGGTTTTTCTTCCCCTTGGGTTCAATGCGAGGGAGTTCTAATTCTTCTCCAAGGATTTGGGCCAATTCCATTTCCGTAAGTTCAACCTCAAGCTCCTTTTGACCTTCGCCTTGGCCGGCACTTTTATTGCCTTGGCCGGCCTTTTCTTTTTCGTCGATGGGTTCTCCAACCTTGCCGTCTCCCTGTCCAAGGCCCCCCTGAGATTTTTCTCCAAACTTAAATCTTGGGATATCGATTTGGGGCATAGGAAGACGGAATTTCCCATCACCTTTATCGATAATAATTTCGCGCCCGGATACATATTGTTTTAGATTTTCGCGGATTTTTCCTCGGATGATTTTTTTAAAGCGACTATGGTCGCGCTTGATAGGATGATCCATGGTCACCGTTTTTCATTCTTTGACTAGGGTTTAATGCTATCACCTTTGGCAAAAATAGAGGCCACATATTCGAGAACAACCTTCGCGCTAACTTCATCGTAACCAAAGTTTTTAATGAGTCTTGATTTGACCACATCAATCTTTTCCTGAGTTTCCTTGTCGACGACATTGGAGATCATAGAGGTCAGCTTAATGGTATCTTTTTGATCCTCAAAGAGTTTTAACTCCAAGGCGCGATGTAATCTCTCTTCACTTCTATAGTCGAATTGCTTGCCCTCTAGGGCCAAAGAGCCGATATGATTCATCACATATTGGCGAAAATCCTCTTTTCGAGACTCCGGAATGTCGATTTTTTCTTCGATACTTCTCATAAATCGCTCGTCCGATTCCTCTAATTTCCCGGAGTATTTGTTTCGGATCTTGGTCTTTTGGGTATAGGCCTTGACGTTGTCGATATAGTTTCCACATAGGGTTTGGATGGCCGATTCGTCCACGCTAATGGCCTTCATCACATCGTTTTTGACGATATCTTCGTACTCCTGGCGAGTGACGGCCAAAAGCTCTTTATAACGATCCAATTGTTCCTGGGAAGTGACGAGGGCATGACCTTTGAGTCCCGTTTCCAGTTCATTGAAAACCATAAAGGGGTTGAGGGAGCCGGTATGGCCGTATTTGACGAGAGCATTGGAGATTTTATCCTGAATATAGCGGGGAGAGATTCCGTTGAGCCCTTCCCTCAGGGACTCTTTTCTAAGTTCTTTGACGTTTTCTTCATTGTGGCCCGGCATGGTTTTTCCGTTATAGAGCTTGAGCTTTTGCATGAGGGAGAGGTCGGCCTTTTTTGGAACCTCTAGCCTCGTCAAAATGGCCCAAATAGAAGCCATTTCGATGGTATGGGGGGCGATATGGACGTGAGGGATTTTTTCGTAATTGAAATCCCTTTTGTAAATTTTGATCTCTTGATCGAGGCGAGTGATATAGGGAATGTCAATTTTAACCGTTCGATCCCTTAGGGCCTCCATGAACTCATTGTTTTGAAGCCTGCGGTATTCCGGTTCATTGGTATGGCCTAGAATGACGAGATCGATATCCGTTTGAGAAAACTTTTTGGGCTTGATGCTTTGTTCTTGAGAGGCCCCCAAAAGATCGTACAAGAAGGCCACATCCAGTTTAAGCATCTCGATAAACTCGACCATTCCACGGTTGCCCACGTTAAATTCCCCGTCAAAGTTAAAGGCCCTTGGATCGGAGTCGGAGCCGTATTTGGCGATTTGGCGGTAATTGATATCTCCGGTGAGTTCCGTGGAGTCTTGGTTCTTTTCATCTTTTGGCTGGAATGTCCCAATGCCGATTCGATCCTTCTCACTGAGAACCAGCCGTTTGATGCGGATATGGCCCATCATCTTTGTCCAATCCCCGTTGTATTGTTCCATGTACTTGTTGTAAATAAACCGACAGGCCGGATTTATTTCCCCTTTGATTTTTATCTTTTCATCGCCCTTTTTGCCCTTGTTGAGTGAGGCCAAGAAATCCTCTCTCACATCAAGGGGAAGCAATTTGAGGGGTTCATCGTGCATGGGACAGGGAAAGATTTTTTGGCCCCCAAGGATGTCCGTGGCTTCCTCGTCGAACCATTCATAGGTGTAAAGGGCCCCCTCATCGGTTTTGGAATAGTGTTCGAGCCCCTTCTTTAACAGTCTTGCAATGGAAGATTTAGCCGAACCGACGGGGCCGTGGAGAAGAAGAACCCGTTTTTCCGTTCCAAAGCCCTTGGCCGCAGATTTAAAAAAGTTCACCAATTTCATGAGATGGACATCGATACCAAAGACGCCATCTTTGCCTTGATCGAAGGGGTCGTCAAAGAACTTATAGCGTACGATTTCCTTTTTGAACTCTTTGTATTCCTCCGTCCCGTAGGACATGATCATATCGTATATTCTTTGAAAGGCATTTCGCGTGATTTTAGGATTCTCATTGATGATATTGATATAATCCTGAAAATTACCGCTCCAAAGAAGATGAGAAAAATCGCTGGGTTTATAATGATTTTTGATAAAATCGTATATGTTCAGTCCCATAAAGTCCCTCCATTACTTTCCATTATATACCTTTGAAAGGAGGAAGGGGGAGCTTTGCATATTTTTTATTTTTTTGAATATGTCCGAGTGGATTCGTCCGATTTTGGAATAGGCCCTTAGTATAGAATTTGAGTAAAAATAGAAAGAGAAACCAGGTTGAAACCTTGACACCGATGACTTTTAGTCGGGAAAATAGTGGGGAGTGGGTCTTTATGATTGGGCAGTAGTAGGGGGATTTCATTGGATATTGTGAGTTTTGGACTAACGGATATTGGAAAAAAGAGATCGTCGAATCAGGATGCGATCTATCTTAACTCTAAGGATCATTTTTATCTTTTGGCCGATGGGGCCGGGGGATATAACGGAGGAGACATCGCTTCGGCCATGGCCCTAGAACTCATCCCCGAGTATTTTCTAGGTCAAAGTCTTGATGAGGGAAACGTCAAGCATCATCTCAAGGAGTCCATCAAATACGCCAATCAATCCATCCTCGACGAGGTCGAAAAACGCCCCGAACTCGAGGGGATGGGAACCACCGTGGTGGGTATTTATTTTTACAAGGACACCCTCTATATCGTCAACGTGGGAGATTCCAGACTTTATCTCATTCAGGGGGGAGGCATTTTCCAATTGACCAGAGATCATTCCCTGGTTCAGGAAAAAATCGATTTGGGGATTTATACTCGGGAGGAGGCCGCCCGGGATCCCATGCAAAATATCCTCGTGCGCATCGTGGGGCGCGAGGATGTGTCCTTGGCCGATGTTTTTTCCTTTAAGGCCTTGCCCCATCACTGCTTTCTCCTCTGTTCCGACGGGCTTCACGGGGAACTGGACGATGAGAGCATTTTGGCCCTGGTCTCCCCCCATCTTACCGGGGATGAAAAGTGTACCGAGGCCGGGTTGAAAAAGGCCGGGGAGGTTTTGGTGGATCGGGCCAACCAAAAGGGGGGAAGGGACAATATCTCCGTCATTCTCTCTGCGGTGACATGATGCCTTGGGTTACACCTATGAATATCGATCCTTAGGCGGTAAAATGCCCTTTGAAGATGAATCGTTATTACACCATTATGATCGTTCCCGAGAGGGATCACCCCAAGACCTTCCGCATCCCTAGATTTGTCTATAAATCTTTGGCCTTTATGTTTATCCTGCTCTTCATCGTTCTTGGGATTCTTCTCTACGATTACTACCAGATCGTCCAGCAAGTTTATCAAAACAAGCATCTGACCATAGAAAACCGAGAGCTGCGGGAGCAGGTTCAAGTTTTTCAGATGAAACTCAACTCCTTGGTCAAAGATATCAATCGAATCAAAATCTTTGAAAAAAAACTCAAAGTGGTCACGGGCCTCGACAACCTCGGTGGGTCGGGGAAGTCTTTGGAAGAGGATCCGGATTTGACATTGGTGCCCCCGGAGATCAAAAAGGATTTGATTGAACTTCCCTCTTTGGAGTCCCTTTCCAAAGATGATGATTTTCAAAAACTCAGAGGGCTTTATGAGCAAAAGATTGCCAAGATTTTTGGGATGGAGGTGGGCTACACCTATACAAAAAATTGGTTGAAATTGACCCAACGCTCTTTTCAATTGGCCGGAGAATTCGGCCTTTTTGATTACAAATACGATGCCCTTAAAGGGCCGGTCAGAAACCTTGAGGTTCAGATTCATTCCTTGGATCAGTTTCTTTTGGACAAGGAGTCCATGCTGAGGTCAACTCCCAGTATTTTCCCGACCAGGGGTTGGATTACGAGCTACTATGGGCCCAGGAAAAGCCCCCATTCGGGACGGAAAAAGATGCATGAAGGTCTCGATATCGGAGGGAAAACCGGAACCCCCATTTTGGCCCCGGCCGATGGAGTGATTTCTTTTAGCGGGCACAAGGCCGGGTTCGGAAAATTTGTCCAGATCGATCATGGCTACGGTCTTGAGACGATTTTTGGTCATGCCCATAAACTTTTCGTTCGGGAAGGAGAGAAGGTGAAGAGAGGAAAGACCATTGCCTTACTCGGAAGTACGGGACTTTCCACGGGCCCTCATTTGCATTACGAAGTTCGTGTCAATGGCATTGCCGTGGACCCCCTCTACTATATTTTGGATTGAGTCTTTCATAGGAGAATTTTTGTGCTGACAAATCTTTTCAATATATTGGCCAATAAAAATAAAAGGGACTTAAAAGGCCTTCGCCCCATCGTTAACAAAGTTAATGAACTCGGTGACCGGATAAAAAAGCTCTCCGATGAGAAGCTCAAGGCCCAAACGACCTTGTTTAAGGAGAGGTTGAAAGACGGAGCCGGTTTGGATGAAATCATGCCCGAAGCCTTTGCCACCGTCAGGGAGGCCTCTTCAAGGGTTCTTTCCATGTCCCCTTTCGATGTTCAGATCATGGGCGGAGTCGTGATGCATAAGGGAGCGATCGCCGAGATGAAAACCGGGGAGGGGAAGACCTTGACGGCCACCCTCCCTCTCTATCTCAATGCTCTTGGGGGCAAAGGGGTTCACCTCGTTACCGTCAACGACTATTTGGCCGCCAGAGATGCTCGGGATATGGGGGAACTCTTTAACTGGTTGGGCCTTTCCGTGGGCTGTATCGTTTCCAATATGGATGATAGTGAGCGGCAAGAATCCTATAACGCCGATATCACCTACGGAACGAATAATGAATTTGCCTTCGACTATCTTCGAGACAATATGAAATTTCGCCTGGAGGATATGGTTCAGCGTTCCCACCACTATTGCATCGTCGATGAGGTGGACTCCATTTTGATCGATGAGGCCAGAACCCCTTTAATTATCTCAGGCCCCAGCGAAGGGGATATTACCCTTTATCGACGAGTGGATCGAATCGTTCCGGGACTTGAGTCGGTGAAGCATTTTATCATCGATGAAAAATCCAAGACGGCCATCTTGTCCGATACGGGGGTTCAGGAGGTTCAAAAGCGTCTGGGGATAGATAATCTCTACGAGATTCAACACGTGGAAATTCTCCACCACGTCAATCAGGCCGTGAGGGCCCACCACCTCTTTGAAAAAGATGTGGACTATGTGGTGAAAGGTGGCGATATCGTGATCGTCGATGAATTTACCGGACGTTTAAAAGAGGGGAGCCGATGGAGCGATGGGCTTCATCAGGCCATCGAGGCCAAAGAACAGGTGGAAATCAAAAAAGAAAACCAAACCCTGGCCTCCATCACTTTTCAAAATTATTTTAAGCTCTACGACAAATTGGCCGGGATGACGGGAACGGCGGAAACCGAGGCCGAAGAATTTATGAAAATCTATCAATTGGATGTGATCGTTATCCCCACCAATGAGCCCATGATTCGAGAGGATCATGCGGATGTGGTCTATAAAAATAAGGACGCCAAATACAAGGCCGTGGCCGATCTCATTGGAGAGCTTTACGAGAAGGGGCAACCGGTTCTCGTGGGTACGATCACCATCGAATCCAGTGAACGTCTTTCGGGCCATCTCAAGAAAAAAGGCGTTCCCCACGAGGTTCTCAATGCCAAGCAACACGAAAGGGAAGCCGATATCATTGCCAAGGCCGGCCAGTGGCAATCCGTGACCATTGCGACCAATATGGCCGGAAGGGGAACGGATATCAAGCTGGCTCCGGACACCACGAAGGCCGGAGGACTCTATATCATCGGAACGGAAAGGCATGAGTCCAGGAGGATCGACAACCAATTGCGAGGACGATCGGGAAGACAAGGCGATCCCGGGGCCTCCAAGTTTTTTCTTTCTCTCGAAGACGATTTGATGCGTATTTTTGGAAGTGACCGCATTAGCGGTCTTATGGGGAAACTTGGGATGCAAGAAGATGAGCCCATCGAGCATCGAATGATCACCAATGCCATTGCCAAGGCCCAAAAGAAGGTGGAAACCCATAACTTTGAAATCAGAAAGCATCTTTTGGATTTTGATAACGTGATGAATGAGCAAAGAAAGGTCATCTACAGAATCCGAAAGGATATTCTTAACGATGAAGACAATAGGGATCTCATCAAGGATATGTTGGATGATGTGATTATCGATTTTGTCAATCATTTCTCTCCGGAAAGAAAGGTCTCCATCGACTCTTGGCCTTGGAAAGAGATGAATGAGTCCTTTCAGGCCACTTTTAATACTCAGCGAGAGATTACGGTGGATGAATGTTCAGATAAATTTTCGGGAGAGATCAAAGAGTACCTTTTCCAATTGACCGATAAGATGCTGGGAGATCGCTTTTCAGGCTACGAGGATGAGGTCGTTCGGGAGGCCCACAGAGAGGTTCTTTTGTCCGTTTTTGACGGGCAGTGGAAGGATCATCTTTTGGCCATGGATCATACCAAGGAGGGGATCAATCTCAGGGCCTACGGCCAAAAAGATCCTTTGAGTGAGTACAAGCATGAGGGGTTTCGTCTCTTTGAGGGGATGAAGATCCAGGTCAAAAAGACGGTAATCGATCAAATGTTTAGAATCCAACTTTTGACGAAAGAGGAAATCCAAGAGGTGCGAAGAAGACAGATGGAAGAACTTGAGGCCCAGTTGGAGGCCCATCGCAGGGCCCAGGCCTTGGCCGCCGAAGGGGCGTCACCGGCCCGCCCCCATAGACGAAAAGAGGCCAAAGTGGGTAGAAATAGTCCTTGCCCCTGCGGAAGCGGGAAAAAATACAAACATTGTCATGGGGCCTAAAGATGAGTAAAAAAGACGATCTCACTCGCATCGAAGATTTGGAAGAATTTGTCCACATCTCCGATTCTTCGGAAGATAACGAATCCGAATCTTTGCCCCCCATTCCCGAGGAAGGAACGGAAACGACGGAAACGACGGAAATGGAGGAAGCGGAGGGAGAAAAGAGCGAAGACATCTTTGGGGGCGAGGATGAAGGCCATGAAGTCGATAAAGTCGATGAAACGGATGGGCCTTGGGAGACTCAAGAGACGGACGGGTTTTTTGAGGGGGGGGCCGAACTCCCCGAAACTCCTCATGAACCCGAAGAAGAGGAAGGTCTAGAAGAGACCTTGGCCCAAGTGCAGGAGACTCTACCCGAGAAAGGAGAAGAAGTCGTCGCCCAAGAAGAAGTCGCCCCTCAAGAGGAACCCACCCCCTTGCCCCCGGAAGACAATCCTTTAAAAGATATCCAAAAGATGACGGATCGTGTGGCCTATGGGCCGCTTTCCTTGGGGCTTGGCCCCACTTTTTCCGTAGCCGTTCGTTCCATCGGGGATGAGGAGACGAAAGAAGAGTTGAAACATCTTTTGACCGAGGTGGGTCTCGATGTGGGCCAATTTGAGAGGGGACTTTCCCACGGGCAAATTCTCATTGGACAAATCAATGAATACTGTGCGATCCTTTTGGCCCATAAGCTTAGAAACCTCAGGGTGGATGTGGAGGTGGGATTATCCGGTGAAGTCCATCCATCGGACAGTTACGATGATGAGGGTCAAAGGGGAATCCCCGATGGGACAGACGAGGGACAGGATTTTGAGAGGGGAGAAACTTTCAACGAATAGGCCGAGTGGAAGGATTCGGAGAAGAGACGGGGATGGAGACAAAAGAAAAGATTGAGCAAGTTTTAGAAGAGCAGGTTCGCCCCTATCTCGAAACCCATGGGGGAGGGATTGAGCTTGTCAAATATGAGGGCGGCAAAGTCTATATCAAGATGTTTGGAGGTTGTCAGGGCTGTGCCTCATCGTCTCTGACCTTGAGGGAGGGGATCGAAACCATTCTCAAAGAGGAGTTTCCCGAGATTGAGCAATTGGTGGATCTCACCGATCATGAAGCCGGGGAAAGGCCCTATCTCTAGATAATACGCTTTCCAATGCCCTCATAGGAAAAACCGGCCGCCAGCATCTTTTCTGTGGAATAGATATTTCTTCCGTCGAAGATGATGGGGACTTCCAAACATTCTTTCATGCGCTTAAGATCGGGATTTTTAAACTCAGGCCATTCTGTGGCCAAAATCAAGGCCTGGGCCCCCCTTAGACATTCATACATATCGTCAAAGGCCTTGAGCATCGGTTTCGATTCTCCCATGGCCGTAAGAAAACGATCCTTGGCCACGGGATCATAAAACTGAACCTTTCCTCCCTCCTCGATCATTTTTTTGGCGATGGTAAGAGAGGGGGCCTCTCTTACATCGTCTGTATGAGGCTTGAAAGAGACACCCCAAAGGGCGATGGTTTTCCCTTTGAGATCACCGAGCCTGGCCTTAATCCTTTCTACGGCCAAGAGCTTTTGTCTCTGGTTGATTTTTTCCACCTCGGTTAGGAGACCCGGATCCACTTCCCTTTCACGGGCCGTATGGATTAAGGCCTTGATGTCTTTGGGAAAGCAAGAGCCCCCATAGCCTATACCCGGAAAGAGAAAATGTTTTCCGATCCTAGGGTCGGTCCCCATGGTTTTTTGCACGTCTTCGATATCGGCACCCACCCGTTCGCAAAGTTTGGCCATATCGTTGATAAAAGAAATTTTGGTGGCCAAGAAGGAGTTACTGGCATATTTGGCCATTTCGGCCGAGGCATTGCTCATCTCGTGAAGGGGATGTCCTGAATCGATGAGGGGAGCATAGAGCTTCGTAAGAAGTTCACGGGAAAAAGCATCCTCGTATCCTATGACGATGCGATCGGGATTCATAAAGTCTTTGACGGCGGTTCCCTCTCTTAGAAATTCCGGGTTGTTCACCACATAGAATGTTTTGTCCGTGTGCTTTTTGATAAGTTCCTTAATCCTTTGGCCCGTTCCCACGGGAACGGTGGATTTGATGACGATCACGGTCTGTGCGCCCATATTTTGGGCCACGGACGTAGAGGCTTCCATAAGGGCCCTCAAGTCGGCCTGTCCCGAAGGGGAGGTCGGAGTTCCCACAGCTAAGAACACGGCCTTGGCCTTCGAGACGGCGTGATAATCCGTCGTAAAATGAAGGCGACCTCTCTTTTGGTTTTGAGTGAGAAGTTCATCTAGTCCCAACTCGTAGAGAGGAGATTGCCCGTTTTGGAGTTTGGCGATTTTTTCTCTATCGATATCGATACAGGTGATGTGATGGCCCATCTCCGCCAAGCAAACACCGGTGACGAGACCCACATAGCCCGTTCCAACGACTGCAATTTCCATGAAAGCTCCAAAGATAAAGGGATCGTTTTCAACTTCAACGAAAAACCAATCCTATAGAAAGGCCTTCTGGATAGTCAAGTTCATCTATTCTCTACCTTATTGAAATTCCGTTCATCTCGAAGGGGGTCTTGGGGGCTTTTGGGGTATTTGGGTATTTCTTGCCAATTTTACTCATGTTTTCTCAAAAGCAGCCGAATAGACCGAGTGATTTTATCGGTTTTGATGAAAGTCAATGGGGGATATATCGTGAAAACTGCCCTGTCCTTTTTTCTTACGATTTCTTTGGGTGCCACTCTCTTTACGTTTACGGGGTGTGCCCGTATGCAAAGCGGTCATTACGTTCAAATGCGCCGGGGAGAATCCCTCAAGGATCTTTCCAAAGATGTTGGCATCGGTGCGGATAAAATCAAAGATTACAACCCCTACGCCCAATTTTCTCCGGGAGAATGGGTTTTTATTCCCTTAAAAAGGGGGCTTCTCTCGAAGGATTCCAAGGGGGATTGGCTGTCTTCCCGGTACTCTTCCGGGTTCGACTTGTTTTGGCCGGTTCCCTCTTCCAAGAATGTTTCCTCCTCTTTTGGGCATCGTTGGGGAAGAAAACACCGAGGGATCGATATCGTGGCCAAAGGGGGCTCTCCCATCGTGGCCGCAGAGGGAGGGAAGGTGATCTATAGTGGAAATAAACTCAAAAGTTTTGGGAATATGATCGTCATTCGCCATGCCCACGGACTCTATACCCTCTATGCCCACAATCGGCGAAACCATGTGGGGCCCGGCCAATATGTGGCCAAGGGGCAACTCATCGCCCAGGTGGGAAGCACGGGGCGATCCACGGGGAATCATCTTCATTTTGAAGTTCGCCTTAAAGACGAGGCCTTGAACCCCTTGGCCTTCTATCGGAAATCCAAAAGGAATATCGCTTCTCGTTCAAATTGACCCTGATCCACCGTCCACTTGCCTCATGGGCCTTTTTCGTGGTAACTCTTGACCATGAAGGTCGGTTTCTTTCTCCTCCTTTGTGGGCTCGTGGCCGTCAATATCTATCAGTATAGAAGCTATCGTTTTCTCGAAGAAAAACACAGACATTTCAAACTCGCCGAGACTTGGAGAAAGGGAGAGGCCCTTCGGGGTCAAAAACCGGGTCGCAGGGGAGTTTCCAAAGCCTTGGTGGGGATGAGAGACAATCGGAAAGAACGAGGGGATTGGGATGCAGACGAGGTGGTGACCACGGTCAGTGCGAGCGGGATGGATTCTCTATTATCGCCCGGCGAAGAGGATTTTTTGGAGGAAATGGAAGAGGATCAAAGGGATAAGGATGAGGACATGAGGCGTTTTTTCTTGGATGAACTCTCTTTAGAGGAAGAAGATTATCAGTTTTACCAAAAAAGCGTTGAAAGTTTTAAGGAAGGTCAAGCGGAGGCCCATAACTTCTTTGCAAGAAATGCCAGGGAGAATGGAACTCCCTATCTTCCCTCATTTGAAGAGCGAAAGGCCGCTTTGCAAATCCAAGAGAAGATATTTGATCTTTTGGCCAAGCGTTTTGGCCGGGAAAAACTTAGACAGATCACGGAATACGAAAGGCAGTTGGGCCAAAGACAACTCGAGGAAAAAGGCCATTACATTCCCTACGGACTTTCCCAATGAGAGCGGCAAAGGGAAAGAAAATAATCCGAAAGGGGTTTTGAGGAAATCGTCTCTGCATTTGGGAGAGGGTCAAACTCGGGATGCCACTGGACACCTAAGACGAGGGGGGCCTCTTTCTTACCGCCCCAACTGATGCCCTCGATGAGTCCGTCTTTAGGGCTTACGGCTTCGACCCTAAGACCCTTTCCAAGCTCTTTGATGCCTTGGTGGTGGATGCTGTTGACCTTGTGGCCGGATTCTAGGCCGTACAATTTTTCCAAGATCCCTCCTTTTGCAAAGTTCACTTCGTGGGTCAGGCCTTCGTAGAGGGGATAGTCGTTATGGGTGAGGGCTTCGGGGCGGCAGTGGGAAATATCTTGAAAGAGCTTGCCTCCAAAATAGACATTGATGAGTTGGATTCCCCGGCAAATCCCAAGCACCGGTTTTTCATTTTTAACGGCGTGGTCGAGGATATCCCACTCGTAGGAATCCCTTTCCGCATCCCCCTCCCAATCTTTTCGGAGGGGAGATTCCCCGTAGCGTTCCGGGGCGATATCGTTTCCTCCTTGAAAGATAAAACCGTTCATTTCATGGAGAAGGGAGGCCAAGAGTTCTTTATCGTCGAGATCAGGGATGAGAACGGGAAGGACATCGGGGTGAGCGATGAGGCGAGGAATTTCTCGGCCCATATAGATCATGGTCTTGTCCCCGAGAAGCGGGCGGCTGGGGTGGGGGTAGAGAAATCTTGCGGGGATGCCTATTTTGATCATCTTTTTGTTCCTCTTGTCTTTTCTCTCTCCCACTCCTATAGTCTCTTGTGTCGCTCGATGTGTCCACCGCCTCGTTTGAAAAGGAAAAAAGGTAACGTGGTCAAAAACGCCCCTCTTTTTGAATTGTTCTTGCCGGATTCCGCCCCCTTGATCGGGCTCGTCTCCATTCCCCATGCAGGAGAAAAGATTCCCGAGGAGTTTCTCCCCTTTCTCACAGAAGATGAGTGGGCCTTGGGACAAGATGTGGATTTCAGGGTCGATGAACTCATCGACAACAAGGCCCTTTTGGAAAAGGGAATCGCCGTCCTCAAGGCCTGCGTCCATCGGGTGGCCTGTGATCTGAACCGCTCCCCCGATAAGGCCATTTTCAATTGGAAGGAAAACTCCATGGGTGTGCCGTTGGTTCGCTCCTTCCCCGATCCCGAAACGGAACGTGAACTTTTGGCCCACTACCACGCCCCCTATTTTTCCACCATTCAAAGGGTCAAGGGGAAGGCCCACGATCCGGCACGTTTTTCCCTGATCGATCTTCACAGTATGCCCTCAACGCCTACGGCCTACCACTTGAAAAAAAACCCGGGCCAAGGTTCAAAGCGTCCCGACTTTTGTTTGAGTGATCTTGAGGGGAAAAGCTGCGCCCCCCGTTTTATTCAAACCCTAAAAGAAGACCTGGAATCTTTTGGATACGGTGTTTTGATCAACGATCCCTACGAAGGCGGGTATATCACGCGCTTTGCCCATCCCCTCTTTTGTGACAATATCCAAGTGGAGATCAATCGGGCCCTCTACATGGACGAGAAGAGGCGGGCCCTCACCCCCGAGGCCAAGACCCTCAAAGACCGTTTAACTCAAGCCGTTATATCGACTATGAAAACCAGTGGCGACGACGCTCAAAGGGATCACGGTTCCGAAATAGGCTAGGCCACGGTCGTTCATCTTCATGGCCCTCTATGATGACATGGGCATTGGCCCCGGAAAGGCCGAAGGCACTGATACCGGCCAGGGGATGGCGGTCGTTTTCTAGGGGCCAATCCTCCATTTGGGCAACCACCCGCACCGGCCATAAATCCCAGTTCAATTGGGGAGAGGGGCGATTGAAGTGGAGTTGTCGGGGAATTATTTTTCGTTTGATGGAGAGGACGGTTTTAATCAAACCGGCCATTCCCGCCGCAGATTCCAGATGACCGATATTGCCCTTGACCGAGCCCATGAGAAGAGGACGATCCCACCCCCTTCCCTCACCGTAAACGGTTGCTGCGGCCTGGACTTCGATGGGGTCTCCCAAGGGAGAACCCGTCCCTTGAGCTTCCAAATAATCCACTTGAAAGGGAGGCACTCCGGCCTGTTGCAAGGCCTTGCGAATCACCTCTTGTTGGGCCGGCCCGTTGGGCACGGTCAGTCCTGCGCCGGCCCCATTCTGGTTGAGGGCCGATCCCCGAATCAACGCCCAGATGGGGTTGCCTTCCGCTTGGGCCTGGTCTTGGCGTCGTAGGACGACGACACCGCAACCCTCTCCGCGCACAAACCCATCGGCTTCGGCATCGAAGGCCCGGCACTGACCACCGGAAGAGAGCATCCCCAACTCCCATAAGAATTGGGCCACGGGAGATGAGAAGATGGCGTGAACCCCTGCCACAATGGCCGTATCCACTTCTCCCCGTTGAAGTGCGGTGACGGCTTGATGGACGGCGGCCAGGGATGAGGCGCACGACATATCCAAGGGCATGGCCGGTCCGTTAAGGCTCAACGCAAAGGCCACTCGCCCCACGGCTATACTGGCGGCTGTGCCAAAATAACTGTCTTCCAGGCCTGCGGCTGCAATCAAATCCCGGTATTCGCTATGGCCCATGCCCACATAGATTCCTACGCCCGGGTGGCCTTTGAGTTGTTGCGGGTTCAGGTTCGCATTCTCCAAGGCTTGCCAAGAAGTTTCCAATAGCAATCGTTGGCGAGGGTCCATCATTTTGGCCTCGATGGGAGGGATGCCAAAAAACTTGGCGTCAAATTGATCGATCCCGTGAATGAATCCCCCCCTGCGAAGAATCGGATGGGCCGTTGAATCCTTGGGATCCCCTAGAACCCCCTTCCAGGGAGCGCCGTCTTGCCGACCGTCCGTGACGGCATTTTCACCTCTTTCCAGCAAATCCCAATAGGCCCCTAAGTCGGGGGCCCCGGGAAAGCGGCAGGCCATTCCCACGATGGCGATGTGATTTTCATTATTTTCATTATTTTTATTGGGCCTAGGAGAACTCGGAGAAGGAGGGGGCGAATCCGATTTATCCGAGAACTGTTGGGCGATATGGGCGGCCAAGGTCGTGATATCGGGGTAGTCAAAAACCACGGTATTGGGGGCCGTGTATTGCCCGTCGAAGGCTTGGTTGAGACGGTTGCGAAACTCTACGGCCATGAGGGAATCCATGCCCAAGTCAAAAAATCCCACGGTTGCATCCGGGGCCTTGGGCAATCTCAAGACAGACGCCACCTCCCTCTGTAGAAACGAGA
>JAPONP010000109.1 GCA_026713835.1 Bacteriovoracales bacterium
CATGCTTCCTGCACGTCGCAGGAAAGCGACGAGGCAGTCGACTGCCAAGATTGCCGGGGAGTGAGCAGTTACATCTATCTACGATTACTGTTGGATGACAGTGTCTTTAGGGGCCTCTTCCTCTTCATCCGAAGAATCGTCGCGAACTCGAGCGTCGTCGGCAAGCCCTCGGCAGGGTTGATCTACATTATGCTCCCCAAGACCTTCATCCTCTTCGGAATAGGTATTCATTCCGGACAATAAAATGAGAGAAAAAAGAAATACTTTTATCATAAATCACTCCATTTAGTATGCGCTTAAACTCACACCTGCGGGCTTGACAATGGCCAGTAGGTTTTGAAATGTTTTGGTGATTTTAGCAGCCATTTTGTGACCTTGCTTGGATTCAACTTTTTTAATCTGACCGGAGCCATCATATTTTACGTTGATTTTACCGACTCCACCCATTTTAATTTCAAATAGCTTACCCATGCTATTGTAAGTAAAATCCAAAATCTCCCGTTTCTTTGTCTTCTTATTCAAATCGACAACCTTTGTAATTCGAGATTTACGATCATAGGTTAAGAGGATCGATTGTCCCTTAGAGTTTATGATGTTGGAAAGGTTGCAGCTTTTATTATAACGAAATTGAGTCCAACCCTTTTTATCTTGCGTTTTAGAAACCTTATTGCACTTTTTATTGTAGTCAAGAGAAATGCCTTGACCATTGGGCCATACTTTTTTCGTCAATAGACAGCTTCTATTGTATTCAAATGTTGTCACTTGTTTTCCGTTTTTAATTTTAAGAGGAAGCTCACAGTCTTGAGATCGAATAGTTTCTGTTTTAAAGCCATTTCTGTCGGTAAGCATTCTGTAAGTGTATTGCTGTCCGTTGGGCTTAACTCTTATTTCATATTCATAGCGACTGACCATTTTATTTTTAGAATTTCCGTCTTTGGTAATCTCTGTCCAATAGTGAAGGTCTGGATTTTTGGGATTGTGGCCGTATTTGTATTTTTTCCTTTCTCCATTCTTCTTCGTTATCGACGAAGTAAAGCACGTTTTGGATTCATAGGTAATAACCATCTGACGACCATCTTTATATTTTACTTTAGACAAATTTTTACATCTCGGATCATATTCATAATCGTAAGCATTTTTATTCTTTGCCGTATCCGTAGATCTTTTTAGATTATCTTTGTCAAAGGCATAAGTTGCCTTTCGATCTTTTGAGGAATAAATCTCTTTAACTCTCCCACTTGAATACCAGGAGAAAAAAAGCTGCTTTCCGTAAGAATCTTTAATGCTTTTGAGTTCTTTGTCACTCTTACGATTGGACGGGAATAGGGTGATGGTATAACCCGATTTTTCTTTGATCTTGGTCAATCTCCCGTGGGCATTAAAAAACTCACGCCTTCCGGTTTGAGAATTTATTCTAACAAAACCATTTCCTTGCTTAATCAATTCTTGTTGCCCTCTTTTCTTTGAAAAAAGCTTTGTTCCTTTACGAATCTTTATTTTTAGGCCCAACTTTTTTGCATGGGAATATCTCAAATCTGCATTTTCAACCAATTGCTTTTCAAGCTTTTTGACACTCTTCCCCGTTAGGGAGTTTCTTTTCTTCATTTCATTGACAATTTTTTTTGCAGCGGCACGAGCATCCATCTTGCCGGCAGGGGTAAAATAGGTTCTGGCCCCCGTACCATTTTCTTGAATGGTCACGGAGCCATCGGGATTGGGCCATAAACCGGTTTCAAATCGACTTCCCCAGCCTAGACCAAACCAGCCGACACC
>JAPONP010000110.1 GCA_026713835.1 Bacteriovoracales bacterium
AAAAAAAAAATAAAAGCAAGGATACCAATCAATGCCACGGCCATGGTATTGACGATGAGAATAAGCCCCAATCCGGAAATTTTACCAACCAAAAAAGATCCTCTTGATACAGACCGAGACAACACAACATGGAGAGTTCTCTGTTCTATTTCCTTCCCTAAAAGGTTGATGCCATAAACCAAGGAAATGACTTTTACACTGAGGGAAATGAGCCCAAGAGAGATATCAAGAGAAACCTTGTGTACGGCCCCAAAAGAAAGTTTTGTGGCCAAAATAGTGACAATACAGATCAGAAATCCAATAAAAATAGTGCTGAGAAAAATATTTGTCTTGTATATTTCATGAAAAGTGTATTTTGAAACAGTGGTAATATGTTTAATATTCATGATGATGACATTTTATAAACAATTTTTTCAAGGGTAGGCATTGATCGTTCAAACTTAACGGGAACGGCCTTACAATCAACACATGCTTTTAAAAAGTTCTCCCTGTTTTTTGCATCAAAATAGTATTGAATCTTACCGGAACCGGGTCTTCTTATGCGATGAGCGAAAACCCCAAGAGAGGCATAATCCTGTTCCATAACGGCCAAATAATCTTCGGTTGCATATTTTTCAAGTAAGCTCCGACAAGTTCCTTCATAAATAAGCTTTCCCCTGTCAATAATAACAAGATCGGAACAAATCTCTTCAACATCGGCGATAATATGGGAACTAAAAAAAATTGTTTTGCCCTCATGGTGCAACTCAACCAGTAAGTCTTTTATCTCCTTTCTTCCAATAGGATCCATTCCCGAAGTCGGTTCATCCAAAATCAATAAATCCGGATTATGAAGAAGACAAGCAACAATACCAAGTCTTTGCAACATTCCTTTGGAGTATGTGGCAATTTTTCTCTCCAAGGCAAAATCTATAGATAATCTATGTGCATATTTTTCTATTCTAGATTCAAGAATATTTTTTTCTACACAACTTAGCTGGCCCATGTAGCACAAAAATTCCCTGCCTTTTAAATAAGGGTAATAATAGGGCCTCTCTGTAACATATCCTATTTTGCTTAGAATCTTTTCAAAGTGCTGTTTTTTTTGATGGGAAAAGATAATCTTTCCCCGATCAGGCGCAATGAGTCGTAACAATATTTTAATCGATGTTGTCTTTCCGGAACCATTGGTACCAAGAAACCCTGTTAACGATTGTTCCTTGACCTTGAAAGAAAGCTGATCCAGCACCGGCAAAGAAGATTCCCAAAAACTGGTCTGAAATTTTTTTGTGATATTATCAAATTCAAACATGATAATATATTAAAAAGAAAACCCTAAAGAGGTCAAGATAATGAAAATTGTTATTCTTATTTTCCATGTATTGACAACTTTTCTTCTAGTCCATTTCCCAAGACAAAAGGAAGTTGCTCCTTATCAGAAAAAATCCATTCATTTTCATTCCAAGGCCATAACGGCCATTTCCTTCGGACATCAGCGTATGTTGTCTTCACTATATTGGATTATGACAATGATGCAATCTGACATTGATCGTTCCCAGGGAAAAGAGGAACGCTCATGGATATACTACAGATTTCTGCAAATGTCCGACCTTGATCCACTTTTCTACCATAATTACAGAGATGGTGGACTCTATCTATCTGTCATCAAGGATGATCCTTTGGGAGCAAAACATCTTTTTGAAAAAGGGCTTTCCATCTACAAAGAAGATTTTTGGCTTTCCTATTTTGGGGCCTTCAATGATTATTTTGAACTTGGCAACAAAGAGGATGCACTGGAAAAGTATCGTGCAGTTTTGTCTTCGCCTCTTGCGTCAAAGCACAGCTACCTTTATACCATTATTGCTCAACTTGAAACATCCACAATAGGACACGAACAATCCTACAAAACCCTTACATCCATTTTGACCCAAACTACAAATAAACATGTTCAAAAGAAAATCAAATACCTGCTTTATTCCCTTAAGGCCGAAAAGGATTTGAATTGCCTTAACGGGGGAAAAAAAGATTGTTCCTTTCATGATGAAGATGGACGGCCTTATTATAGAGATAATCAAGGGATGTACCGGGCCTATAAAAAATGGAGAAAGTTTGAATCAAAAACAACAGAAACTAGCGCAGAGCAATAGATTTAATGCTAATATTCAAATATTTTACTGGACAAAGCTTTTTCACTTCAAGTTACAATAGTACTAGACATAATAAGTTATAAAAATTTTTAAAAGGAGTGAAACATGAAACACGCTATTTGCAAATGGATTTTTGGCCTTATTCTATCAATATTATTTTTACAACAAGTATCTTATGCCTATGTTGTACAAGATAATCTGTTGGATGAAACAACACAACAAACTGATGAAAACGAATCGGCCACCCTGGAGGAAGAAGAAGATGGCCTTGAAAATGATGAGGAAATACAACAAGTTGATGTCAATGAAGTTTCACAAACCACCAGAGAAGACAATGACCCTGAGGGATTTCTTAATTACGAAACAAATAATATCAAAATTTTCCAAGACAATCTCTATTCTGTTGTTTATGTAGGAAAATTAAATGAAGTTCCGGACAGGTATTTCAACCATCTTATCACCAAGAAGCTGACCGGTACCGGCTCAGGATTTGTCTGGGATGATGCGGGGCACATTGTCACAAATCATCATGTTGTAGAGGGTGGTGATGATTACTTCATTAAATTTTACAATGATCACAGAACCTACAAAGCAAGTATTGTCGGTGTTGACTCAGGGAATGATATTGCAGTTTTAAAGGTTCACAGTTCTTCTCCCCATCAGGTTCCCATCACTGTAGGTACTTCCAGAGATTTGGTTATCGGCCAGAAGGCCGTGGCCATTGGTAACCCATTGGGAATGGATATTTCTCTTTCTGTAGGCGTTATCTCCGCATTGAAAAGAACATCAAAAATAAAAGGAAGAATATATAGGGGCATGGTGCAAACAGATGCAGCGATCAATCCCGGAAACTCCGGTGGGCCCCTTTTAAATTCCAATGGTGAAGTTA
>JAPONP010000111.1 GCA_026713835.1 Bacteriovoracales bacterium
CGACTGCCTCGTCGCTTCCCTGCGACGTGCAGGAAGCACGCCTCGGTCGCTCCTCGTTGCCTCCTACCAATCTTATCCGGGTGGAGAACAGTTACCTTGCCTTTATTACAGTTTTTGCTAGAGGTGCGAGCAGTTACTATAATTTTCTTCGTGCTTTTTTCTTTTTTCTTTCGTATTCTATTTTTTGACGTGTTCTCATCTTTTCCAATTCAATGGCCTTTGCCTTGAGGGTTTCTTCCCTTAAATCATGAACAGATTTAATCGCAAATGCTTTATCTTTTGAAAATTCAAACTTTATAAGAAGGTTGGTCAATTTTCTAAGTTCTTTTTTGTCCTTTTCATCGCTGTTTGAAATTAGGCCGATATATCGATTATATCCCTCCCTGCCTAATTTGGGTGGATCAGAGGGAATAATAGTGACGTGGACATTAAGAGGGTTTCCTATTTTAAAAGTTGAAAATTCGTCGAGCTTTCCTTTGAAAAGAAAAATGATTTGATTTTCTGATATATCGGTAATGAGGATCTCTCCATCGATTTCGATTAAGTTTCGCTCATCAAAAGGTTTGAGATGTATAAGTGAGGAGCTGTCTTGTTCGGTATAGAATTTTTGATACTCAACGGCAGTAAGGAAAAGATATTTTAATTCAAATGGTTTTTCATGAACGACGATATTTTTGTAACCATACGCCTTCCTGTAGGCATGGGTTTTGGATTTATCATTGAAAACGAAGATATAGGGAGAGTAGTTATGATCGAGTTTGGTTCTTTGGATGAGTTTGCTCAATGCTTCAGTTGAATTAAGTTTTAATATCTCATCTTTTTTGGCATTTTCAGGAATAGGATCTATTTGAAAGTAAATTATTTGAGGAGAGAAATTTAAAAGAGATTTTTCAAAATCGAGATAGGAATTACATATTTTAATAAAGTAATTATTAGAGTTTAGTTTTTGAATGAGACCTGAAAAAGTTTTAAGCCGGCTATCAATAATCAGGAAGCGATCATCTCTTTGTGGAGTATTCTTTTTCATATTGGTTAGAAATTTTGAAAAATCTTTTTGACTTGTCATCTCACCCACAATTTCTGAGTCCAGATTGGGGTCTCCTTTAAATAAAATTTTAAGCCTTGCGCTGTGAGGAAAGCAGGATTGTGGGTAGAGTTTATTGGTTTTTATCACTTTAAAATATTTGAAATTGATTTCATTTCCAAGGTTGAGAGACGCTTCAATGATGCTGCTTTTTTCTAAAAATAGAGGTAGTTCTACGTCAAGTTCCTGACTATTTACTATATGGGCAATTTTTCCTGAGAAAATAACATTGGTCGGGATTGAAAGATCTTGTGCCAAGGCATATCTTATTGGAGTAAATTTAGAGCTATCCATAAGAATACCTATATCGTTTATGGCCCGCTCCTCTTCTTCATCTGCTATAAATCCATATTGAACCCCGGAAGCGTAAATAGTTGAACATTCTTCAGCATGATATTTTTGAGGGAAGATAGCAATTATTATTGTATTTTTTGTTCTGCTGTGGGATTTTATGAGGAGAAGGAAATTGAAAAGTTCTTCTTCTTGCTCTCGTGCTTCAATTAAAATAATTCTTGGTTCTAAGGTTTCAACTTTTTCAAGGAGTTCTGTTTTTTTCTTTTCGTTATCTAATTCTTTAAGGGTTGATTTTAGTTTTTTAGTTATTTTGATCTGGCTTATATATCTCTGTTTCGGTTTTCCAATGTATATGATAAGATTTTTTTTCATGTTATTTTATTATTTCTAGCATAGAAATTTAATTTTGTGAAAACTCAAATAAGAGCCTATCCTAAAACCACCTTCTATTACAATCGGCTGCAATTGTGCCGGGCTTCGTCTTTAAGCAAAAAATGCCCTCAACGTGCCACAAGCACGCCTTCAAACATTTTTTGCTTTCATCCTTGCCGGGCACAATCTCGCTCGCTTTCATCACGAAGGTGGTTTTAGGATAGGCCCTAAGCTGTTTTTATTGTTGGGGATAAATGTTTGATGCTTGATATTACTTTATTGATTGCAGATGACGAAGAGGAGTTGATTGAGAATTTGAAATATGATTTGGAAAAATCTATTTCAAAGATAATTGTCGCTGAAAATGGTGAGGAAGCCTTAAAAAAATTAAAGTCAAATAAAGTTGATTGTGTTTTGGCTGATATCAATATGCCTGGAAAAAATGGATTGGTTTTTGCTAAAGAGGCCCGTGAATGGGGATATCAGTTACCAATAATGTTTTTAACAGCTCACGGAGATGATCATCTAATGAAAAATGCATTAAGTTTGAATGCTTTTGATTTTATCGATAAACCTTATGAGAAGAAGACTTTATTGGATATATTACAGGAAGCTGCCTCTGAAAGTAAGGCCATGCAAAAAGATATAGCAAGGGATGAAACAATTGATTCAGAATTTAAAAGATCATACCTTTTAATGTTAAAAGAATAATTTTGATATGAAAGAATTATTTTATGAAGGGAATTATTTTTAATATCCTTGAAGAATTTGTTGATAGAAGCTATGGAGAAGGATCTTTTGATAAATTAGTAGATGAAGCCTTGGGGGATTCTTCTGAGGTTTTCGTATCGCCTGAGACATATCCTGATGAAAAACTTTTTTCTCTCCTTGATAAAATTGTCGAGATTAGGAAAGTAGATTTAGATGATGTTTTAAAAAGTTTTGGAAGATATATGTTTGGAAAATTGGCCAGGAAATACCCTCTTTTTGTCCAACCCTATGATAATCCAAAAGATTTTATTAAAACAGTTAATGATATTATTCACATCGAAGTCAAGAAGATTTTTTTAGAATCGGAGCCGCCTATTTTTTTATGTGTAAAAGAATCTGGAAACAATATGACAATTCGATATGAATCAAAAAGGAATCTTTCATCTCTTGCTGAAGGACTTTTGAATGGAGTAGCAGATTATTATAAGAAGCCAATAAGGATATTAGATAAGAAAAAAGTCACCGAAGAAAATCTTTGCATATTTCAATTGGAATTTACTTCTTGATATACTCTACCTCTTGTATCTAGGTATCCTATGTCAGAGAAATTAGTCGAAAAATTAAAAAAGAAAGTTTCTATTCTTGAAGATATCCTTGAGGATAAAACTCGAAACCTTTTTCTTGAAAAGGAAAAAGTAGAGAGGTATTCAAAATTTTTTGAAGCAATTATAGATTCCGTCCATGATATTATTATTGCCATAGATGAGGATGGAAAGGTGGAATTGATAAATAGGGCCGCTGACTTGAAGCTTGATATAGGAGGATATGGCATTGGAAATTTGACAATTAGAAAAATTCTTGGAGATGAGTTAATAGATAAAATCATAGAAGAGAAAAATAATAATAATGGTCAAATTGAATTTTTAATAAGAGGCCGAAACGATGATAAATTCCCTGCTTTAGTTTCCAGGGTTCCTTTTAAAAAGAATGAAAATAGAAAAATTGGATATGTCTATTCGATAGTTGATATGACACGATTGAAGGAGAAAGAAGAAATTATTGAAGGTCAAAGGGCCCAACTTATTCAAAGTACTCAGTTGGCATCTTTAGGGGAAATGGCCGGTGGTATTGCACATGAAATCAATAATCCGGTTACTATTATGGATGGTCAGATAAGGCGCTTGAAAGATTATCTTCTCGATGATGCCATTGATAGAAAAGAAAGATTGGAATTACTTAGAAAAATTGGAGAAAATTTAAAAAGAGTTACCAATATCGTATCGGGGATAAGAAAAATATCAAGAAAAGGAGACGGGGATAAACTTGTTTTGTTGAAAGTAAAAGAGATACTTGAATCATTAAAGAATTTATGTAATGAAAAATTTAAGAATAGGCAAATCCCCATAAAGTTTCCGGAAATCGATGAAAAATTAACGGTTATGGCAAGAGAAACTCAGCTTCTTCAGGTTCTTGTAAATTTAGTTACCAATTCGAGCGATGCTATAGAAAATCTTGATGAAAAATGGATTGAAATTAAGGTTGAAAAAAATAATGATAAAGTTCTTTTCAGAATTATAGACAGTGGCCTGGGTATTGATTTGGATGTTGTAAAAAAGATATTTAATCCATTCTTTACAACAAAGGATATTGGCAAGGGAACAGGCATAGGCTTGAGTATTTCAAAAAAGATGATGGAGGGGCAAAAAGGAGATCTTCGCTATGAGCTTTATAAGGGGCATACGAGTTTTGTGCTTTTTTTGAATCACTAATCTTTCCAACTCAGGATTAAAAGTCGTCCGTATTGATTCTTGTAGCCATCATTATAGACAACCTCCATACTCTTGAGGCAATCGGTAAGAAGTTTGTACATGGCAGTGCTATTCCCATAAATAATTTCAAGAGGCATTTGTTCTTGATTCATTAAAATGAAGTTTTTGACAAGCTCTTCCATGTTGGCGTGTTTAGTTCCATGTAAATCTAAAACCGGAGATTGTTTATGAGGGTTCATTTTAAGTTATTGAGATTTTTCTTTAAGCTCTCTAGTCGTGCGAGGAATTTTGCTGCCTTTTCTTTTGTAGAGAAAACAACTTCTTCCTTGGCCTTTTCAATGAAGTTTTGATTAGATAATTTTTTTTCAAATTTTTTAAAGTCGGTTTCTGTTTTAGATATTTCTTTCTTGAGTCTTATGATTTCTTCTTTGAGATTGATAACTCTATCAAGAGGGATGAAAATTTCACAAAAAGATGTGGCGGCCATGATGGATTGCTTCGGTTTCCTAGACGATTTTTGAGAGATTTTTATTTCACTCGATTTAGTGATTCCTGACAAAAACCGTACGTTCTTTTCAATATAGCGGCAAAAGTCTTGTTGATCCGTAAAAATTTCTATTTTGATTTCTTTTTTAGGAGAGAGGCCGATATTTTGCCTCATTTCTCTTATTTTTGTAGAAACCTCAATGAATTGATTCATTTCCAATTGATCTTGTTCAAAGATTTGAGATTTTTCATATTTTGGGTATTCAGTTGTGATAAGGGCCTCATTATGATCGTCTTTTATATATTGCCAGATTTCTTCAGAGATGAACGGGGCGATGGGATGCAAAAGGGCCATCATTTTTTTAAAGCAGTGTTTTAAGACGGTGGCCCTCATTTTTTGTTGAGTGAGATTATCTCCGTAAAGAATGGGTTTTGAAAATTCGATATACCAAGAACAGAATTTGCTATAGGTAAATTGATAGATGGCTGCACAGGAATCATCAAATCGATACTCATCAAATGACTCATTCATTTTATTGATGACTGTATTTAATTCACTTAAAATCCAACGATCTTGGTGGTCAAGATCATCAATAACAATATCTTTAGAGGCCTTACTCAAAAAAGGGTAAATAAAACGAAAGGCGTTCCAGAGTTTGTTGATAAAATTTCGATAGCCTTCAATGCGAGCAGGGTCTAAATCGATGGTTCGGTTGTAACCGGAGCCTGCGGCCAAGGTAAAGCGAAGAGAATCGGCACCGTATTGATCGCAAGTTTGTAAAGGGTCAATCCCATTGCCTAGGGATTTACTCATTTTCCTTCCGTATTTATCACGAACGATCGCATGAATATAAACGTGATGAAACGGAATTTCTTGAGTGTGTTTAAGTCCCATCATTACCATGCGGGCCACCCAAAAGAAAATGATATCATGGCCTGTGATAAGAACAGAACTTGGATAAAATTTTGAAAACCCTTTTTCTTCCATTTTTGATTCGATAGGCCAACCCAATGTACTCAAGGGCCAAAGGGCCGATGAAAACCAGGTATCTAGGACATCGGGGTCTTGAATTGGATTTTGACTTTGGCATTTGGGGCATTGTGATGGAATCTCTTCCTGTGCCCATTGATGGGAGCAGGACTTGCAATTAAAAATGGGAATGCGATGCCCCCACCAAAGTTGTCTTGAAATACACCAATCTTTGGGTTCTCGTAGCCAAGAAAAATAGGTATTTTCCCAATTTCGAGGAAAGAAACGTACTTTTTCTTGCTCTACGACTTTTATGGCCAAACGGGCCATCTCTTTGGTTTTGACAAACCATTGTTTGGAGACCATGGGCTCTACGACGGCATGGGATCGCTCCCCATGCCCTACCTGGTGGATGACTTCCTCTTGTTTTTCTAAAAGGTCGAGTTCTACAAGCTTTTCTACGATTGACTTTCTCGTCTCAAGGGCCGAAAGCCCTTGCCACTCTAGGCCGTATTCATTGAGAGTACCATCTTTGTTGAGTATATTGATGATTTCGAGTCCATGTCTTTTCCCTATCTCAAAATCGTTAAAATCGTGTCCGGGAGTTACTTTTAGGCATCCCGTTCCCTTGGTCGTATCCACATGAGCATCGGCGATGATGGGAACCTCTCTTTGACAAAGGGGGACGATGGCCTTTTGACCGATATATTTTTTAAAACGTTTGTCTTCGGGATGAACGGCGACGGCCGTATCTCCAAGAAGCGTTTCAGGGCGCGTGGTGGCCACGATTAAGAAATTACTTCCATCTTTAATTTGATATTTAATATGATAATAGGCACCTTTTAGTTCCTTATATTCGACTTCTGCATCGCTGATGGCCGTTTGAAGCTCAGGATCCCAATTGACGATATAATCGGATTGGATGATAAGGCCCTCATTGTACATATCGACAAAGGCTTTGTTGACGGCTTTATTAGCTTCCGAATCCATCGTAAAGAGGGAATAGTCCCAATCACAGCTAACCCCAAGGGCACGTTGTTGTTTTTGAATTTTTCCTCCATGATGTTCTTTCCACTCCCACGTTTTTTTGATAAATTCATCTCTTTTGTAATCGTGGCGAAATTTCCCTTCTTCCTCATAGATTTTTTTCTCCACTACGGATTGAGTGGCGATGCCGGCGTGATCCATTCCGGGAAGCCAAAGGGTCTCATAACCTTTCATCCTTTTATAGCGTGTCAGGATATCTTGAGTCGCAGCATCAAGGGCATGGCCCATGTGAAGGATTCCGGTCACATTGGGAGGAGGCATGATGATACAAAAGGTTTTTCCGGTCTTTCCGGGTTTCGGTTTAAAAAGGCCTTCTTTTTCCCAAAAATGGTAAAGTTTTTTTTCTACATCGCCTGGAGAAAATGTTTTTGAGAGTTCTTTTTTTTCGTCTTTATCCATTATTTTATGATTTTTCTTTATCGTTTGCGTCCTCGCTATCATCTAGATAATCGTTGGAGGGGTTTTTAGCATGAAAAAAATGGATAATATCTTTCACATTACTTAATTTCATCGAAATTGAGTCTTTATCTTTGGAATTTTTTATTTGGACTTCGTTATTGCTCAATTCTCGCTCACCGATAAGGGCCAAAAATTTAGCTTTGTATTTTTTCCCATTGCTAAAAGCCTTCTTGGCGTTAATGGGGCGAAGCTCTGTGAGAACTTTAATATCTTGATAACGAGATCGAATCCGATGTCCCAATTCCATAACCCGAGGTAGTCCCTCTGATGTTTGTGCAGAAAGGTAAACATCGACTTTGTTTTGAGAAAAATCGGGGAGCAATTTATGGGACACTAAAAAATCTTTTAGGGTGACATCTCCTAGACCAAAGCCAACGCCATGAAGTGGAGGGCCGTTAAAGATTTGAAGAAGGTTGGCATAGGCACCCCCGCCGCAAATGGCCCTTCGGTTATCGGGATGTTTGTCAAAAACTTCAAAGACGATCCCGGTATAGTAGTCAACTCCTCGAACGATTGTAGGGTCGTAGCGCAAATAGGGGTCGATCTTTAAATTTTTGACGATTTTGTAAAACCCTATCAAATTATTTTTTTCTTCCAGGCCACCCATTTGTTCAAGAAATTCAAAGACGGCATCAAAGGAATCCAGGGCCAAATAACGAAAAAGGTTCTCTTTTGAAACGCCATCTAGGCCTATTTGGGAAAGCCCTTCTTCAAAAGCATCGGGCGAGATCTTTTTATATTTATCCACCATTTTATAAAGCCTAGAGGATTTGTCTTGATCGAGTTTAAGCAATTTTCCAAATACAAAATTGACGATCCTCCTATCGTTAATAAGGATTTCAAATGTTGACTGATCGGCACCAAAATTTTTCATCAAGGCCAAAACGATTTGGAGGACTTCGACTTCACCCATATTTTCCGGGGCACCAAAGATATCGATATTGAATTGCCAATGCTCTCGAAGACGCCCCCTTTGAGGTCTTTCATAGCGGTAGAGATTGGGGATAGAAAACCAACGGATAGGAAGAGGGGTCTTGCGATGGATTTGGGCCACCATTCGGGCCAAGGTCGGGGTCATCTCCGGGCGGATGGCCACAAATCGCTCTCCTTTATCGTGAAAGGAATAAATTTGATCGTTGACGAGTTCTTCGCCGGATTTGGAGCGATAGAGTTCGATGTCTTCGAGCAATGGGCCGTCGTAGGGCTCATAGGAAAACGATTGGGCCGTCCTTTTCATGGTGGAAAAAAGGTAGTCGAGAACCCTCTTATCGGGGGGAAAAAGGTCTCGGGTTCCCTTGTAGGGATTTGTCTTTAAGGTCATAAAGAAACTCCCAAACCAGGGTCGTTTAGAAAACTATGACATGTGCCAAAACATCCGTCTAGGGTTGGTGGACGATGCGCCGCATTTTTCGGCGTTTCCAAAAAACGATAGCGGGGCCGTCCCGAGGGCGATGACGCTTTGTGCAGCAAGAGGACGCATTATGGATTTACAGGTTCTTGATCTTTTTAGGGCGCAATATATTTACATTGCCCATCTGCGTATGCATTTTGCTTGGGGTTGGAGTCTTTTGAAGAAAATTTAAGTGATTCCCCTCTTGCTATCTTGTCCA
>JAPONP010000112.1 GCA_026713835.1 Bacteriovoracales bacterium
AGCAAAAACTGTAATAAAGGCAAGGTAACTGTTCTCCACCCGGATAAGATTGGTAGGAGGCAGTCGACTGCCAAGATTGCCGGGGGGTGAGCAGTTACATTATCTAAGGGCCTAGCCGAAAACTACCATCGGCCTCAAGCACGTTTCGATCGCGAAGGTGGTTTGGGGATAGGCTTTCAGAGGGAAAATTGAGAAGGAAGGAGGTTCCTCTCCCGTTTTGGCTTTGTCCATATTTTAAAAGACCCCCATTGTTTTCCATGATTTTTTTAACGAGGCGAAGCCCTAACCCCTTTTTGAAAGTCCCCGGGTTTATGGAATCAAAATTCAAGTGGGTGTATTTTTTAAACTCTTCTTCAGAGATTCCGGTTCCATTATCGCTAAATTGCAACCATGCAAAACCCTCCTCTTGTTTAATAAATGTGAAGGTAATTTTAGGGTGATCTATTTGGGATTCTTTAAAGTTTTTAAAACTATTCTTATAGAGATTATAGAGGATGTGAATAAGATCCCTTTTTTGTACCTTTAACAAAAAGGAGGATTGAAAACCAAGGAAAGTGAACTCGACATTTTCTATATGGGTAAATTCATTTTTAAAAATTCCAAGAACCTCTCTATGAACTTGAGTCAAGCGAAAGGCCTTTTTCCCTTTGTCGGGATTTCTCAAATTCGCATTGAGTCCCCCGGAGAGGGCCTCAATCCTTTTCATATTGTCCTTGATGTAGCCAAGATGCTTGAGAATTTTGGGGTCGTTAATTCTATGTTCCCTTAGCTCGTCTAAAGAAAAATTGATGGCGTGAATAGGGCCCTTGAGATCATGACCAACGGCTGCAGAGATTTCCCCCAGGGCCCGAAAGCGACTTTGTTCCGTCTCCTCTATAAGCCAATGAAGAACCCTTTCCTCATAGCGTTTGAGCTTGGAAAATAAATCATCCAAGACGCATTGAAATCTTGAGAGCATCACAAAAAAGCCCCCAAAAGAGGCCCTACGTCCTTTCCTCTCCCAAAGGCCGTACTGCCCGTTTCTAATATCCTCGACCCCTACGAGAAAATGTTTTCGATAGAGAACATAAACTCGTCTTAACACCAATAGGCCTGTCGCCACGATCCAAATGATCTTTTCAAACTTGAGGGTTCCTTCCATCAAAAAAAGTAGCCAAGCTTGAATCGCAAAAGTCATAAAACAGATAAAAAAGAAGGAATGCTCGTTGATGAGGGCACTTTTGGATGATTTTTTAAGATCCCCGATATTAAAAACGGTACTCAAATGATATTTTTGCCGAATTTCTCGGATGATGCGAACGATATAAATATGGAGTTCGATAAAGAATAAACCCGAAAAGAGGGAGATAAAAAAGATTTCAAAGGAGATAAAATAGACCCAAGCCGAAAAGATGGAAAACCCGTGATCGACGAAATAGACCCAAACGATGCCTGTAGGAATAACTTTGATAATACTCACATACATAACGAAGGTGGCTCTTACGGAGGGAAGCTTGTAAAGCCTCTCCAAGGTTTTCATCTGATCCTTTTGCTCTAGCAGGGCAAGGCTATTTTGGTCGAAACTGGGAAAGACGTTTTGGTATTGGGGAAAAATGGCCAGAAAACCATACCGAATCAAAGGGAGCCCAATAATGACAAGGGCGAGGGTATCGACTCCTATCAAAAGGGCCATATCGACCAGGGAAAATCCCATAAGGGGAAAGAATATATAGGCATAGACGGAAAGAATGAGCAGGCTAGAAAGATCGAGACAATTTGGAATTTTTTTCATTTGAAAACAACTCCTTGCACCATATCCGTTTTAACGAGATGCATCTTAACCGATTGGAGCGGGGTCGGGAAGGGCAATGGTCAAAAATTTCATACGAAGAGGGGACTCGGGAAGCTCATTTATTTGCGCCGGATGTTTGGTAACATATTGAAAATACGTTCTTATGGGGGCGATCCCCACGAAAATCGATCAGTTTATTAAAATTTAAATTCAATCCATTTTTTCTGCCCATATATTGCTTGGCGAGAGGAGCGAGTGGGCCCTCTTGAGTCGATCGCATTGATGATGAAAAAGGTTTATTGAAATGAAGGATGTTATCGATAGAAATTTTAGAGAGTATTTCAAAACCAGTTATCTTGTTAAAAGCGTTGAGGCCAAAAATGAGTGGAGAGAGGAAAAGGAGTATTCCCTCTTTTGCACTTCTCTTCCCCATTTCTTTTTTAATACGGTTATGATGCGATCCGGTTTTACGATTCGGGAGGAGCAAATTTCTCCCATCAAAGACTTTTTTACCCAACAAAACCTTCCTTTTTCCCTGTGGTGTGATGTTCTCGACCTAGACGAAGAGGCCCTTGGGGTGTGTGAGCGGCATCAACTGGCTTTGCTGGCGGAGCAAGATTTTACTTATACCCGCCCTGCCGGAAGCAAAATGTCTATGGATGAGAGGGTGAAGCGAGTGACGACTCCTGAAGAATGGAAAAATTGGCTCGTCCCCTTTATGGAAGTTTTTGAATTTCCCTTGGGAGGAAGTGTCGAGCAGTTTCTCTTTGAGTGGGGCATGGTCAATATGAAAAAATCCCCGGAAGAGTTTATCAATTTCTACATCGAGGAGAAAGGAGAAGTGGCTTCGGTCTGTTCCCTTTATGTGACGGGACGGTATGCGGGGGTTTACAATATGGCCACCTTAGAAAAATTTCGACGTCTTGGATTGGGTCGATATCTCGTTTCCACGATCATAGAGTATTGCCGGGAAAATAATATCGAAGCGGTTGGGGGGCTTGGGTCTTCCATGGGAATGGAACTCTACAAAAATTTTGATATCGAAGTTGCGGGTAAAATTCAGCTTAGAGCTTTTATAAACTAATTAAGGATTCTCTCTTGTGGGTGTGTCCTTCGTTCTTTTGGGGATTCACTTTCAAACTGATTCAAAATGGCTTTGATGTTTTTGATTTCTGTAAAGTCTTTGAGAATGCCCGTGATCATTTCACCATTTCGATGTTTTTGTACATCATTTTCCGTCAATTTTTTGGATAGGATAAAGTAGGGAGGAAGAAATCCGACTTCTTTGTACGCCCATCTGGCAAAATTGAGTCCATCGGTGATTTGTATTTGTTTTTCACAGATAACGGCTTGGACAAGAACCGTTTTGAGTATCTCCAGGGCGTGAAGGGTGCTTTTCGTTGCGTGAACCGTAAAGCCCTGTTTTTCGAGCAAACCTATTCGGGCCGTCTTTTGATCGTCTTTTACAATAAGGAGAATATTCATTTGACCTCCTCATAAAAATCTACCCTCCCCCTCCCGAACGAATGGGCTAAAGATTGAGTCTTTCCTTCGTTGGGACGGGGGGATGAATTACCAACGTCTTCGTCGGCGCGGATCGTTGCGATCCGTTTTTTCCCTTGCGATATTGACCCTGATATTGCGTCCGCTGAGATCCTTTCCATCGAGGTTTGAAATACACTCTTGGGCCTCTTCACCGGTTTCCATTTCGACAAAACCAAAGCCCTTGCTTCGGCCCGTTTCCCGATCGGTGATGATTCGGACTGATTTAACAGTTCCATAGGCGCCAAATGCATCTTCGAGCTGTTGCTCATCAAGTTGAAAAGAGATGTTTCCTACATAAAGTTTGTTTTCCACAATTTTTTCCTCCGAACAAAAAAATTTGAGTTGTGCTTTTGTTGATATTAAGACTTAAAACAGATGATCCTAAAATTCCTGCTCCCGTTTCATAGGAGCCATACGCCGAGCATATCATATTTCAAATTGATTTGGCCCTATAAAAAGATGATGGTTCAATAAATTTTTTGATCCGTCTATTGGGTCAATTTTGGCAACGGCACCATGAAGCATATAGTCTATCGATGATCTGCATTATTATTCTGGGGAAAATCCTCCCCTTGCCCATTCGAAGCCCCCGAAAGGGAGCACCCCTCTTTCCCTTCATTGGAAAGATCGGCCACTTGAGAGGCCTCTTTTTCCAATACTTTCGCCGTCTTAGGGCAACCCCCCTGCTCGAGGTGAACCTTTTCTTGAGATTTTGAACCGATTTTTGTTGAGTCCTCACAGGAGTAAAACCACGCCAAGAAAAGGACTGATACGATCCTTCCTTTCATAGAACCTCCTTTATTTGTCGGTCGATTTGAATCCAAAACCTTCTCATCACGGCCAATTCGTTAAGATAATAAAAAAGCGTTGGAAAATCCTTGGCGGCCATTTTTTCCGATAGATGGGGGGAGATTTGGCCCTTTTTAAATAAAAGTCGAAAATCCTCAAAAGAGATGAGGGCAGCAAAATCTTGGGCCCTCTCCCGGGAGAATATGATCATTTTTTTAGAGACCTCTATTTTTGGGGAAAAAATATCATTTCCAAGGTTATTTTTGAAGCGTTGAAATCGAACGCTTGCGATCTTAGAATCCCCTAGAGGGCCGAGTAAGATAGGGTCTTTATCCTCGCAAGATCCGTAGCTTCTAAAGAGGATCTTCAAAGAATGATCGGTCTCAAGGAGGGACCAATTTTCTACGGGATCCCCAATGTTGTAAAAGGTGGTTTCTGTTTTGGGGAATCTCTTGTTGCCTAGGGAATCCACGACAAATTTGGCCAGCTCCAAGGACGGGGTTTGAAAAAGGAGCGTCTCTTGGTTCGGGGTCGTTTTGAGTTTTTCCCCCTCACCGTAGGCTGAAGCTTCGATTTGATAGGTATGGCCTTGATCGATGATATGATAGAGAACCCCGGGAAAGTGACTCGATGGGTCGTCGGGGGAAATGCCGGAGGGGGCAGAAACTTCGCATATCCCCTCTCCCTTTTCCTTCAATCTATAGGTTTCATCGACGAGTTTGGAAAAATCCATCGGAAGTTCGTCCATATTATCTCCTTTCCCTAGTACCTTTTCATTAGGGCCAATTCTTGGGAAATTGGCAAGCGGGCATGATGGCTCGGCGCGCATTTTGGAAAGAGACCATTTTTTGATATCTTATGAGGCGGTTGTTATAATCATTTTCGTTAGCTTCGTTTTTTCCTCTTGACGCTTGAAGGTGCCATGTTTTCCTACGAATTTTACAAGACCGTTCATTTCTTTTTCATCATTCTTTTTGCGGCCACGATAGGCTTTTCCTTTGCCTCTCCATCACCTCCGAAATGGACCAAAATTCTCATCGGTCTTATGAGTCTTTTAATCTTTGTGGCCGGTATGGGATTGATGGCCAGAGTCGGTGTCTCCCATGGAGGCCCTTGGCCAAAATGGCTTCTTATTAAAATAGGTCTTTGGCTAGTCCTTGCTATTTTGGCCCCTGTTTTGAGCAAACGTCTTGGGGGGGCACCGGTGAATAGTTCTTGTCGCTATAGGGCCTTTTGGGTCTTAATGATCTTATTCTTGTTTTTGGTTGTCTTGGCAGTCTATCAACCCTTTTGAAAAGCTATTCCAAGCCTCCAACTTTCGAGTCAAAGTTTTGAACGTTACTTTTTTGGGGTTCGTCCTTCGTTATGGGCTTTTTTGCTTTTTCAATGTCTTTCATTTTGGACATTCTTTGTCTTGAGCGTTTTGACTTTGGGCCAAATTCCAGTTTCTTGAGTAATCCTCCCCATAAATCCACAAAGGATTCATCGACTCTCTCGCATCGGGCCTTTTTATTATGATAGCAACATTCAAAAAATCGAAGTCCACAACGACTTTGGCCTTCTTTTTGTGAATAGCAAAAAACGGTAGCTTCATAGGATGATGGGCATTCTGTCCAAAACCCCGCATTTTGGTGGTTATCCATTGTTGCCGAAAGAAACCCCATCTTTTCCTTTCCTTCTATCTTTGTAGAGTTTTCGACTTCCCAGTCAGCTTTTTCAAAAATAGCAGCATATTTTATCAATGCATTAGAGACTTTGGTTTTGTGACTTTTTCTCAGAGTTTTAACTTGGGAAGAACAGCCAAAGATCGTGAGTGTAAGAATAAAAACAATCGATCGGTTTTTCATGATCCCATTCTCCTTCATTTATAACAAAAGATATTTCGGAAAAAAGTGATGGAAGCCTTAGTTAAAAAGAGGTGCTAGGGTACGGTTTTCTTATCGTCAATTTTTTGCTCTGAGCTACATTCAATGACCCGGGTAGATTTTCCAATATGACGTAACTGTTCATCCCCCGGCAATCTTGGCAGTCGACTGCCTCGTCGCTTCCCTGCGACGTGCAGGAAGCACGCCTCAGTCGCTCCTCGTTGCCTCCTACCAATCTTATCCGGGTGGAGAACAGTTACCTTGCCTTTATTACAGTTTTTGCTAGAGGTGCGAG
>JAPONP010000113.1 GCA_026713835.1 Bacteriovoracales bacterium
CAAATTGTCGTAGGGAGGAGAAGTCAACACCATATCCACGCTTTCGCTCGGGATGCCTGCGATCAGCTTCTTGCAATTGCCTAGAAGAAGTCTCACGTCTTCCCTAGACATTGACTTTCCCCTGTCCGAAAAGCTCCTCAATTTTTTCCCGGTCAAGATCAATACCCACGAGTTCGGGGTGAGAAAAGAGTCCTTGTTCCCTCAAGGCATGAAACACGCCTCGCTTGGCCCAACTTCGGTAGTAGTCGTTGAGGGCGGTTTTCGATCCAAAGGCCTTCCTATCTGCGGCCCTCCACGGTAGTTTATTGGCCTTGATGGTAAGGATTCCTTCAAAGACTGCCTTGGGGTTGAGCCTAGGCCTTCCCCCTTTCAAATGGGGGCGAGAGGGCGGCAAATGGGGGCGTATGCCCTCCCATAACTCAAGCGAGAGTTCAATTTTATGCATAGATAAACTCCTTTACAGGGTTGTTTAGGTATTGAAGTCTTAGAAAAAAAGGGAAAGATCTTGTCCGAAAATTCGGGAAAAGATAGGATGAAGGGCCGTCCGAAAACGGCCCTATTTAAAAATTATCGATCGGGGAGTCACTTTAAAAATTTTGCCTTCCCCTTCGTAGGAGTTGACGGAACGCTCACACTTTTAATTTTTCCGGCAAAATCCTCTCCAAATCTGGCCTCATGGGCCGATGAATAAACAAGAAAAAACTCTTGTTCATTGTCATAAAGGGCCTTTTGGGCCAAGATTTCATTTTTAAGCTCATTGTCCATAAGGTCGATGATCGCCTTATAATCATAGTCTCTATTTTTAATTGTTAATTTTTTCATCTTTTCCACCCCATTCGTTTTATAGGCCTTCAAACTGAAGGCCTATTGTCTGTTATATAGTCCACGGCCTTTTGAGCGCATTGAGCCGCATGAATGAAAAGCTTGGAATCTTTTTTCAGTTTTTTAAGCCATCCGTTTATATAGGCCGTTTGATTGTCGATTACTTTGGTTTCGATGCCGGCCATGGACGATAAAAACGCCGCAGATATTTCGGCAACGAGTTCTTCCTTGGAATAGGCATGGTCGCCAGAAGTGCGAATATCCAATAGCGATTTTCGTTTAAGGCGGTTTTGGTGTCCCGTGGAATGGGCCAATTCGTGAAATAACGTCGAATAGTACTCCTCCACACTTTTAAAACTTTCCTTTCGAGGCATATTTATGAGATCAAGCGTCCGATCGTAGTAGGCCCGTTGCCTTTTGTGGCAAACTTCCGGCGCATTCCTATATCGCCCTATCAATTCTTCGGCCTTCTCATTCGCATTAAATTTGAGAGCGTCCCCTTTCTCCCCTTCCTCTTGCCTTTCTTTTTTCTCAAGGCACTTGATGCCCTCAATTTGCCGGGCATTAAAAACGGTGTAGTAGCGAACGAAGGGTAAGCATTCTTTCTTTTTCCCCTCATCATTGCCCTTTCCCTCCTCCTCTTTTGGAAAGTGCCAATAGAGGATGGTGGTTCCCTTCTCCCCCTTTTTTATGTTTCCCCCTCTCTCTTTAGCCTGGTTAAAGGTAAGCCAATAGGGGGAATCGTGGCCGGAAAGATAGGCCAAGATGGCATTGGCCCCACGATAGACCTTGCCGGAAAGGGCGTTTTGGTGTTGCCCTAGTTTGGCCGTGCTTCCACTCCATGGACGCTTCCATGGAACCGTTCCCGTCTCCATTTTCTCGATGATTAAATTTGTGACTCTTTCAAAAACTTTTTCATTCATAACCTTTTCTCCTCGTTTTGAATAAACATAATTGTTTATCACTTCGGCCATCGTACCGAGGCGACGGCCGTGGAGCCAAGGTCATTTTTTATTTTTTTCTAAAACTTTTTCAAAAATAGTTTTTGTTTTTCTCTCAATTTTTTGGAAAACTTTCCATCAAAGACTTGAAGGGGATCGATTTTTTCTTCCAACTTCGTCACTTCATTTTTCTTGTTCTTTACTTTCTTGATGATAAATTTGTTTTTCTTTTAAAGGAAAAATCATCCCAGTTCACTCCCTAGAAAAATAAACTCTAAATTTCCAAAATGTGTATTAAGTCACGATTTCAATTTTGTCGATTCTTTTGAAAAGTCAAGGCCTTACAAAAAATCGAGATGACCCCTATGACTACGGCCCGGGGGTCAGGCCCGGGGTCGGCCGAAGGAGAGGAAATTATGTGAAAAAATCAACGCAATTCAAACTTAACCCCGTCATAACTCTCAAGAACAATCGGCCCTTTTTCTTGGATAAAGGCCTTTAAATTCCCGTAATAGAACTTAGAATTTTTGTCCGAATAGAGACGTTTTTCTTCTTCCATAACGATTTTTTTAATGGATTTCGATGGGGAAATAAAAAGGACATAGGAAATTTTATCGTTGAAATAGTAGCGTTGTATTTTATCCCTATAACGAGAAATAGATTTCCGATTGAGTTCTAATTCAACTGCATTATAAATCTCTCTATCCTTGGTTTGAGTTAGAAAGAGAGCATCCGGGATAAAACCATCATCGTATCGAAAAATATGGCGAACTTGATCTCGAATAATATCGAGCATGAGCATATTTTCGCTATAGTACTCGTGAATAATTCCAAGTCCCTCAAGGGCATTTCTTATCTTTAAGAGGGTGAGGTCGTGGCCGGGATCAGCCGATTTTAGTTTCAATCCTCTTAAAGCTTTTCCATGAGGGTATATTTTTTTCAACCCTTTTAGAGATAAGAAATAGTAGTACCCCGATTTAAAATCAATGCCCTTATCCATTTCGATCAACTTGGCATCTCGAAGTTTTTTTAATCTTCTCGTGACATTTCTCTTCTGTCGGTCGCCAAAAAATTGATTCTCAATGTCCACTCTTTCCACTGATCTATTTTCAAAAAGGAAGTGAAGAATTTTAAAATCTCGCTCCGTCAACACTATATTTTTCTTTGTACTCATTTTTTATGTATTCCTTTTTCGTCGATTTTATAGTCTTTAGGACTCGGAGGAATTGGGCCCTTCCGGGGAGAAGGCCCGCTCTCTTTTTTCTCTTGCCCTCTGTTTCGTTCTATTTTGAGTTTTCTGATATCGCTGTCCGTAATCAAAGGCCCTTGGAAAATTCTTTCATCATTGCCCATTTTCCATATTCCCCGCCCGGCAACGGAGGGAAGATTCACGGCGTTTTTGTGCCCCAGCATCCTGATAGAGCCTTCAACGGTGTTGATTTTAAAGCAGATTCGGGCATCTATATTTTCCTGAATCTCCGTATCGATGGACTCCTTGCTCGGGCGCTGCAATCCGAAAAGCACCGAAATTTTGGCCGCTCTTCCAAGTTTAAGAATCTTTTGGGTGGCCGATCTTGCCTTTTCTATGGCGAGGTGTTCGGGGTGATTTTTGGGAACCCTTCTGTAGAGAAGTGAGGCCTCATCAACGACGATGAAGATAAAGTTGCATTTGTGGAGTTTGGGGTCGATTTTCTGTACCTTTTTTTCTCTCATCAGCTTGAACCTCTCCTCCATTTTGACGACGACTCTTTCGAGTACCCCGGCAATCCTCCCTATTTCCGAGTGAATGTTGACATTGGCCAGGCCGTCGAAAATGCCAAATTCGACTCCTCCTTTGAGATCGCAGAGTATGGCCGCGGCATCGGGAGAGGAATGGAGGAACTGGGCCACAATGGATTTCATCTGCACACTTTTTCCCGATCCCGTAGAGCCTGCAATAAGTCCATGCGGCCAATCCTCGATACTCTCAATGATAGGGCCTCCCATCCCCATGCCAATCACAGCACGATAAGGCCTTTTTATGAGGGAAACGGCCTTCTCAAAGGGGTAGTCCAGGGGAAGAGTCTTTGGAGTGAGACGGAGCTGCCCGTAACGGGGATTACGGCCCCTTTTGAAGTCGTGAAAGTAGAGGCCGAAGGTGGATTCAATAATTCCTCTTTTTTTCTCAAAGACTTCGGGATCAATGCCCAAAATATCGAGATTGAGGGAGATGGAATCATCCACATAGCGCTTGAAGGATTTGAGTCTGGGAGGGAGCTTTTTGGAGTTGAGAATGCCCGTGAGACGAAGGGAGTGTTGAAACCGAAGTCCGTGGGTAAACTTGAACGCCCCGATAGCGGCCAAAGAGAGCATGAAAAAGAGGGAGTCGAGGATAA
>JAPONP010000114.1 GCA_026713835.1 Bacteriovoracales bacterium
AAAGGAACTGGAAGAAGAGCTAAGAATTTTTTACAGGATGGTCGATAATGGTAGAAGGAGGGTAGCGGCCTAGTGATTTTAGGGCATTGCAGCTTGGTGTGCGTTATTTATGAGGTAATACGCTGAAAATGACAACCCATCCGAATCGGGTACGATCCATGCCGCCCCTTTGGGCCTTTTTGGGGGGCCCCGGGGCGGCAAAATGCCCTCGCCAAAGTTTTTAAAACCGTACCGACAATGCGACGTGGACACACGTTGCAAGCTTCATCCATCGAATGATCGTTTATTCCCTCTAATAAAAAACCTCTCAAACAAAAAAATCGGACTGACTAGCGAGGATTTCCTTTCTCTGATTACAAGAGCGACAAAGCATTTGTAAATTATCCGCACTGCTCTTACCTCCGTGGGAAAACTTTTGGATGTGATCGTATTCGAGACCGTATCTCACCCCACAATGATTGCATTTCCCATCGTAAACTTCTCTTTTGACGGAAACGGAGATGGTTCGTCCCTTACATTCCCTCCGCACTCGGCCGTTTTGTCCACGGAGCTTTGCAGTGTTTTTTTGAAGGGCCGCATTTTGGGAAAGCGGCTTCGGGGTCTTGAGTTCTCTTTCCAACATGACTTGGATGAGTTCGAGAGTGGAAAGATCGCCATATTTTTTTCTCAAGCGGTCGAATTGAACCAAGACGTACTCTTGTAAAACGACGACCTCTTTGCGCTCCTTTTTAAACTCTTTGGACACGAAGTTTTGAAACTCCCTTGCGGAACAGGCCGAGGCCTCCTCCACCATTTTGTCCACGAGAGAAGGGGACGATTTTTGGGAGGGCCTTTGGGATTGCAAAATTTTGTTGACCGTAGCGGCATTGCTGAGACTAAGTTCTCCCCGTTCGATTTTCGACTTTGCCTTTTTGGATTTAAGCATAAGTCTTACGGCATTGGCCCTCACCACGGCTTCCGCATCGGAATAACCCAACCCTCGAACCAAATACTTGTGGAGAGAGGGGTATTTGAGATCGCTATAAAGTTTATGGCGTTCAATTCTCATGAGATTTTTTAAAATTTTGATGGTGTAAAATCTCTCTTTTTTGACCAGTTCTTTTGTTTCGTTAAAAATGTTGACTTCTTTTATCATCTCTTTTGATCTCCTTTTTTTGAAGTCAAAAGACTATAATTTTTATTTCAAAACGTCACGAAAAGATGAAGAGTGTTCAAGGTTTTTTTCAAATTTTGAAGAGATTAAAAGCTCTAAAAAAATTTGATGTTGGCAACGATCCTTTAAGAGGCATCAAAGAAAATATGAATCCATTAAAGAGGCGACACTACCTAGACATTTGAACGGAAGCCGTCACCTCTCCATTCCAAATGGATCTTTTGCATAGGTGTTCGGTGAAAGGGGTTGCCCATGTGGCCTTCTCGTTGTCAAATAACTTATAAACCCCCATTTCGGTGGAGTTGAGCAAATAAGTCCATCATTTGACACTCTTCCCTCGACCTTATTTCCCTCGACTTTACAATTCCTTCCCGAAAGATTCACAATAAAAGGAGATGACATATCGTTTAAGCGGCAAGGACGCCCCCTTCGATTTTGGCTCCATCGAAGTGCTTCTTCATAAAAAGACGAAGCATTTGGAAATCATCTTACCCGAACACTTTTGTCCACAAATGCTCTTTGAGTTGGAAACCCTTTTGAGTTGGTCGGCCGACAAAGCGGAGATTCACGCCCTTCTTCTGCGCCCCAAAGGAGAGTCTTTCCCCTCCTCTTTGCCTCTGGGAGAGTTTCAAACCATTCCCCTAGAAAAACTCCAAACCCTTTTGGAGAGGATACGAAAATTGGTGGTGGGTATGTTCTATCTCCCCCAAACCGTGTTCATGGATCTAGGCCTTGGATGCTCCGATCTCGGGGCCGAACTTTGCCTAGGGGCCGATCTTAGGATCGCTTCTACGGGGGCCCATCTCCACTGGAGTCATCTAGGCCTTGGGCGCTCTCCTTGTAGCGGAGGCTCCGGCATCCTGCCCCTTCTCGTTGGGGACGCCACGGCCAGAAAATGGGTTCTAGGGGGCGAGTCCCTTGAGACCCATGATTTGGTTTCCGCCGGATTTCTTCTTTCCACCTACGGGGACGAAAGGGAAGCCGCCCCTCTTATGCAAGGTCACGTTTTACGCCATGTATGTGCCCAGGCGAGTGTGGCCAGAATCCAAACCAAAAGGGCCTTTTTGGAACATATCATGACCTTTTTGGACAAGGCCCAGGAGATCGAAAACAAAATCTCGGCCCCGGCCCTGATGGCCGAGGACTACAAGGATCAAGGCCAAGGCTTTGGCCCCGGTTCGGACAAAACGTTTTGTTCCCCCAAAGACTTTGGGGCCAAACTCAAAAAGGCCCTCTCCCGTAAAGATAGTGAAGGTCAAAAAAAGCAGATGGGGCGAATTTCGTATTCGTAAAATCTCTTCCGGGCCCTTTGAAAATCCCTGGCCGCTCCCAAAAAGACTCCTCCCCCTCCGGCTCCGCAAAGTTTGAGGGCGAAATGCCCCTCGTCTAGGCCCCGTCTCCAAAGAGGGCCCAAAAGCCTTGGGATCATGGGGCCGAAGCACTCGAATTGATAGGCCGATAGCTCCATAAAGTTTTCCCAAAAACTTTCGTTCTCTTTGGCCAAAAAACTCCGAATACTCCGATCGGTCACAGGGATAATTTTTTCCTTAAAGAAGGATTCAAAGGAAGAGGACTTGCACTTTTCCAAAAAGAGGTTGACCAAGGCCCCCGTCCTTCTGGTCTGTCCCGTATTGACGAGAAAGAGGGCACCGGGCCCGGGTCTTTCCGAGAAGATTTCCACAGGAGAGATGCGATCGTCGGATTCAAAGAGAAGAGGTGTTCCCAAATAACTGATCAAAGGATCAATCCCGGAACTCAGTCCATGAAAATGGGATTCCATGAGGATAAAAATGTGCTTCAAATCCTTTGGGGGAAGTTCCTCTTTGACCTTCCGATAGCGATCGTAGAGGGCCGCACATAGGGCCCCGGAGCTTCCGAGCCCAAACCCTTGGGGGATGGAGGAATCAAAATAAAGTCCCCGGTCGATATCATTTTTTAAAGCGGCCAAATCCAAAAAATCCCCACAGTATTCCATCAGGTAATGGCCAAAGGCCTTGATTTCCCTATGGGATTGGGAATCCTTGTCCGATTCCACGCAATGGTGGGGAAGAACCAATTGGCCCGCAAACCTTCCATAGGGAATGGTGAGGGCCTTTCCCTTGTGGATGGCGGCGTACTCCCCAAAGAGCAAAACTTTGGACTGAAAGGATTTAAAGCTCATCCTCGCCCTCCCCCTTGACCCTCCCCTGCCGTCCTTCTAGGCCCCTCTCCCAAGCGATCCTCGATGATCCTCTCGCAAAGAGGGGCCAGTTCCTCCTTTAAAAAAGCCGCCACGGTTTTTCGATCCCGATCCAAAGAGAGAACGTGGACGTTGGGGCCCGCATCCACCGTAAAGCCCAAGGGGATTTTGTGGCGGCGGCGACACTCGATCACCTTTTCCATAATGGCGAGAGAGGCCGGTTTTAAAAGGAGTGAAGGCCTCGGTGAAACCCACATGAGCCCGTGAAGGGCCATGCCCTCCGCACAGGCGAGTTCCATAAAATCCCAAACCTCGCCGGATTTTAAAATATCCATCAATTGCCGAACCCTCCTATTGGCCGTGGCGTAGCGAATCTTGGCCCAAGGGTTCCCTTCCATCAGTTCGTGTCCCAGGCTCGATGAGACGGGCTTGACCCCCCCATCCACGATACAGATATCGTCTCGAAGGCCCAAGAAGTCGGGATGAATCTCGCGGAAGGGAAGGGCGTGATCATCCACAAAAGGGCCTTGCCCCACATTGCCCCAAAGGGCCAAGGGAGCGTAGAGGGAGCGACAGGCACTGCCCGAGCCCAATCTGGCCAGGCAAGAGGCCTTGCGGAAAAAATCCTCCCTTGGAAGAGAAGCCCCCATAAGTTCCTCTTGAATCTCGCATAGGCAAAGGGCCAAAGCGGAGAAGGCCGAAGCGGAGGAGGCCACGCCACAGGAATGGGGAAAGGTATTTTCACTTTCTATGTCCAGGCAGACTCGATCCAAAAACCCAAGACGATCCTTGAGACCATGCAAATAGTTTTGAATCCTGGCCTTAAAGCGCTCCTTTTCAAGGCCCTGAAAGAGAAAGGAGCGAAGGCCCGGGGATTCTTTCGGCCCTTTGGGCGCATAGCTCACCCTCATTTGGGTTTGGGACGCAGAAAGGGTCAAACTGAGGGAAGCATTTTGAGGGAGTTGTTCTCCCCTTTTTCCCCAGTACTTGACGATGGCGATATTGGAAGGAGAGGACCAAGAGACCCGGCCTTCCTCCAAGACCTTGGGCTCAGTGGATGGGTTCACCACCACTCCCTGTCTCGGACGAAACACCGATCATCTCATCGTAACGGAAGAAAAGGGGACACCCCTTATCCAGAAAATAGCGACGGGTCTCCTCCTCGCCCCTCTCGCTGGTCACAAGAACGAAGTCCCCTCCCCAACTCCCAAGGGATTTGACCACTCCCCAGTAATCGGGGAAACGAAGCTCTTGGACTCGCTTCATCTTCAAGCTCTCGGAAAGAAGAACCTCATGGCCTTTGAGCAAGAACTCAAAGTCTGTGAGATCGCGGGCCTTGGGAATCTCTTTTGTGATGGCGGATATTTTGAGAGTCAATTCAGCCTTTTCCTTGGGGGCAAAGTGGAGCCCGCGATAATAGTCGATTCCCTCACGGGTTTTTTGTTTGTTTCCCAAATAGACAAAATAGAGTTTATGGGAAAAGGGAGGCCTAAAAGAAATCGGCTCCCATAAAGGCCCCTCCCTATTTTTTTCGTAGAGGATGGGAGCGGACGCATGGGCACAGGCGATGTCGTGTCCCGACCCCCCCATGGTTTTAAATTGCAACTCAAAAGGAGAGATATAGGCCCATTGGGCCATATTGTAGATCAGGGTGGAAGAACTCCCAAGGCCCCACTCCAGGGGAAACTCCAAGCGGGTGGTCACCTTCACGGTGGTCTCCTCTTCCCGCAAAAAATGGCTGTTCTCTTCTCGCACGGCCCTCAAAAGTTTTTGGAGATAAAGGTTTTCGGGGGTTTCCCTATAGGAATCCATCAGATCGAATTTCCACAACTCGAAGGCGGCCTCGAACCAAACCTTCCCCTCTACGTCGATGCCCTTCCAATGGAGGTGGGGAGCATAGCTCTTCTCGTATCGAACGGAGAGGTGTTGTCCAAACTTGGTGGGTAAGGCCAAGGCCTTGGCCCCGTCCAAAACCACATACTCTCCGCTCAGGAGTAACTTTCCGTGGGCATAAAAGGATTGGCCCGCTCTCATTGGCACTCCCTCAAGGCCTTTAAAGAGCGGCGGACCTCGGAAAAGGTCACCACTCGATCCACAAAATGGGCCTTGACCCTCTCCTTTTCAAAGTCGTCGGCCTCAAGCATATTGAGGATATTGAGCAAATGCATCTTCATGTGGCCTCGCTGAATCCCCGTGGTCACCAAGCTCTTCAATGCGGCAAAGTTTTGGGCCAACCCCACGGAAGCTGCGATCATCATGAGTTCTTTGGCCCCGGGACGACCTAGAATCTCCAGGGACAATTCGGCCAGGGGGTGAAGGGAAGTCAACCCGCCCACGGTTCCTAGAGACAGGGGAAGATCGAGAGACAGGGTGAAATGCCCTCCTTCCACCACACAACGGGTGAGCCCCCGATACCGCATACCTTCACCTTCTTGGTCTTGGTCTTCCCCGGTTCCGAGGGCCGCATGGGCGTGACCGCAGGCCTCCACGGCCCGAAAGTCATTGCCCGTGGCCATCACCACCGCATCCACGCCGTTAAAAATGCCCTTGTTATGGGTCACGGCCCTATGGGGATCCACCCGTGCGATGTCCACGGCGGCCTTGATCCTTTTGGCCAATTCCTCTCCCGAGGTTTCGGATTTGGGCGCACCTAAATCCGAAACGGGGCAATCCACCTTCACGGAAACGAGACAATCCGGCGTGTAATTGGAGAGGATGCCCATGATGATCTCGATTTGTCTCTCCTTGGAAGAAAACCCCTCGCAAGCGCGCACCTTTTCGGCGAAGCGACGCCCGAGGGATTCTAAAACGGAGTTGATAAAATTGGCCCCCATGGCGTCACAGGTTTCAAACTCTACAAAGAGCTGGCCGTAACCGGGCAACTCTTGGGTTTTGTCCAGAAGCCTAAGTCCCGTTATCCCTCCCCCTCTCCTTTCCATTCTCTTCGTCAAGGGTTTGAGCTCTTCGAGAAGAGACGATCTCACCCTTTCAAAAAAAGCCAAAAGCCGATCCATGGATCCCTGCCATAGAAAATGAACCTGTCCTACCTTCGTGCTCTTTAAGACCCGGGCCTTAAACCCTCCTCTTTCCAGCCAAAATTTAGCGGCCTTGGAGGCGGCGGCCACCACGGAACTCTCCTCAATCACCATGGGAACGGCGTAGGTTTTTCCGTTGATCAAAAAATTGGGGGCCAAACCAAAGGGCAAGAAAAAATTGCTCAGGGTATTTTCGCTAAAATCTTCAAATGCTTTTTGCCGGTTCTCGTCGGGATGCCAAAAAGAGGAGAGAAGTGACGGTACGGTTCCGCTTCCGTCTCCGAGGGAACGGGAGAGCCAGGCCAGCTTTTCCTCCTTGCTCAACTTTGAAAAACCTTTCACACTGTCCACGAATCGTCGTCCTCTAGTCTGCCGGGCCCCATCCGGAAGGAACGGGCCCTCAGGAAGCTCCGGGCCATTTTGAGCCCTGCAATCTGGGATTCGATATAATTGTCCAGGGCCCTCTGGGACTCCAAGGCCCACTTGAGAAAAGGCGATGCCTGGCCGTAAATGCTGGGGTAATTTAGCCTCTCCATGAGATAATGGCCATCCAAAAAGGAACGAACCCCTCCTGAAACGATAAACTGCCGACACCGAATGTTGGGCCCCTCTTCTTCCCGGTTGATCCAATCGATCATCTCCAAGGCCCCGTGACCCACGCGGGTCAAATCCTGCGGTCTCTCCCTCTTCTCCTCTTCCCTGCGCCTCTCCCATTCCAATTTGGAAAAATTCGTTCCCCCAAGGCCCGCCAGCTCCAAGGCCTCCAAGGGGAGCTTCATCAAGGCCTTGAGGCTTCTTGGCCCCATCCCCTGTCCCACCTCCTTGACGATGATAGGGCGAGAACATTCGGGAAGAAACTCCTCGATAATGGCCAGTGGGGGGCGTTGCAAAAAATCCCCTTCCGGCTGGTACCATTCCTGGAGGGGGTTGACGTGAACCACGAGCCCATCGCATTGCAACTTTTCCAACACCTCCCACAACTGCCCCAAGGCCTTGTCCCTCAAAAGTTCATCCACCTGCACGATGCCGATATTGCCGTAGAGGGGGCGATCCGGGCCCAAGAGGGGGCGGACGTGAAAGTCCTCAAAATCCCCTTTTCCCGTGAGGAGGGGGCGAAGGGAGCCAAGGCCCATGCCAAGACCGAAACGGGCGCAGGCCCGGGCCAATCGGGCATTGATCGTCCGGGCCTTTTCGCTCCCTCCCGTCATGCTGGAAACCCAAAGGGGGGCCGAAAAGGTTCGGCCCAAAAACATCGTGGATAGGTCGATTTGGTCTAGATCGTGGTGGCCCAGAAGGGGCTCGTAATCAAAACGCTCCTCTTTCCCCTCCGTACGGGCCGAAAGGGCCATGTGGATATGATCCGATTTTCTGGCCGATAAATCCCCCTGCCTTTCCATATCAAACGCTCCGGGCACTCCGTTGGAACACGAATCGTCAATATATCTTCCCTCCCCCTCCTATGGCAATCGAGGGGTAAAGAGGCCTGCGCATAGCTCCAATTGCCGTGAAGATATTTCCGATGCCGTTGACAACGATTTCAATTTCGTTACTTTAACCACCAAACAAAGGAGATGAAATGATGAACACATTATTCACAACAATGCTTTTGAGTTTTTTCCTCGTCGTATCCCCCATACAGGCCGAAAGTGGAGAGGACAAGGGCTGGTATGTATCCCTGGGTACCCTGATAGGGAGTTCGGATAGAGACGAAAATTTTAATGTTTACAATTCCTCTGTCAATAGAAGCGGAGAGATTTTTCTCGATCACGATTCCGACGCCGCTTCTTTTAGATTGGTGACCGGATATAAATTTGCCGATAGGCTCCGTTTGGAGGGAGAAATTTTTAGGCTTCCCTACGATCTCGCCGATGTCAATTACACCAACGTCGAACTCCCGGAAGAAGTTCTCCAAAATTATGCCAGCTATAACGATGCCGTCCAAGGATCGGGTGACTTTGATTATATGGGAGTTGTTTTCAATGTCCTTATCGATATTGTAACCGGCAAGAAATGGGTCTTCTACGCCGGAGTCGGTGTTGGTGCCGTAAGAGTCGATGTGGATACGGAGGTTAATGTAACGGGTAATGTGCGCACGGGTTCTGGATCCGATACCGTCCCCATGCTTCAACTTCAAACAGGGGTTGGTTACAAGGTGAACGATCGCCTTATGGTTTTCACCAATCATCGCTGGATGGCCGTTAGAGACGCCTCCATCGATCAGTACTCCGGTACAGGGGCCAACACTTCAACACTGGATCTAAACTCCTTTGAGTCTTCCACTTTGGAGATCGGTCTTAAGGCCAAAATCGGAAAGGGAAAGCGCAACCAAAGGCATTGATCGATATTAAGGGCCTATCCCAAAACCACCTTTGCAGTCGGTTGCAATAGAAGGTGGTTTTGGGATAAGCTCTAAACTCCCCATACTAAGGGTTCTAAGAGATCATGACCGACACCAAAACAACTCCGGATGGGGCGACTCCAACCCTGAGCTTACCCGAAGAACTCATTCTCATGCTCCTCAACGAGGAAACCGGCTACTTCCACCACGTTCCCGGCTGGGAACTCAACTGCGCCGTCATCGGGGCCGTCCTCGCAGAACTCTCTCTTCTCTTGCGCATCGACACGGATCTCAGGTCCTTGAACCTCACGGATCCGACGGAAACGGGCAGCCCTATCCTCGATTCGATCCTCAAAGAAATTGCCGATGAGCCCAGGCCAAAAAACACCCAATACTGGATTGATCGGCTCGCTCCCCAAGCGGAGTCCATCATCGATTCGACCCTGGATCGACTGGTGGAGCTCAAGATTTTAAAACACCATGATGGGGACTTTTGGACTTTGCTCCCCTCAAACCAATTTGGCAGTTCCAAAAAAGACACGGCGGGGCAATCTATCAAAATGCGTATCAGCGAAGCCGTCTTTACGGATACGATTCCCGATCCAAGGGATATCATCGTCATTTGTTTGGTCAACACCTGTGACGTCTTTCGCTTTATCTTTGAACTGGATGAAAAATCCACAGAGCGCATCAAAGAGATCTGCCAAATGGACTTGATCGGACGATCCATGGCCGATGCGGTTCAACACAATATCTCCACCCCGCTGATTCGACATTCCTCTCTGGGCAAGAAAATCCCCAGGGTTTCCCTGCGCTACCTTTTGTTCAACCCCCATCTTCGCACCGGCCATATCCCCGCTCTCTTTGCGGACCTGGCCAAAAAATACGGTCCGGTCTTTGAACTCCGTCCACCGTTTGCCAAACCCATGGTCTTTCTCGCCGGGGCCGAGACAAATCGCTGGGTTCACAGACAGGGACGATTGTATCTTAGGGCCAAGGACTATTTTGCGGATTTTGAAAAAGTCTATGGGGCCGCATCCGGCCTCATGCCTTCCCTAGACGGCGGCGATCATTTCCGGCTTCGCCGGGCCATGGGGCCGGGCTATTCCAAAAAAAGATTGGAAGGTCAGTTGGACGAACTCTACCGCAATGCCCGCTATTTTATGGCCGGTTGGGTGGTGGGCCGATCCTATCGCGCCACACCCCTTTGTCGGCACATGATCAATGGGCAAATTTCACCTCTTGCGGCCAATGTGGATTCCCAGGACATCATCGACGATCTTATAGCCTTTAAGGAGCGGGCCCTCACCACCCATATCATCAAGGCCTTGCCCCAATTTATGCTGCATACCCCGTGGATGAAACGCCGGGCGAAGACCATCGATACGCTGTTGAAACGAATTCAGATGTCCCACACACCCACCCAGCGGGCGGGCCGGCCGAGAAATCTTACCGATGACTGGTTGAGCCTCCATGCGAGCGATCCCCAACTCATGCCGGAGTCAAATCTGCGCTTCGCTCTATCGGCGACCCTGTTCGCCAGTATGTACCTCGGGGATGCCTTAAGCTTTACCCTCTACGCTATGGCGTCACGACCCAAGCTTTACGAACAAATCCAAAGTGAAGCGGATGCCCTGTTTGAAAAAGGTGAACCAAGCGGCGAAGATTTCACTTCGGACGCCCTCGATATCACGAATCGTTTTATCAAGGAATGCCTCCGTATGTATCCCATCGTGCCTATGTCCATGCGGCATATCATGAATTCCTGCATAGTCGAAGGCCATAAACTCCCCGTGGGGTTGCGGGTTCACATTGCCCAAACGGCGTCCCATTATATGGAGGATGTCTTTCCCGATCCCTTTTCGTTTGATATCGACCGCTATCAATCACCGCGAAACGAACACCGCAGTGACGGCTACGCCCCTTACGGATTGGGGACGCACAAATGCTTGGGCCACCAATGGGTGAATCTACAATTATCCGTGAACATCCTCATGATCGCCCATTACTTTACCCTCGAAGTGGCCCCGGCCAATTACAAACTCCGATTTAGTCCCCTTCCGTCCATGAAACCCGATAAGAAACTCAAGTTCAAAATCGCCGAGCAAAGGCGCAAACTGCCGATCCGATAGAGTGGTGAATCGGTGAAGTGGATGACCGAAGCCGAGCTACCGAAGCCGTGATCTGATCTGCTCGTCCGTCTCCTTGGTTCCGTCCAGGGCCATAAGAAGCGGTGGGAGAAAGAGGAAATCGGCCAGCAAGGCCACCACGACGGTTATTCCCACGAGCAAACCGAGGACCCGGTTGGGGATCAGCCCCGAGGCCCCAAACACCATAAACCCCAAAGCAAACACCACGGTCGTCACGATGATGGCCTTTCCCACGGAGCGAAAGGAAGCGAGGACGGACTCGCTGGGCCCAAGCCCATTCTTTCTGGACTTTGCATACTTGGTCATAAAATGGATGGTGTCATCGACAATGATACCAAAGGCAATCGCCGTGACGACGGAAGCCGCAATCCCAACCTCTCCCACAAAATGGCCCCAAAGACCCATGGCCATGGCGGCCGGAGCGAAATTGGGTATGAGGCTTATAAGGCCCAAGCGCACACTTCTAAAGACCAAGACCAGGATAAAGGAGATGATGGCCATTCCTATAATGGTCCCAAACAACATACCCTGTATATTTTGCTGAAGCGAGTAGGCTCCCACAGCCGCCATGCCGCCGGCCCCGGAGGAAAGCTCCGGGGCATTCTTGCGAAGCCAGGTCTTCGAGCGTTTGTCCAATTCTATTTTCTCGCTGGTGGATAGACCCTTGAGGGAGATCGTGGCCCGAGTGGCCGATCGTTCCATATTGATGAGGTTATTGAGGTCGCGCCCTTGGGGCAAGGAAAGTTCGTAGAGCAAAAGATACTGGGCCGCTAGATCCGAGTTGGCCGGAAGGGCGTAAAAATCCGGATCGTCACTGTGGAGGTTCATGTTCAAGCGCTTCAAGGTATGGGCCATGGTAAAGACGTGGTTCACTTCCGGTTGGGCCTTATACCACTTTCCAAAGGCATCGACTTTCTCCAGATACCCAAGTTCCGTTATACCACCGGGCTTCCCGGAGTCCAAAGAGTACTCGTAGGTTTCGACACCTGAGTACTTCTCTTTTATAAAATCTGCGGATTGGCGAAACTCATAGCTTTCATCGAGATGCTCCAGCACATTTTCCGTCAGTTCGATGCGAAAGATCCCCGCCGTGATCGCCATCATCAAAGCACCAAAGGACCAAAGGAGGGTGCGCCTTTGAAAAACCACAAATCGTCCCAGCCGCTCCAAAAAGTCCAACTTCCCGGAAGGGAGCGGTCGCTTTCGCACAGGTGTCATGGAGAGGAAGGCGGGCAAAAGGGTCACCGCATAGAGGAAGGCGAATAGGGCACCAAGCGCCACGATATTGCCCATCACCCGAAAGGGGGGCATCTCGGAAAAATTGAGGCTTAGAAAACCGATGGCCGTGGTAAGGGATGTCAAAAAAACGGGCCATATATTGGACTTGAGAGAGGAGATGGCGGCTTCCTTTCGCCCCAGTCCCCGGCGAAGGCCCGCCCATATTCCCTCGATGATATGAACGGAATGGGCCACGGTCAGGGCCATCAAGACGAAAAGTGCGGCACTGCTTTCCGCATAGAGGGGAAAGCCCATATAGCCGCTAACACCCAAGGAAGAAAGGAAAACCCCTACCAACACCAAGACAATCCCGAGAGTGGCCCATAGGGAGCGCAAAAGAAGGGTGGCGATGACGAGCATCGTCCCAAGGGCCGTGGGGCCAAGGATTTCCATTTCATCGTTAATAGCATCGTTGACCGCACGGTTGAGAACGATTTCTCCCGCCAGGTGATAGTCGATGTCCCGATGACTTTCCCGGGCCTTATCCATCACCTCGTAAAGGGCATCCATCACTTCTTTTTTGCCCGCTTCCCAGTCTTCGGGAAAGGCGATGCTCACGACCAAACCCGCAACCCCCCCATCCCTGGAAACGAAACGACCGACCACCTCCTCTGTACTCAGGGCAATCCTTTGGATTCGTTTGAGATCATCGTCACTGAGGGAACCCGCTTCCTCTACGAGGGGTTTGACGATAAGTTCATCTTGAAAACCTTGGCTATGGGAATAGTTGGTCAGGGAATCCACGCGAGTGACGTAGGGAATGCGCCAAAGCTCTTCGGTCAACTCTTCAACGGCCCGGAGCATTTCCCTCGTAAAAATCGTCCCCTTTTTGGGAGCGACGGCGAGAGGGGCCGCATCCGAGAGGGCATAGGTCTCTTCGAGAAGATCCAGTTCGAGAATATGGGGGTTATCCGTATTGAAATGGTTTCGAATATCGGCCTCCACAGTGACGAGATGCCGAAGTCCCGTAGCGAAGGCAAGGAGACTCAAAAAAGAGAGCAAGACCGTCGTCCGGCGACGATTCATCATGAGTTCTATCAAAGATGAAAGGCCCATACCTATTCGGATCCCCTCTTTTGTGGTAACTGCTCACCCCCCGGCAATCTTGGCAGTCGACTGCCTCGTCGCTTCCCTGCGACGTGCAGGAAGCACGCCTCGGTCGCTCCTCGTTGCCTCCTACCAATCTTATCCGGGTGGAGAACAGTTACCTCGCCTTTATTACAGTTTTTGCTA
>JAPONP010000115.1 GCA_026713835.1 Bacteriovoracales bacterium
GGAAGCGACGAGGCAGTCGACTGCCAAGATTGCCGGGGGGTGAGCAGTTACGAATTTTAGCCGTTACTATTTGACGGCATGGAGAGCGGCAAGCCTACTCAAGAGCCTTTTCCATGGAGAAACAAGGGCACCGTCGGCGGTTTTTTCCAAGGTTTCGTCCAACCTCTTATTTAGGGCCTCATATTCTTTCTTTCGATTCTTTAGAGTTTCATAGTTGATGGAATCATCCTTTTCTTCCATCCACTTGGAATACTCTCGATTCAACCTAGAGAAGTTGAGGTAGTATTCATCGGTCTCAAAAAATCGATCCGCTTCAGATTGCATCTCTTTCAATAAGGCCTTATCGATGGGGCGAATATGCCGGGGAGAAATAGAGTCCATAAACTTTTTATCCAAAGGAAGCCAGTTGCGATCAAATGGGGGTTCCTCATCGCCGGTACTTTTAAAAGATTTGAAGTGTACATCGGGAACGACACCGTGGGACTCAAGAAGGTCTCCGCTAGCGCGAACGAAAAAACTTTCGGTTGCGACCACAAGCCAATCTTCGGTGAGCCAGTCCTTTGTGGTGACGGGATAGGGGCCGCCCGTAAGCTTTCCCGGAGAGGTGACGTTCTGTGCAGTACCCTTCCCAAAAGATTTTGTGCCGACAACGATTCCTCGAGCGTGATCTTGAATGGCCGCTGCAAAAATTTCCGATGCGGAAGCACTTTCCTCGTCGATGGCAACGAGGAGGGGGATTTTATAGAATCCTTCTTTGGGGGAAAAGGGATCCCTTGTGAGATTCATTCTTGCGACTCTTTGCTTTCTTTTTGGAGAAACCGATACCAGGATGTCTCCTTCCTCGATAAAGAGTTCAATGAGCCTTGAGACGGCCATAAAATCGCCTCCTCCATTGCCCGATAGATTGATGACGAGAGCCTGGATATCGCGGTTTTTTTCCAGAAGATCTTTCACATCTTGGGCCAAACTGATATTGGGGCCGGCGTAAAATTGGTTGATTTTGATTTCACCCACGAGAACGGATTTTTCTCCAAGCATTTCTTGGGTTTTTTCCATTTTAAGAGGAGAAGAAGATCTGGCCGAATTGATCGGTTCTTTTTTCATACACGCTTGATGAAAAGAATCATCGGACTCCTCGGCCTGGCGATACAATAAGCAAAGCGTTCCCTTTATGGCCTTTATTCTATTGAGAAGCTCGTCCAACTCCATTTTTGAGGATATGATTTTGTCGTCAACCTTCCCAACCCCTAAAATGACATCCCCCTCTTTGAGTCCGGCCTTGTCCGCAGGGGAATCCGGAGTGATCCCCATGAGCGTCGTCTCCTGAGTGTCGGGATCAATACCTATGACTATCCCTATGCCCTCATAGGACTGTCCGGCAGAAGCCATGTTGAGGTTTCGAAGTTTTGGGGAGAAGACCTTGGTGTAGGGATCCACCGTCTTTAAAAGAGAGTTTAAAACTTTGCTCAAGGACGTTTCCAAAGAGGTCGCTTTTTTAAGGGAGAGGAGATATCCTCGAATGGTTTCAAGGCCCTCTTCTTGGGCCTTTTCTTGGGAGAGATCCTCTTCTTTTAACATTCGGGTAATGACATTTTCTTTAAGTTTAAGGGCCCATGCCCGGGTCTTTTGGTCTTGGGGGAGAAGATCCCATTTCTTTCGATGGGTCTTAAAATCTCCCGAGGAGGCCTCCTCAAGATCCAGGGTTTGATCGGATTGGGAATCGAGCCATGTGATGGTCTCTTCAATTCTTTGAAGATATCGCTCTTGAATTTTCATCGTGTAGAGGGCCGTCTCGCTCGTCAGCCTCTCGGGGTTTTGGGCAAAAAGTGACTGGGAATAGGGATCCATTTGGAAAAGTTCGATATCTTCTGCGGTAAAAATGAGCCTCTTCTCATCGAATGTGTCCAAAGTATGGGTGATAAAGTTGTCTTGGCGTTTTAGGCCTTGCTCTATATTGGGGGGAAGAAAGGGGTCGTTGAATAGATGAATGGCATCCACGGTCAAAAGGAGAGTCAGCGCGGTGTGGGCCAAAAGATTGAAGTCTTCCTTTGAGTACCCGGAGGAGGTTTCAGATGTCTTGGCATGGGTTTGTAGGGTAGGGCCCATGGCGGCCCATGAGAAAACCGGGGAGAAAGAAAGGGAGAGAAAGAGAATGGGAGTAAATAAAAGTTGTTTCATAATGGGCCCTTTTGTGTGGTTGGGATGTCCCCTCTACATATATTAGACTAAAGGGATTTGGGAATTGAACAAGGAGGGTGTGTAAAAAATATAGGGTCTTCCACCCCGCTCCGGCGAAATGACTTCCCAAAGTGCCATTTTTTCGTCAAAGTCGAGAAAATGGCCACATTTCCACGGATTCACTTTATTATCCCCTGCTATAAGGCCTCTCGAACCCTTAAATCCTGCCTCCACTCCATCTCGCTCCTCGACTATCCCCGTGAGAGAATCAAAATCAGCGTTGTGGAAAACGGGAAAAAGGACGCCAAGGTCGCCGCCATCTTGAGGGGATACCCTCGCGTCGCTCACCATTTTATCCAACAAAAATCCAGGGCACGGGCCCGAAACCATCTCATCCATAGGATCGAGGAAAATTTCATCGCCTATGTGGATGCAGATGTGACCTTAGAGAGGGATTGGGTCCATCGCTCTTTGGAAGAAATGAAGGGAGGGGCCGTATCGGCTGTGGGCTGCTGCGTTTATCGCAAAGGTGATGGATTTCTCGACGAGGTTCGAAGGCTCAATTCTCAAAAATTTTGCCTTTATTTCAATATGTTGGAAACGCCGGGGGCCTTGGGGGTTCTCAATACGGCGGCCCTCCTCATTCGGCGGGATCATCTCCAAAAGGTGGGGCTTTTTGATCCCGGATTCAAACGAAATGAAGATCTCGAACTCACCTATCGTCTTCTTGCCCAAGGCCATCATATCGCTTCTTCTATCAAGGCCCGCGCCTCGGTGGAAAGATCCGACGGTATCCTTTCCTATCTCTTTTTGCGAAGTTTTGTCACGGGGTATTGGCAGGCCAATATCTTTTTTAAATACGGTGTGATCCCTCACGGTTTTATCAGTTCGATCAAAGCGTTTTGGCCGGTACTCAGATGTCTCTTCTTCCAAAAACCAAAGGCCCCTTTTTTCATCAATCTTTTGACCTGGCAAATTTATCTCGTCCAGTATTTGGGTCTATTGATCGGGACGTGGCGATTTCGAGATGTGGTTAAATGTGTATCCCGGAGTTCTTTAACAAAGTTTTTATCCCATGAGGGAAATTTCTATATCCTCAATCCTTCCCTTAGGATTTGTCTGAGAGGCCATGATGTGCAACTTGTCCATGTGGACGACTACCACACGGTTCAACTCGAAGGAAATTCGGGAAGGCCTTTGAGGGAAGCCATGAAAAAAAGAATCTTTTGTGAAACCTCCATGGCCCATTTCATTCAAAATAAAACCTTTGTCAAAGTGGAACAAGGGGAATACGGAGATAGGCCCTAAGATTTTTTGTAACTGCTTGCGGTCTCTTCGATCCTTAGATATTTGAGATAATTTTGAATGAGAGGAGACATCCTCAGATTTTGGAGGCGACGGTAGTGGAGAAAGTAATTTCTTCTATAGAACAAGGGAACCCAGGGGAGATCTTCAAAAACGAGTTTTTCAATGCGCTTCATAAGATTAAATTTTTCGGGTCCGTCCGAAAGGAGCTTTAATCGTTCGATAAGCCCATCCACTTCGGGGTTATGGTAAAAGGAGGCGTTTGGGCCCGGGGGATGGGCGCCCGAAGAAAGCAGCTGAATGATGTTTTCTGCATCCGGGTAATCGAGAGACCAACCGTCTAGATGGATTTGAATTTTTCCCTCGTTGGATTTTTTGATATAGCCGGGGAATGTATTGAGGACGACTTCGATTTCAACGCCGATTTTTTTGAGAGAGTTTTTGATATATTCTCCCTGCTGGCGACTGAGCGTCGATGGGCCCCGCACGTCGTAGGTAAAGCGAGGAAGGCCAAAGCCCTTTGGATAACCGGCTTCTTTCATAAGTCGTTTGGCCTTGGCCAAATCGTACTCGAAGGGAAGTTTTTGTTTGGGGTCGTATCCCGCAATGCCCGGAACGAAGATGGAGTTGGCCTTTTGGCCCGTATCGTTCGTAAAGAGGCGCACAAACTTGTCCACGTCGATGGCATGGGCGATGGCCTTACGAAGTTTGAAGTTTTTTCCAAGGATGGGGTTTTTCATGTTGAAGCCCACCCAAAAGGAGGTAAAGGTCGGCACGATTTGAAGGGCGATATCCCGTCCGGCCAGCTCTTTGGAGAGTTCCCCACGGGGAGTGAGGGCCGTGTTGAAATTATCTTTGGGGATGGAGAGAAAGTCGATTTTTCCATCGAGGAAATTGAGCCATTGGGTCTGATCCTCTTTGAGGATCTTAAATTCGATATGGGAGAGAAAGGGGAGAGGCTTTCCCGCATCCCCAAGAAGGCCCTTTTCTTGGGCCCACTTGTCTCCACGAGAGGGGTAGAGGGCTTTACGATAATGTGGATTTTTTTTCATTTTAAGGTTGAGACCCGGATTCCAACGAACCAGTTGAAAAGGGCCCGTTCCGATGAGGCGTTCTCTAAGATTATTTTTATAATAGTCGATGGCCTCAAAGGGAACGGGAGTCGTGAAGGCCATGGCCAAGACGTGGAGGAGTTGGGGGTAGGGCTTCGTCAATTGGATCACCAGGGTCGAATCCCCCAAGGTTTTGAGACCTTCGACCTCTATGGAGGCAATGTCTTTATAGGTTTTGGCCTTGGCCCTAAAGAGATCGAGCCCCACGATCCTATCCTTAAATAAAAACCATCCCTTGCTTTTCGTTTCGACGAGGGCGATGCGCTTGATTTGGTGGATAAAGTCCAAGGCCTTCACATAGCGGGTTTGGCCCCGGAAGGCGGGGTCTTTGTGGTAGGAGACCTTTTCTTTGATGTGGATGGTGTAGCGGGTTCCGTTTCCTTCGATTTTGGGAAGGCCTTTGGCCAGGAGGGGAACCAAGCGATAGGGTCTTTGGAGGTAGTGGTATTCGTAGAGGGGTTCTAAGGCTTGATGGGCCACGGCCAAGGAGATGGCATCGTAGGCATTGGCCGGATCGAGGGTTTCGATTTTGGCCCTCAGGGGGATTTGGGCCTTGGAGGTTTTGGAATCCGATCCCTCCTGCTTGAGGCAAGAAATGTTTGCGACCAAAAGCCATGGGAGAAAAAAGAGAAGAGGGGAGAAGGTCAACGTTTTTTTCATGTTTGGATTCTCCGAGTGATTTGGGCGATAAGTTTTTTGATATCGGCTTTATCGCCTCCCGAACCTTGGGCCATATCCTGCCGTCCCCCGCCCCGACCGCCGATACCTTTAAGGGTTTCGCCGAGGATAGCGGAGCAGTCGATGTCTTTGAGATTTTTATGGGCCCGCAAAAGAAAGGACCATTTTCCCTTGCGCTTTCCGTAGAGGAAAAGAAGGCCCTTAGGGTGAGCGGCGGTGAATTGATCGGAGAGTTTTTTCATATCCATTCCCTCTTCCACTTGGGCCGCTTTGAAAAGATAATCCCCACACTTTTCGGGGTGATCCAAAAGGGTACGTCCTTCAAGGGATTGAATCTTTTCGCAAAGTTTGGAGTTTTCCTTCTCCAACTCCTTGAGACGGGCCTTAAAGGTTTGGATTTGCCCCGGAAGATCGTCGTCTTTGGCGCTAAACTGCCGTTCGATTTGTTTGAGGGCCTCACTACGCCCCCGAAGTCGATCCAAGGCCTTTTTTCCGGTCACGGCTTCGATTCGACGAACGCCGCTGCTCAAAGAGCTTTCGGATACGATGGAAAAAAGGCCGATCTCAGAAAGAGTGCCCACATGGGTTCCCCCACATAACTCTAGGGAAACATCACCCATTTGAACGACCCTGACCTCTTCTCCGTACTTTTCTCCAAACATGGCGATGGCCCCCAACTCCCGGGCCTTTTCCTTGGGCATGGATCTGATGGAGACCGGGTGGGAAGCCGTGACGGATTTGTTGACGTATTCTTCAATGTGCCGGATTTGCTCTAGGGACAAGGCCTTGGAATGGGTGAAATCGAATCTCAAGCGCTCCCAGTTCACATGAGAGCCGGCCTGTTTGATATGGTTTCCCAAAACTTCGATCAGGGCCGATTGGAGTAGATGGGTGGCCGAATGGTTTTGGGTGGTGGCCTTGCGTTTTTCGGGGTCAACCTTTTGAAGATAGCTCGTCCCCACCTCGAGATCCCCCGCATCTTTTGAGTAGAGAACGTGGAGATCTTCCACGGGCTTTTGGGTGTCCATGACCGTAGCAGCCGGTTGGCCGTCCTCTCGGGCGATGAGACCGCAGTCGCCCACTTGGCCTCCGGATTCGCCGTAGAAAGGGACTCGATCGAAGACGAGGGCAAAGAGTTCTTCACCGTCTCCCACCTTTTCCAGGCCCAAAAGGGTTCCGGATTCTTCGAGTTTTTCTTGACCTAGAAAAACCGTTGGGCCGTGTTTTTCTTTGATGGAGTAAAATAACTTTTTGTGATCCTCTCCTTGGCCACTCCCTCCCTTCCAGGATTTTTTGGACATCTCCCTTTGGGCCTTTTGGGCCTTATCAAAGCCTGTGTGATCGAGTTTTAGATTTTTTTCCTTGAGGATGATTTCTGTTAGATCCTTGGGGAAACCATAGGTGTCGTAGAGTTTAAAGGCCGTTTTTCCGGAAAATGTTTGCCCCACAACGTGGCGTTTGAGGGCCTCTTCCAAAAAGCTCATACCGGAATCCAGGGTCTTTAAAAATTTTTGTTCCTCCTTGTCCAAAAGGTCTTTGGCCAAGGCCTTGTGGGCCGCATTTTGAGGGTATTCTTCCCCCAAGGTTTGAAAGACTTCGGGAAGGAGGGAGGAAAGAGAAGCCTTTGCCGGATCCAGTTTTCTTAGATACCTCACGGCCCTGCGGATGATTCGTCTAAGAACGTGCCCTCTCCCTTCGTTTGAGGGAATGGCCCCGTCGGTGATGAGCATAGCCGAGGCCCGAACGTGGTCGGCCACGACCCTAAAAGACGATGCGCTTTCATCCCCGTAGGGGAGGCGGCAGATATCTTGGAGACGAGAGATAAGCGGGGTAAAGAGGTCGGAGTCGTAGTTCCAATACTTTCCCTGCATGAGGGCCGCCAATCGCTCAAGACCCGCCCCCGTATCCACGGACGGCTTTGGAAGCTCAAAGGTTCCCTCCGGCGTTTTTTCAAATTGCATGAAGACGAGATTCCAGATCTCCACATAGCGTTCCTCGTCGTCTAGGGGGGCCTTGGAGGAAGCGGGCTTCGAGGCATATTGGGGGCCGTGGTCGTAGAAGATTTCGCTACAGGGCCCACAGGGACCAAAAGGTCCCATCTCCCAGAAATTGTCCCGATCCCCTTTGCGAAAAATTTTTTTTGCAGGAAAACCTATATCCTTATGCCAGATATCGTGGGCCTCGTCGTCACTTTCGTGGACGGTGATAAAGAGTTTGTCTTGGGGGATGCCCAACTCCTTGGTGAGAAAGTCAAAGGCCAAATGGATGGCCTCCTTCTTGAAATAATCCCCAAAAGAGAAATTTCCGAGCATTTCAAAAAAGGTGTGGTGGCGGGGGGTGTGGCCCACGTTTTCCAAATCGTTATGCTTTCCCCCGGCCCGAACGCATTTTTGAATGGTCGAGGCCCTGGGGTGGCAGGCCTTGGCCTTTCCCGTAAAATAATCCTTGAATTGGTTCATCCCCGCATTGGTAAAGAGGAGGGTAGGGTCATCTTCGGGGATGAGGGAGGAGGAGGGTATCTTGTGATGCCCATGGCGAGCAAAATAATCCGTGAAACGTTCTCTTAAATCCCGGGACTTCATAGATGAGAGAAATAGTGCCAAAGAAATGCCCGTCAGTCCATGATGCGACGAGGTATTTCCCGCACTTCCCTCCGGGGTCTTGGGCCCTTGGGAGGGCCCGGTATCGTGGAGGACGGTTTTTTAGATCAGACCCACATACTCCCCTTGGATCGCTACACTACTTGGGGAAAGGGTTGAGCGAATTTTGGAGAGAATTTGCAACAGGGTCTTTTCGTGAAGGGCGTGGTTGTAGGAGGTTTTGGTGACGGCCTTAAAGAAGGTCTCCGTTTTGATGGGCGATGGAAGGAGAAGTTCGATGGCCTTTTGGGCCCCAAGGTTTTTGTCCAAGCGAACGAGCCTTTTTTCTCCTTCAAAAAGGGCCAATTTATCCTCCTTGAGATAGACCCAATCTTGAAAGTGGCTGACTTGGCCCTGCTCAAAATCGTAGAGCTTCATCTCCTCTTTCATGGAATGGGCCATGGCCTTGTCGCCCACGAATACGGCCAAAGCACGAATACTCAAAAGGATATTCCAGGCCTCTTTCGGGGATTCGTATTTTTTGGCAAAGATGTAGCGAAGGTGTCGAACGATTAAGTAGGATTCGGCCCAAACCACATCGTCTTTCCTCTTTCTAAGAAAGAGGGCATAGTCTTCAAAATGCTCCAGGGCCTCCTTTTTGAGGTCGAGGGCCATCAGGGCCTCGATATAATTGCAATAGATCTCAAAGGAAAAGGATTCGGAACTATATTGCTTGGTGTATTTGATCCATTTTTTAAGTTGCAGATACACTTCCCTATGGCAAGATTGGTGGCGATAGCAAAGGCCTATGAGGTTGGCGATTTTGAGTTTGAGGCCCATATTGAGGTTTTTTTGGGCCATACTCTTTTTGCTCGCTTCTAAAGCGAGATCGATCTTTTTGGCCTCATAATAGGTTTGAGCGCAGTGAAGAAGGTCTTGGGCCTTTTGGACATCGGCTGAAGGTTTCGGTTGAACCCCTTGTTCTTTTGCTTTATGTTGAGTTTTTTGACTTCCCATTGCGATGACCTCCTTTATTTATTTCGAGTTAAGGTTTCCCTATTTCCGTTGAGTTGAGCGATCCCACACTTGGGTCCTCGATCCCTATTCATGCAATCCTTGGGCCAAATTTTAGGGGCCCAAAAGGGCCTTTTGGTGGCAAAAATCGTCACTTTTTTTGACGTGACCAATTTTTTGACGGCCCATCGGGCGTTTTTTGGCCTTTGAAAGAATCATTTTTGGCACGTTTCGTGCAATGTATGGGGTATCCGTCCAAGGCCTTCAAAAGGCTTGAGGCAAACGGATAAAAGGAGTTCCACCATGAATCTAATGAACCTTTTTAATGTCTTGACCGTATCGGCACTTATGGCCTTTACCACGGTTTCCCTCGGAGCCCCGTCCTCCGGATATGGGCAAAGAGAAACCCGGTGCGCAGAGGGTGAAGTTTTGGAAAACGCAAGGGTGGCCGATGACAAGTCCGCTCTTCAAAGAGACGGCAAAGCTCGCAAGAACTCCGGGGTTCTTTCGGGGCAAACGAATCTTAATAAAGGGGGGAGACGATGAAATTTTTGATGACTTTGACTCTATTCACTTTGAGTTTTCACGTTTTTGGTGTGGATCGTGAGAAGAATTTTCAAGAGGGCCCTCGTTACGGGAAGGCCGATCATGGAAGCCGACACATCGGATCTGAGGCCATGGTCTGTAGTGGTCGAGAGAGTCGTCCCGGAAAAAGCGAGGTGAAAAAAATTGATTCTTCCAAGGGTGGTCTAAGAGTTTTACAAAATTAGTGTAACTGCTCCCCCCCCGGCAATCTTGGCAGTCGACTGCCTCGTCGCTTCCCTGCGACGTGCAGGAAGCACGCCTCGGTCGCTCCTCGTTGCCTCCTACCAATCTTATCCGGGTGGAGAACAGTTACCTCGCCTTTATTACAGTTTTTGCTA
>JAPONP010000116.1 GCA_026713835.1 Bacteriovoracales bacterium
ATAAAGGCAAGGTAACTGTTCTCCACCCGGATAAGATTGGTAGGAGGCAACGAGGAGCGACTGAGGCGTGCTTCCTGCACGTCGCAAGGAAGCGACGAGGCAGTCGACTGCCAAGATTGCCGGGGGGTGAGCAGTTACAAAAAAAGAGAAGGGCCTTAAAGCCCTTCCCTCTCATCCATCAAGAGCCTATAGGTATCCACTCGCCCCCCCCGGGCACGCCCTTCGAGATTGGGCTCCATAATGGAAGTTTCGATCAAGCGATCTTTGATTTCGCCAAAGCTCATAAGGGATTCAAAGGTGTTCATCTCCATGGCCAATAGCAGGCCCAAAGCGGCGCTGACGTAGGGAGTAGCCATGGAAGTTCCCGAATAGGATTTATACTTTCCTCCCAAAACGCTGGACAAGATCTTAGCTCCAGGAGCAAAAATATCGACGGTTTTGGCCCCATAGCTTGAAAAAGAGGCCCTTTTTCCCGAAGAGTCCATGGCCCCAACGCTTATGACATTTTCGATGTCGTAGGTCGCAGGATAGGAGGGTCTTTTATCGTTGTTGTTATTGGAGTTTCCGGCTGCGGCCACAAAGAGAATCCCTTTTTCCTTGGCGGCGAAGATCGCATCGTAAAGGGCCTGATTGAAGCCCCCTCCTCCCCAAGAATTGGACATGATATGGACACCGACCTTCATGGCATAATCGATGGATTTCACCGCATCTGCAAGAGAGCCGCCTCCTCGACGCCCCAAAAACTTAATGGCCACGATTTGCACATCCCCCATAAGGCCCGCAATCCCGGTTTGGTCGTGAGTGGCCGCAATGATGCCGGCACAATGGGTGCCGTGGGAATGGTCGTCCATGGGATCTCCGTCATTATGGACAAAATCGTATCCGTGGATATCGTCCACGAACCCGTTTCCATCGTCATCGACTCCCTCTTCTCCGTGAAATTCCGCTTCATTGATCCACATATTGTCCACGAGATCCGGGTGATTGTAGTCCACCCCCGTATCGATCACGGCGATTTTTAACCGGGAATCTCCGCGGGTTATTCCCCAAGCCATCTCCGCATTCATATCGACTCCGGCCCTTCCTTCAGCGTCCACGTCCAGGGCATTGGTGCCCGTATTTTTCAAAGCCCATTGGCGAGAGTAGAGCTCGTCTTCGGGGGTATAGACGGAATCCAGGGACTCAAAGGGGTCTTCGTCGATGGGATCGATAAAGTAAAAATCATTTCTTTCCACATACTCCGTATAATCCATGGCCTCGTGATAGTAGAGATCGTCCACACTCTCCTCATAGGCATCAAATTCCACAAACTCTCCAAAGGATGTGCTAAAGGTTCTCATATTCGCAAAGTTTTCCTGGCCCTCATACAAAAACCAATCCTTGTGTTCGGGATCGACCTTGGCCAAAAAACTAGCCGAGAAAGCGGTTACGGCGAAAAAACAGGAGAGAAGAAGAAGTGCGCAGGTTTTTTTCATGGTTACCATCCTTGATTTTGTTTAAAGAGTAATTGAGTCAATTAAAAAATGGTAAGATGTGCTATTTTCATTTGTCAAATGTGAAAGCCCACCATGTAAGTTTATATTAAAAATAGATGATAAAAGCACTCAAGCGATGGGAATAACTCCGTTCCTTAGGCCACTTTTTCCCAGCTATTAAAAAACGACTCGCCGTGTTCTAATAGCAGAAAACTCCGTTATTTTTCGGAAAAGGGGAAGAGCGTGGCCCATACTTTTAGTGATCATTTCCTCAAACAGCAAAGAGAAAGGCTACTCCTTTTAAAGGAGCAGATTCTCAATACCATAAGTGGAAGAACCGACGAAGATATCGTTATCTCCTCCGATCAAACCATAGAGGACGGGGATCAGGCCCAAACGTATATCAATCAAAACGTGAGCTTAGGGCTTCGGGGTCGGGAACTCTTGAGGCTTAAAGAGATCGAACACGCTCTTTATAAGTTGGAAGCGGGCACTTACGGAATCTGCGAAGAAACGGAT
>JAPONP010000117.1 GCA_026713835.1 Bacteriovoracales bacterium
TCTTTGACATCTATCGCACGATTTTTTCTGAAAGCCATGAGTCCGGTGCGGGAGAACTCTTTCAAATGGAAGCCGTTAAATCTAAAATAAAAATCTCTAGACTAGAAAAGCTCAAGCCGAACATCTTTGGGTTATTTGGTTTTGACCTCGAGCATTTAAGCTCAACGGAAAGTTTTCCCCTCTTGAACAAAATCGATTCCAAAACGGCCGAAAAAGCTGTTTTAGAATCCCTATCGAGAACCAAAACCCAAGCCCGTGATGTGTTTTTAGGAAAGAAAAAAAAGGAAGAAGATGATCAAAGATATTTAAAAGGCCTTCGATATATCAAGAACTACCCCAACCCATCCCAAAAAGGGATTTTAAACCTTGAAAAGAGCTATAAGAAAAAGAGAATCAAAGACCTTGAAAGTTTGGCCACTATTCATCACGGCATCCTAGGAGATATCCTTCTCAAAAGCCCTGAAAATGCGAATCACCTTTGCCTCGTGGCCCAAAATTTGGCCACGAAAAAAAGAAATAGAGCGCTTGGTGAAGGCGCCGTTTATGTGGGGGTATCGGCCACTCTCGTTGCGGCTTCACTGCTCTCTATGGGAGGAGTCCTTCCGGTAAAGGCCATCCTCTATTCGGCGGCCCTTGGATTAGTTTTCTCGGCGGGTGATTATGTTTTTCAAAAGACGGAGTCTCGGGAGCGTCAAAAAACCCATGAACAACTCCTCAATGCCTATCTTTCCGCAACGGGAAATGAACGATCCATCGATCGCATAAGAGATGAATGGAGAGAGATACAGGAAGTGAACTACGGAGCCAATGTGTCTTTACTCTTGGCCCTCGGTGATATCGCCGTTATCCCTGCGGCCATTAAAGTCGGACACTTCCAAAGAAATATCAGAAAAATTGCCAAATTCAAAAATCAATCCAAGAAATCCGATGTGAGATTTAATAGATATATACGCCAAATCGCCAACGATAAAGAGTCCCTCGATTCCATCAATGCCTTATTTGATTTTTATCCTCAGGAAAATATAGGTCGTCTCCTTTCGGTTATGAGTGAGCTTCCAAATAAGAAGCAGGTTTTGGCCATGAATTTAATCAATGATTTTTCCACACATAAAAAGATCTACACGAGCGGGATCGAAAAGCTTTTAAAATCCATGAAGAATCAAGGCATTTTTGATGCCCATCGTGCTGATTTTGCCAAATTGATGGATCAAAATAGTATAGAAAATGCAAAAATTATTCAAAGAAGAAAAGATCGTTTTTTACAAGACGAAAGATATAGAAACATCATACAACGATACTCCGGCAAGAGACAAAATCAGGTCGTCTTATCCATCACTTATCTCATTAAACAAGGGAAAAAGCACGATGAAATCGCTAGAGGAGTGGCGAATATCTTGCCCGTTCCCGATTCCCTTCCCAATCTCAACTAATGAATGTTATTCTCCACGCTACCCTATTTATATTATTCAGTTTTTCTCTTAAGGCTTCCGATCAAAATCACGACCTGATGCTTCTTAGATATCGCTCTTTTGAGCCTTTTCATGAAGGTGTCCTTGACCCCATGCCCGTTGAAAAATGCTCTTCCGACAAGAAAAAAAAAGGCGAAAAAAATTGCGAAATCGCAATCGAATGGGAAGAAAATCCTCAAAAACTTTATGATCTTTTAGAGCGTACGGAAAAAAACTTTAAAACAACCGATCCCGGATTCCTTTCTAGCGATCTTGGGAAAAGATATCAAGAGCTTAAAAACTTTATGGAGGTTCATAAAAATTTTAATCAGTGCAATCAAAAGCTACCCTTATGGACGAAGGGGAGATTCAAAGATATTATCGAGGGATTTACCCAAGACGTTTCCTACGCTAAAATCGCCAAAAACCCCTGCCATTTTGAAGCAGCATCCAGAGATATTGGGTCTTATCAACTCAAAAACGTCCAAAAGGCTCTCGAATATACCCCACAAAAAGGGCCTGAGTCACGAGAATCTCTTTTACAAAGTCAAATACTTGATGCCGCTCTTAAAAAAAGCATCGAGGCCCATATAACATTTGCCATTCAATTCCAAAATAAAAATCCTCTCGATTCCAATTTTCAAAAATCATTGATAGATAAAATGTGCGTTCGTGAAACACCGAAAGGCCGAAGAAGAAAATTGCACCAAACCCCTTGCCAAAAAGAGGATCGTCGCCTCTTTGAATCTTTAGTCCGAAAAAAAAGTGAAACATTGGCACAGTCTTCCATTCCCTCTATGAATGAGGAAGAAATCGTCAAAGATATAAATGAAAAAATAGATAAGCTCAACCAGGTTTTGGCCATCTTTAACAGGAGAACTCAAGAGATTCAAAAAAATTGGCACCTTGAATTTCAAGGCCAAACAGATCGATATAAAAAACCCGGGGCCATGAAAGAAATTTTGACCAAAAGAAAAGCTATGGAAAATGAACTTTTAGATTTTAAAAGAGAGGTTTTTACCCAATACCGCATAGCCTTTGCCGAACTCCATAGCTCCGGTGCCGGGGAATTATTCCAAACAGAAACCGTTAAATCCAAAATGGGACTTGATCAATTGGAAAAACTCGATCCCGACCTTTTTGGCATCATGGGGTTTAACATCGAGCAGCTAAAAAAAATCGATAGTTTCCCCGTCTTAGAAAAAATTGATCCTCAAACCGCAAAAAAAGCTATTTCCGAGTCCCTATCGAGAACCGAGGATCAAGGGCGAAAGACATTTAACGATAAGAAAAAAAAAGAAAGTGATGATAAGAGATATCTAGACGATTTGGAGTATATAAACCGCTTTGCAAACTCATCTCAAAAAGGACGATCAAATCTCCAAGATCATTATAAGAAAAGCAGGATAAGAGAACTTGAAAAACTCATCCCCATCAATCGGGGTCTCTTGGGGGGTATACTTCTTAATGGGCCAAAAAATGCCGATATTATTTGCGCCGTGGCCAAAAACTTGGCCGTGAAGAGAAGAAATCGAGAGACCATAGAAACCGCAGTGTATATTGGCATGGGGGCCACCCTCATTACGGTATCGCTCGCCTCTCCTTTCGTTTCAATTCCCGGTCGAATCCTGGCCGCTACGGCCTCTGCCGGGGGAAGTTTTAGAATCGGTGATCTTATCTATAAAAGAGTTCAATCCCATCGGCACAAAAAAATTCATGAACAGATGCTCAATGCCTATCTTTCCTCAAGCGGAAACCGACAATCCATCGATCGCATCAGAGAGGAATGGAATCAAGCACTCCAAAACAATTATAATTCAAAAGTCAGCGTATTCGCATGGCTTGCCGATTACACCGTTTTGCCTCGCGCCGTAAGGCTTGGGGCATGGACGAGAGTCACGAGAAAAACGTATGATTTTAAAACCGAATCGGAAGATCTCAAAGAAGAGGTTCACAAAATCATTAACGATCAAGCTAATTTAAATTCCATTAACGATCTCTTTGACCTTTATCCCCAGGAAAATATAGGCCATCTTGTCTCTTTTATAGGAGAACTTCCAAAAGACAAAAAAGCATTCGCCTTACATTCCCTTGATGATTTTTCCAAACAAGAAACGATTTATCCAAATGGAATCAAACCCCTTTTAGAGACCATGCAAGAGAAAGGCATTTTTGATGATAATCCAATTGAATTTACGACATTGATGATTCAAAATAATGCAGAAAATATGAAAATCATTGAAGAAAGAAAGAGTCGTTTTTTAAAAGATGAAAAATTTAAAAACATTATACAAAAACATTCCGGAGAAAAACAAAAAGAGATCGTATCCGATATCGCTTTTCTTCTCGGTCAAGGGAGGAGTCAAGACGAAATCGTTCGCCGTTTTAATAAGATCAACGCCCTGCCGGTTCCCTAGTTTTATAAAACTTGAAAGTTTAACAGCTTGGCCCTTCCCTTTTCCACCTCAATCTTGGAAATGGAAACGCTCTCCCTCTTCCCCTCGTTTTCTTTGAGCAATTCGAGCTTATAGGTTCCGGGCCTTAGAAAAAAAGAGGCCATATTAAGACCTTGGGGCAAAGAAAGCCAAGACCTTAGATCGGCCTTCTCACTTAGGGCGATGGCCCGTACTGAAGCGGCATAGAGTCCCGTGGCCATGATCTTGGCCCCTATGGAGGGAATCCCTTTTTTTAAAGCTGCCCTATAGGCCCTGTAAGAAGAAGCGATGGCCAAAAGATGCTTGGCGGCCAACCTGAAACCAAGACGAAGACGAATGATCGCAGCGTGCTCTTCCATGGCCTCCTTGGCGATATCGTTTAAGGGATTGATGAGGGGAATGGATTTGGTTTTGGCGGCCCCGGCTTGCGGAGAGATTTTTACATAAAAGCGATTTTTTATGGGTTTTGAAGGAATCTCCGGAAGTTCAAATTGGATGCTTGGAATCCCCCCGACCGTGGCCAATCCCAAAACTTGGATGGTGAAATCCACAATACCCATTTTTCCCGTCACCTCTTTTTCAAGATAGACCGCAAAGTCCAAGGGATAGTAGTGCTTTTTGGGCCTTTTTCCCGGAATGAGACCATGGTGGATAAGAACGGCCACATTGGCCTTTTTTCCCTTGGCCTTCTTCTCCAAATAAGTCTTGAGAAATTTATATCCCTTTGTAGAAGAAAGGTAATTTTTTTCCACTCGGCCCTTTTTGAATTTGGGAAGTTTATCAAAGTCTTTTTTAAATTTTTTAAAATGGGCATTAAAACTTGGATAGACATTATAGTTTTGAAAAAGAGTTTTTTGGGCCCCCTTGTAGAGAAGTTTTGCGATCTGCCCCTCTCCTCTCGATCCTATCTGCTCATGAATAAAGGCCCCAAAGACCTTGGCCATCAAATCATCTTTAAAAACCGTCTTCCCGGCCCTTTCGTCTCTCCACTCCCCTATTTTGGCATTCCACTCCACCACATGGGCCCTGGCCGCTTCGAGGTGGCGACGGCGCTCACGTTTCGAGAGCTTCTTTTTTGAAGCTGACGTTTTCCCGCTGGCCGGGATATGGCGAACCCCCCGTTGGTAGAGAAGATAATGGTTCAAGGCCGAATAAAATCGAAGCATAGACCGCTCATAAATTTCTCCATAAAAATGATCCAAGGAATCGTTGCCTACGGATTTAAGGAGCTTTTTTGAAAGGGCCACCGTAAAGAGTTGATCGCTTCGCTTTTTGGCCCGATCAAAATACTTTTGAGACTCAAAGTATTCTCCCTTGAGGTGATGGAGCATACCCTTCTCAAGCCACTTGAGGAGTTTGGACTCCTCCCCCTTATAAAATGTGGAGCCGCGGGCCAATTCCAAAGCCTTGTCCCAGCGCTTTTCTTTGAGATGTTTTCGGTAAGTTTGAAGGGTCTCGTGTTTTGTAGAGGCACATCCCGAGAGCCCCACCAAAGAGGATATTGTGAAAACCCAAAAGAGCGAGTACGGGATGAAGAAAAAGACGAATCTTTGCCTTATCCCTAGGGAATCTACCAACCGATACGACCCTTTTTAGAATACTTATTCACCTTGACCCTGGTTCTCATCACCTCGACTCCGCTAGTGATATCGGTCATCCTCATATTGACGGAGTACTCCTTGATGGTTCTACCTTTACGGGATTTGGGGCTCATCCGAATGGCCCCAAAGATCATGAGATCGGCACCCGCTTGCCGGCCCATGGATTTGGCCTGATTCGCAGCGACCATTCCATCATTTTGGTATTGAATCTCTCGCAAGATCTTCATTCTGACACTTTCATCGATAAGAATGTATTCTCCGCTGGATGAAAGCTCATTGAGTAACTCATCATTGAGATCATCTACGGGAAAGTAGGGCTCACTGGTTCTATTTTGCACATCGGCCACAAAAATCTTGGGCCTTCGTCCCAGTTTTTTGAGGTACTGACGAAACCCCCGGTGCTTTTCGATTTGTTTTAAAAGATCGGTCACCGTGTTTTCCGTATCCTTCATCAGCCACTCGTCGGTGATGGACAAAGCCTTCTCATCGCTTTCGTCTCGCCCCACCCTTTCGGCCTGAAAACTCGAACAGCCCACAAAAGAGACGAGCCATAAAATAAAAGAACACCTCACGACTTCTTTCATCTTCGTTCCTCCTTTTCTGAAAACCAGGATCACTTTATTATAAGAACGAATCCTACGGGTGTAAACCCGCCTTTATTAAGAGAGAGGGGGGAGTATTACACGAACAGAAGGCAAGCGGATTCCAAGGCCATGGGAAGTTTATTTCTTAGTTCCAAAGGATCATCAAAATCCAAGGCCTCATCTCTTTGAACCATAAAGGCCTTCGTCATGGGAAAATCGGGAGCGGCCCAATTGATGAAGGAAAGAACCCCTGCCCTTCCCTTCAAGTTTGACTGCTCAATCTCCACATACAAACCGTAAAGAAGAGCCTTGGGTGAATGATCGCGAATCCTCGCCGCAACATTTTCATCACTTATCGACTCGATGGTTTGACCCATATCGGTTTCAATGGATTTCACCCCATAGCGACGGGCATCTAAGGAGACGGCCTTGACATCTTCTCCCCTCTCCGCAGGAAGGTAGCGATGGGCAAATTGATTGAGTGTTTGAAGGACAAACCCATCCAATTGAAAGTTTTGCTTGTGCTTATCCTTCAACTCATCCTTGAGTTTGACGATATCAAAATCCCGATGCCGATCGCTCACAACTTTCCCAACCGGGCATTAAGGGTCACCCCTAAGCCTCAAAGTTTTTATTGACAAAATCCCAATTCACCAGATTCCAAAAGGCATCGATGTATTTGGGACGGGCATTACGATAATCGATATAATAGGCATGTTCCCAAACATCGATGGTGAGGAGGGCCTTGTGCCCCGAAGTCATCGGAGTCTCCGCATCATCCGTGTTGAGAATAGCGAGCCCTCCACCGGAGTCTTTGACAAGCCATGTCCAACCGGAAGCAAAATTTCCTGCGGCTTCGGCGGAAAATTTCTCCTTAAAGGATTGAAAAGAACCCCATTTTTCGGCAATGGCCTTGGCCACGGAACCCGTGGGATCTCCTCCTCCTTCCGGGGACAGACAATGCCAATAAAAGGTATGGTTCCAAACCTGGGCCGCATTATTGAAAAGGGGGCCTTTGGCCTTTTGAATCAATTCCTCCAGGGAAAGGGACTCATCTTCCGTTCCAAGGATCGCAGCGTTGAGTTTATCCACATAGGCTTTGTGGTGTTTGCCATAATGATATTCCAGGGTTTCTCGAGAAATATGGGGCCCAAGGGCCGACATATCGTAGGGGAGCTTCGGGAGTTCGTGTTTCATAATCATCTCCAAATCTAGGGGGTGGGTATTTAGAGCCTATCCCAAAACCACCTTCTATTGCAACCGGCTGCAATTGTGCCGGGCTTCGTCTTTAAGCAAAAAATGCCCTCAACGTGCCACAAGCACGCCTTCAGACATTTTTTGCTTTCATCCTTGCCGGGCACAATCTCGCTCGCTTTCATCA
>JAPONP010000118.1 GCA_026713835.1 Bacteriovoracales bacterium
CTGTAGGGAGTTGGTCAGTTTTAATCGGGGGTTGAAACGCTTTTCCTCGCCGACGGTGGAGACGGTTCGACCTTTGTAATCATGTCCGGGATAAATTTTCTTATGATCGGGCCTTGAGTAAATCCTTTCGTGGACACTGCGATAGAGCGTTTCGGGGCTTCCTCCCTGAAAATCCGTTCGTCCACAGCCACGGATAAAGAGTGCATCTCCCGTAAAAAGTCTCTCTTCGCAGGCATAGGTCGTGCAGGTCTCCGTATGTCCGGGGGTAAAAAGAACTTGGAGGTCGTATCCCCCAAACTTGAGAATGTCCCCGTCACCGAGAAGGATATCCGCTTGTTTGTGCCCCGATATTTTATTCAGAGCAAATAGGGCCCCGGTGACATCCTTAATCTTTTTGGCCCCGGTGATGTGGTCGGCGTGAACATGAGTCTCCAAAACATACTTAACTTTAAGGCCAAGCTCCTCGATTAAAGAGAGATCCCGGTCGGCGTGTTCAAAAACGGAGTCGATGAGTACGGCTTCCAGAGTTTTCCCATCGGCCAAAAGATAGGTATAAGTGCAGGATTCTCGATCAAATAATTGGCGAAATAGCATATGATATCTCCTTACGATAGACATTGAGAGCCTATCCCAAAACCACCTTTTATTGCAACCGGCTGCAACAGAAGAAATATCTCGACCTCGATTGACGAGAGAGGGGGGAGGGATTAGATTTTCTTTATGGACGTTTTTGGCACGGCTTCCGAGCGGATGGAGCTAAGCAATAGAGTGGACTTTGAGCGCTTCTACCGCAAGGCCTTGAGAGGGCCCAGGGAAAAGAACCTCTTGGCCAAGGCCTTCAAGGGACTCCATTCGGACGAACTCGTGGTGGACACCTGTTGCGGGCTGGGGGAAGATCTCATGCGCTTGAGGGCCCTGTTTTCCCGAGTGGTGGGGATCGAACGCAATCCCTTTTTGGCCCGGCTTCTTCAAAAGGCCCAAAGACATTTTTCCTTGGGAGGAGTGGAGATCATCGAAGGAGAGGCCAAGGCCTACGACGGGCCCGGAAGGGTCTTCTATATGGATCCCATGTACCCTTTGGGTCCACGCCAAAAGTCTTTGGCCAAAAGGCCTTTGGAACTTTTGAAAAAAATCTGCGGCCCCGACGGGGATCAGGTCGAGCTTTTGGAAGCCCTTTTGGATAAAAAACCTAGGAGGGTGGTGGTCAAACGCCCCCTCAAGGCCCGGCCCTTACTTGGGGAAAGGGTCAAGTTTACCCTTGAGGGAAAGCTCATCCGTTTCGATATCTATTGAGAGGCCTTCAATCCATAGGCCCTAAGGGGAGAATGAGAATGGATCACTATCATATTTACGGCATGGGCAATGCCCTCTTGGACAGAGAGTTTGAAGTCAGCGATGAGTTTTTGGAGGAGATGGGTATAGACAAGGGACATATGACCTTGATCGATGGGGAGAGGAAGAAAGAGCTTTTGAAGAAATTGGGGGCCTCTAAAAACGTGGCCTGTGGGGGGAGTACGGCCAATTCCCTCATCGCCGCCACCCAGTGGGGGGCCAAAGCCTTTTGTTCCTGTAAGGTGAGTGACGATGGGGACGGTCGCCTCTTTCGAGATGATCTCAAGGCCCGAGGGGTGGACTTTTGGGCCGAGTGGGAAGAGGAAGGGCAGACGGGCAATTGCCTGGTGATGGTGACCTCCGATGCCCAGCGCTCCATGAACACCTATCTTGGCATCAGTGCGGACTACTCTCGAAAGGAAATTCACGAAGCGGCCCTTAAAAATAGCGAGTATCTTTTGATGGAGGGTTATCTGGTGGCCTCTCCTACGGCAAGGGAGGCGATGATGGTCTCGAAGAAGATGGCCGAGGCCAATGGGGTTAAAACCGTCTTGGCCCTTTCGGATATCAATATGGTGGAGCAATTCCACGGGGAATTGGGCCAGATCATAGGGGACGGGGTGGACATCATCTTTGCCAACGAGGAGGAGGTTAAGGCCTTCACCGGGGAGAGGGACTTGAACCGGGCCATCGCATCCTTGAGGCTCTTGTCTTCCGTGGCTGCCGTCACCCAAGGCCCAAAGGGGGCCATCGTCGATGACGGTCGTCAGTCCCTAGAGGTTCCCTCCATATCCATCGATCCCGTGGATTCCAACGGCGCAGGGGATATGTTTGCGGGGGTCTTTTTATCGGCCCTGGCCAAAAGAGGGGGGAGTTTGGAAAAGGCCGCCCGTTTGGCCTGTCTCTGTGCAGCCCGTGTGGTGGAAAAATGGGGCCCAAGGTTTGATGAGGACGATCTTGGGAGCGTTACCGATGAGGCCCGTTCGTTGGGCCTGATATCATGAGAGAGGAGCAAGGCCTGGGCCCGGACCCTAAGAGAATGCGACTGGCCGAGATCTTTTCCTCAAACAAATCCACAGATTTTGAAGTTCTCGTCAAGGGTTGGGTTCGCTCCATTCGTCGGGGAAAAAAGTGGAGTTTTGTGGTTCTAAGCGACGGGAGTTCTTTTGGGGACCTCCAAGTCGTTGTGGATGGGGGACTCGCCACCTATGATCGCTTAAAAGAGGCCTCCGTAGGGGCCTCCATGTCCGTTCGGGGAAAGATCGTCGAGTCCCCGGGAAAGGGGCAAAGTCTCGAGATGCAGGCCTTGGAGGTGGAGGTCATAGGCCTTGCGGATGAGAGTTATCCCCTTCAAAAAAAGGGCCATTCCCTAGAGTTTCTTAGAGAAAAGGCCCACCTAAGGCCTCGCACCAAAACCTTGAGTGCGGTTTTTCGCCTTCGCCACACCTTTTCCCTGGCCACCCACAGGTTCTTTCACGCCAAAGGCCTCTATCTTCTTCACTCCCCCGTCATCACGGGCCTCGATTGTGAGGGGGCCGGGGAGATGTTTCGGGTGACCGCATGGGACTTGGAAAACCCCCTCCCGAGAGACGAAAAAGGGGCCTTGGATTTTTCCAAAGATTATTTTGGCTCCGCGGCTTACCTTACGGTTTCCGGGCAATTGTCCGCAGAATGTTTTGCCCAGGGACTGGGGGGATGCTATACCATGGGCCCCACCTTTCGCAGCGAAAACTCCCAGACCGCTAGACACCTGGCCGAGTTTTGGATGATCGAGCCGGAGCTGGCCTTTTGCGATTTGGAGGAGCTGGCCGATTTGGCAGAGGACTATCTCAAAGAGATGATCCGCTCGTCTTTTGAAGAATGTGAAGAGGAACTGAATTTTCTCCACGGTCGATACGCCCCGGATCTCACGGATGAGTTGAAGAAGATGCTAGACGCTCAAGTGCGTCGTATCTCCTACGCCGAAGCCTTGGATATTTTAAAAAAGTCCAAGGAGAGTTTTGAGTTTCCCGTGGCCTGGGGGAAAGATTTGCAGACGGAACACGAGCGCTTTCTTACGGAAAAGCATTTTAAGGCACCGGTGATCGTGGTGGACTACCCCAAGGAGATCAAGGCCTTTTACATGAAACAAAACGATGACGGTCGCACCGTTCGGGCCATGGACTTTCTCGTGCCCGGGGTGGGAGAACTCATGGGCGGTTCCCAAAGAGAAGACGATTTGGATAAACTCCGGGCCCGAATGGAAGAGCTTGGGATGAAGGCCCAAGACTATGGGTGGTATCTCGAACTTCGTCGCTTTGGCACCACCCCTCATTCCGGTTTCGGCTTAGGGCTTGAGAGGGCCTTGATGTATCTTAGCGGGATGGGCAATATCCGAGACGTGATTCCCTTTCCCCGTTTTCCGGGTCATGTGGGGTTTTAGGATAGGCCCTCAATAGGATGATCAGCGGCTTTTTTTAAAGGCAGCTGGATTCTCCGTCGGTTTCCGGGGCGTAGAAGCCGAGGGTGAAGATTTTAAGGAGAGCATTGACGGGAGTGATGCTTTCCAAATAGCCGGGGCTTTTGGAAAACTCGGTTCCACTCGGGCACCGGCGGTTAAGGGCACGGGCCTGGGACTCGGTCTTCTTTTCCCCCTCCATCCCCTGTCCCTCTTCCGTCCAAAAGGCCTGGGGGATATGGCGATTGTCCATGGATGATCGATCTTTGGAATCGAGCGTACCCGTGGAACAACCCGTAAGCGCAAGGGAAGCCAAAACGACCAAAAAAGGAAGCCTAGTCATTCGTCGATACATGGCCCCACCCTACTGCATTTTCCCTTTAAAGTCAAGAGGATGGCCTTCCCCTAAGTCGTCTCTATTCTCTCGAAGGAGGCGATCGGCCTCCAAGGCCAAATCGATGTTTTCCCTCGAGACCTTGAAGTAGTAGGTTTTGGAAAGATGGGTACATTCCGTCCAGAGAGGGGAGTATCGATCCTCAGACGGCACCTTGGAGAGGGTCTTTTCCAAAAGAAAGGCCGAGACATCCAAGAGGTTTTCAGGCAGATTTTCATCCCTTTTCGGCCCCCGGTAGTCGGCGGAGATAAAGAGGCTTAGAGGGAGGGCGTGGGGGTCTCGTTTTTTGGTCAAAGAGATGATGAGTAGGATTTCGTCGGGATAGATAAATCCATAGACGCCAAATTGCCTCTCCTCTAGGCGGCAGAGGGAGGAGTAGGTTTCGTCTAGGAGTTCCTGCACCGATCCCGTCCATTCCGGGGGAAATTCCTCCCCCTCGCCGCAATACTCTTTTCTGGATAGCATGATATTTTGGCCTCTCTCGACAAAGCCTCCATGATAGGGCAGTTTTTAATTATGGGCAAAAGGAAATGCGAGCGATGCGTAAAATTTTCCGACCGAATCCATGGGGTGGCGGTGTTGACGGTGTTGACGCTCTTGGGGGCGACCCTTTCCTGTGTTCCCGAGGGGGGACTTCGCTCCCATCAGGTGAATACGACGGAACCCGATATCAAAACCCATCCCCCGGACGATGGCGGGCCGTCCCCCGCCCCCCCCAAGATCAAACTTCACCACATCGTCGATCCCTACGACGGGGGCCATGGGCCCAAGGCGACGATCCCCAAAAGTTTTTCCGGTATTTTGCTCATCGCCGGATTTAACCTCGCGAGGATCAAAGAGGAGGGGGGCATTTGGGTTCGCTTTCGATTTGGCAGATCCATGAGTTCCTTTGAGTTGCCGGCTTGGGTGGGGCCTTCGCCGATTCCGGGACTCACCAAGACCACTTTTATCGATGTCCTCCGGGTGGATTTGTCCAAGGCCCCCTTTGCCTCCCAAAGGTTGCTCTACCATCTCTATGACTACAACCGCTACGTTGACGACGATGATCCGGTGGAGGACCCCTTTGACGATCAACTCTATTGCAGGGCCTTGGATACGCCCTATGACCCCACTTTTAAGGGGGCCTCTTCCTCATCCAAATGCCGGGAAAGGGGGCAGCGCTGCCTCTATTCCTATGCCCAGGTCTTCGATCAGGGACTCTATGTGGACTCCCGTCCCCTAGGCCCCGAAGAGGTTCAATTTGCCTTTAATGAGACGGGTTTATACGCTAACGAAACCCCCAAAGATCGAACCCGAAAATGTTTGGCCGACAATGGAAACGATCTCTATTCTTTGGGAACCACCTTTGCGGTCCCTAGGGCCGAGATCCAAGGCCCCATCGCCTTTATCATCGATGGCAAAAACTATGAATATCGAGGGCCCTATAGGGCCGTGGGCCCCACCCAATGGGAGATCACGGGGGACGCCGTGTCCGGGGCCGACGGGGACGGAAATTATTGGGGACTTTTTGAGCGATTGGCCCATTCCTCCGATGTGGGAAGCGGTCTCTATTCTCTCAAATTTCCTCGGGCCGGAAGGCTTCGCGTAAGGCGAGGGGTTCAATACATTGGACAAGACACCACCCCCAAGGTCACCTCCCACCCCGACCGGGGATTTGATTTGCCGAGCGGCGATCTCGAAAAATCTCTTCTTATGGATGGTTGCAATTTGAGGGTGGCCCGTTTTAACGAGACCTCCAGAGAGGGTCTCGAATCCTGTGATGTGACGGCTATCATCGAACTCGTGAAAAGAGACGATGAAACGGGAGAATTTTCCCTTTTTGAAGGGGTGAGTAGCAAGCGTTTAAAATTGCAACTCGTGAGGAAAACCGGCGATGTTCCCCTCAAAAAGCCTCTCAAGGAAAAGGATTTGTTGAGTACGGATTTTCAAACCTGTCGAACCAATAGTGCCTGCGGAAAGGATGAATGTTGCTATAACAAAAGGTGTTGGTCGAGAAGTATCGTGACTCAATGTTTGGACGATACCTTTTCCTCCCCCTTGCCCAACGGAAAGGCCTGTACCAGCGATATGGAATGTCAAGGCCTTTGCTGTTCTCCGGTCACGGGAACTTGCCAGGCCCACGACGGCAAGGAAAACCTTTGTTCCAAACCCCTCGGGGCCACCTGTATCGCCGACGAATTTTGTGCCAAGGTCACTCAAACCGTCTATAAAAAGATCAAAACGGGACTCGATCCTTCCACCGGGAAAATGACCTGTAAGTGGCATCCCTTTAACACCTTTGTTTACGCCGATTGCATAAAGTCCGGAACCCAAGGCATTTGTCGGGTGCCTCCCAATGTGGAGAGCGGAGAAGTCGATCCGGCCAAGATCGATTGCTCCGATGCCGAGGACCCCCCGACCACTTCCGGCGGCCTATAAAAGGAGAGCGCTATCCATGATCCCTCTCTTTTTGAAGATCGGTCATTTGGAGATCGGTAACGCGAGGCAACGTGGACACCCCGTCGCTACCCACCGAGACCCCCTCAAAAAGATAAGAGCAATTGAAAGAGGAGAATGAGATATGGTCTATATACTCGGGGGAGCGAGAACCCCTAACGGATCGTTTCTAGGAGAGATGTCCCAAATCCCGGCCCCAAAGCTCGGGGCCCATGCCATCGCCGGAGCCTTGGAGAGAAGTGGCGTGTCCAAGGACGCAGTGGATGAGGTCTTCATGGGTCAAGTGGTGTCGGCCGGCTCGGGCCAAGCTCCGGCCAGACAGGCCGCCTTAGGCGCCGGGCTTTGTGAAAGCGTTCCCTGCACGACCATCAACAAGGTCTGTGGCTCGGGGATGAAAACCATTATCGTCGGGGCCCAGAGCATCGCCTGCGAAGATAACCAAGTGGTGGTGGCCGGGGGAATGGAGAGTATGTCCATGGCCCCTCACCTTCTGCCCCATTCGAGAAGGGGGATCAAGTTTGGGGAGTCGTCTTTTCGGGATAGCGTTCAGTGGGATGGGCTTTGGGACGTTTATAGCGATCGCCCCATGGGGGCCTGTGCGGAAGAATGTGCGAGCAAATACGCCATCACGAGAGAGGAGCAAGACGAGTTTGCGATAGAATCCTTTAAGAGGGCCCAAAAGGCCTTGAACGAGGGCGTCTTTGACGACGAAATCGTCCCCGTCCCCTTAAAAACCCGTAAGGGGGAAACGAGATTGTGTGAAAAGGACGAAGGGCCCTTTAAGGCCAAATTTGACAAGATTCCACTCCTTCCTCCGGTCTTTGGAAAAGACGGGACGATTACGGCGGCCAATGCCTCAACCCTTAACGACGGGGCCTGCGCTTTGGTGGTGGCCGGGGAAAGTCATAAAGGCCTTGCCAAATTTAAAATACTGGCCCATGCGGGACACGCCCAAAACCCCACCTGGTTTACCACGGCACCCATCGAATGCCTCAAAAAACTCTTTGCCAAAACCTCCCTCAAACCCAGCGATGTGGATCTTTTTGAAATCAATGAGGCCTTTAGTTGTGTGGTTTTGGCCGCCATGAAAGAGTTTGAACTGAACCCCTCCAAGGTCAATATCTATGGGGGAGGAGTGAGCTTGGGACATCCCATCGGACAAAGCGGAACCCGAATCGTCCTCACCTTGATGAACGCTCTTACGAGAACGAAGGGACGTCTCGGCGTGGCCACCCTTTGCATCGGTGGAGGAGAGGCCTTGGCCTTGCTCATCGAACGGGTTTGAGGGGAGCTTTTGACCTTAAAATCTTATGATTTTTGCCACTGATTATGCATGGCGCTGTTGGCGACACGGCACTGCTTTCAATAATTTCAACGACATAATGCGCCACGCTTTGGTGTCAACGGTATATCGCATTATATCCATAGAGCAGATTGGGATTGAGAGCGAGGCGACCCTGGCCCCCTCAAAGGGCCTGGGGGGCGCCGATCATTTATGGCTTATGATAAAAAACAAAGAGCATCTTGTTATTGTTTAATAACTCCGGAAGAGGGAACTCTTTTTGAATTTTTCAAAGAACCTTTCTTGTCTTTTTTCCTGGGATCTGAATTGATTTTTTGCGCTAAGTCTTCAAGACATTTTTCCCTCGAAGAGCCAAAGAAATTTTTTAAAGAATCCAAGATACCGGAAGGATCGAAATGAAGAAAACGAACCTTACCATCCTCTCCTCCTATAACAATCATTCCATTTTTTGTCACAAAGGCAGACTGATCAAACCTGCTCCCTTCGGGGCCTTTATATTGGGCTTCTAACTCGCCGTCGGCATTTAAAATACGAACGATCCCTTTGCTATTTTTGGATGAGCCGTCAGATGATGTATCTACGATCCTTCCATTTGCTCCCGAAGATAGAAAGCGTCCCCCTGCTCCGACACTCTTCTTAAAATTAGCATTGGCATCGTATATAAGTATCCTGTTGTTGGCACCCATAGCGAAACCCCCATCGGGAAGCTCAACGAATTGCTCGGGTTTGAAAAAAACACCCTTGCCCACAGGAACTCTTTTTATAGACTTCCCTTGGAGATTAAGAAAACGAGCATAACCACTTTCTTCTCCAACAACAATGATTCCATTTTTTGTCACAAAGGGAGGCTGATCAAAAAATTTGCTCCATTCGGAGCCTTTGTATTGGGCTTCAAGCACACCATCGGCATTTAAAATACGAACAAACCCTCTGCTATTTTGGGATGAGCCGTCGGAGAATGTGCCTACGATCCTCCCATCCGGTCCCGAAGATAGAAAGCGTCCCCCATTTTTACTCCCCTTCTTAGGGTTAGCATTGGCATCGTATATATAAAAACGTTCGTTGGCGTTCATAGCGAAACCCCCATCGGGAAGCTCAACGAATTGCTCGGGTTTGAAAAAAACACCCTTGCCCACAGGAACACTCTTTATAGATTCCCCTTGGAGGTTAAGAAAACGAGCATAGCCATACTGTTCTCCAACGACAATGATTCCACTTTTTGTCACAAAGGGAGGCTGATCAAAAAGGTATCTCCCTTCGGGGCTTTTGTATTGGGCCTCAATCACACCATCGGCATTTAAAATACGAACAAACCCTCTGCTAGTCGCTGATGTGCCGTTGGATGATGCGCTTACGATCCGCCCATTCGGTCCCAAAGATATAGAGTGCCCTATCCCTTCTCCAACGAGAATCTTCTTGTCAAGTTTACCGTTGGCATCAAAGAAAAGGATATGGTTGTTGTCGGCCATGGCAATTCCCCCGTCGGGAAGTTCAACAATTTTTTTAGGATTAAAAGAATTCCCTTCCGGCAGTTGAAATACATTCAATTCCTTTATTCTTGTTTGATCCTCTCGACACTCTTCTTCTGCAAAAACTGTTTTAAGATGAATACTAAAAATCGAAAAGATTGCCATTCCAAAGATAAAATTTTTCATATCTCAAGCTCCCTTATACTCCGTTCTATTCTATATTTACTCCGTTCTATTCTATATTGTCAATTCGATTTTGAGATCTACCGACTTCCGATGGGCTTGGGAAGAAACTGCAATCGAATCTTATCCCCATTGCGATAGACGGCGTTTCCGTTGAGTTTGAAAACGTAGCCCGTTTTTAGTATCTCGGGACGTCCCCCGCTGTGGTTATTTGGGGATGTAATGCGAACATTCCAATTTTTCTTATAGCCTAGATAGCTCCAACCATGGCGAGTGTTCTGCCCAAAGACTTGGCCGTTTTTGACGAATTTTACGGTAGAGGGCCTTGGCTCTTGGGCCGCAACGATGTAGCCAAAATAATCGATGGCCTCTAAGGTTTCGATTCTCATACATTCGGGAAACGTCACGACGGCATTTCCGTGGAGTTGAACGAAATAACCGTTAAAGGGCTCTCCGCGAGTGGGGTTTGATCGGATAGGGAAATTGCTTCGGTAGTTGGCAACGGGAGTCCAGCCATCGGAGGAATTTCTTTGGATCTCCACGATATTATTATTGCTGATATGCTTAAAAACTCTAATGGAATCGATATCGAAGGGAGGGATTTTTCCGTTATGTTCTCTTTTGTCCGTGATGGGCCAACGGTCGTAGGTGTGGCGAACGAGTACCTTTTTGATGGTGTTATTGATTCCCGTAAAAATGCCTTGGTAATCTTGGGTACATAGATCAAAAGTATCGTAGGGCTCTTGACCATAAAGCCCTTGAAAACTCGCCTTGTCTTTTTTGTTATGGAGATAGATTTCTCGGGACATCTTTTGGTAGCGAGTTCCTTTTTGGGCCAAGGGTAAGGAGCAACCTTGCCCGGAGCTTCGGGAGGGAACGACTGTGATAAATCTAAATTGAGTGGAAGCCATAGAATTGGAAATGTTTTTTAATTGGTTGAGATTGGACTCAAAATCTCTTCTTTCGAATCGCCCCCCTTGATGATCCGGGCCTTCTTGGCGCCAATCGGCGTCCTCATTGGAAAAAAGAGCGACCAGGGTATGGGCACCTCGGCGAAAGATCCCGGTGCTTTGGTAATGGTGATTCAAAAGGTGCCGGGCCCTTTCAAACCCGTATTCTCTCGATCCCACAGCATGGGAAATGGAAGCGGCCCTGTCGATCAAGTCATTACTGCTACCGGCAACGATGAGGTTTTGTCCACTACCCGTAATACCCTTTGTATTTTCTACGGCGACTGAGACGCCGGTGGTGACATCGTTTGTTCGTCTCGTGATGAGAGGGGCCACCATAATCCTAAAATCAAACCTTTGGGCCGCCTCGTAAAGACTGGTTCGCAAGGCCCCTAAGATACTTGTTCGACTTCTTGAGTTCATAAAAAAAGAAGATGTGGAATTGTCAAAAAGAAAAAGCATATCGACTTTGGGTTTGGCCAATGTGGAAAGAGCGCAGGAAGAATTTGAAAACTCTTCTTGCTTGGGAAGAATTTCACTGGTTCCTCTCGTCAGTTGGCCAAATTCGGTTTTTTCGCAACCGACAACGCCCAAGAATAGGCCCAAAAGAGTTATGGTTTTGACGGAAAGGTTTTTCATTTTTGCCCTCTCAACTGTTTTTTATCGATGGTCGCTTTGTTTTATTATAGCTTTTCGGTGAAGGGCCCCTTTTTGTCCATACCGAACGGGGAAACGGGGTATTTTTTCCCGTACTTTTTGGTCGGGAAAAAAATTCCAAATACTTCGTCTCTTTTGAGAGGATCGTTATATAATAGGGAGATATGGGAACTCAGTGGTTTTATGTAGAAGATAATGAAAAGGTCGGCCCCGTAGGGGAGGAGCAGATCATCTCTTTTATCAAGGAAGGAAAACTTTCAGGCGACTCCTATGTTTGGACGACGGGGTTTGAAAATTGGAAAAAATTGCTTGAAGTGGATTCTTTGAAACCCTATCTTCACCCGGAAAAAGAGCCCGATGCTTTTGATTGGGATTCCGTTGACCCCGAAGAGAAAATCTTTTTTATCATGATAGGTAAGGATAGAGGAGCCGCCAAGGAGACGTTATACGGCCCTTACTCTTTGGAAATGCTCCATAAACTCTATCTCGAAAATCGCATCAACGGACATTCCTGGATTTGGACGGCAGGGCTTTCCAATTGGAAAATTTTGGGGGAGATCGAGATATTTGAACGATCCTTTGGGGATTCTCCTCCCGAAATCGATGAGATCGAAAGAAGAAGCGGCCCACGAAGGCCCTTTGTGGCCAGACTCTTTCTCCATAATAACAGTCGGGTATTTGAGGGGATTTGCCGAGATATTTCCGTGGGAGGGATGCAGATACTCGTTGCCGGTTTTCCCGCACAATTGGGGGAGCATCTTTCATTCAATGTTCATCCCGACAATAGAGACTATCATTTCGTCGCTTCCGGTGAGGTCGTGAGAGTTTTAGAGGGGGATCAGGGCCTTTCCTTGCGATTTACGGATATCGGCAAGGAGGCCAAGGCCATCATTTCCAAGTACGTCAGCGGTGAGTTGTGAGATCGGAGCGGTCAGGGCCGATTTTAGCCTTTCTTTGTAACTGCTCACCCCCCGGCAATCTTGGCAGTCGACTGCCTCGTCGCTTCCTTGCGACGTGCAGGAAGCACGCCTCAGTCGCTCCTCGTTGCC
>JAPONP010000119.1 GCA_026713835.1 Bacteriovoracales bacterium
GACGTGCAGGAAGCACGCCTCAGTCGCTCCTCGTTGCCTCCTACCAATCTTATCCGGGTGGAGAACAGTTACCTTGCCTTTATTACAGTTTTTGCTAGAGGTGCGAGTAGTTACAAAATCTCGCCCCTATGCCCGATCAAAAGAATCCGGTATTCCTTCCCGGGGCCCCGACGCCATGGGCTTGTTTGACTAGGCGGGTAGTAAAACACTTTCAAATCAAAAAATTCTCTCTATAATAATAGGGAAGGTTAAAGCGGCCCGGATTGGGCCGTGCGCAGAAAAACGGATTGACGATGACTAACTTGGTCAGCCAATTGGAAGGCTTTACAAAAACCGTACCGAGAACGGGTTCCCAACAAATATGGGCCATCGGAGGCGGGAAGGGTGGAGTCGGCAAGAGTCTTTTTGCAGCCAATGTCTCCATCTTTTTGGCCCTCTTGGGGAATAAGGTGGTGAGCATTGATTTGGATTTGGGGGGGGCCAATCTCCATACCTGTCTGGGAGTTCCCATTCCGGATCAAACCCTCTCCGATTATGTGAACAAGAAGGTCAAATCTCTCGAAAGTCTGATCGCTCCCACTCCCATCAAAAATCTAGGTTTGATTTCGGGCGCTCAGGACAGTGTTGGGATTGCCAACCTCAGGCGTATTCAAAAGGGAAAGTTGATGAGAAAATTGGGCCAAATCGACGCCGACTATATCATCTTCGATCTTGGGGCCGGAACGGCTTTGAATACTCTGGATTTTTTTATTATGGCCCATAAGGGCATCCTCGTGGTTTTGCCTGAGCCGACCTCTATTGAAAACACCTACCGATTTATCAAATCTATCCATCATCGCAAGCTCACCCATAGCGAAGAATTCCTAGACATAAGACCCCTGGTTAGCAAAGTCATCAATGATAAGATGGGCGCAGATATTACCCCTTCTCAACTCGTGGACAAGGCCATCGATCTCAATCCTTCCTTGGGAACCAAACTCAAGTTTGAACTGGAAAACCTTCGCCCTAAACTCGTTGTCAATCAGGTGAGAACTCAATCGGACATAGATATAGGTTTTTCAATGAAAAGTATCTGTAAAAAATACTTTGGAGTCCAGATTGATTATGTTGGTTATCTCGATTACGATTCGGCGGTTTGGCAAAGTGTAAAAAAGAAAAAACCTCTCATTATGGAGTTTCCTAACTGTAAACTTGTGAACAATTTTGACCGAATAGTCAATCGCCTTTTAGATGAAGAGGAGTAGGTAATGGGTCATCCTTTAGAAAAGAGAGTTGAGTACCAAAACTATTACGATATTCTTGAGATTCCTTTTGATAGCACTCAAGAAGAAATCAGCAAGGCGTATCATCGTTCAAAAAATACTTATTCGCAAGACAGTATCGCTCTTTATTCCGTGATGACGAAGGGCGAATGTGAAGATATTTTATTGGCCCTAGAGGAAGCCTATTCCATTTTAGGGGATCCGAGTAAGCGTTCGGCTTATGACAAGGCTAGGGGATTTAGCGGTAAGAAAATAACTTCTTTTCGAGGTAAATCTAAAAAGATCGAGCCCTTTCCCGATTTGGAAAAGCCCGTTTTTTTAAAAAATGTTAGCGATGAGGATTTCTCTGCCATTCACAAAGAAGCCGAGGTTTCAAAAATAGCGGCCGTGAATCGCTTTGCCCTTGATTACACTGTCGATCCTCAACTGGAAGAGCAGATCGAATCTTGTGAGGAATTTACGGGAGAGTTTTTGAAAACGATTCGCGAATACAAGGGAGTGGATATCGGTCGCATGAGCGACATCACAAAGATTTCCAAAACCTATATAAGAAATATCGAAAATGAAGATTTTGATAATTTACCGGCCCTCGTTTATATCAGAGGTTTTGTGTACCAATACGCCAAAACATTACAATTGAATCCGGATTATGTGGCCAATTCCTATACAAAAAGACTAAAAAAGAGGTAGTGCAACCCGAAGAACGAGAAGAGCAAGAAGGACGAGAGAAACAAATCGAAATCCACATCGCCGATGCGGATTTACAACATTTTCGCCGTCTCGATCATTTCCTGGCCCATAAGACCAAACTCTCTCGAATGACGATCAAGCGTCTTTTCGATAATGGAGAGATCACGGCAATGCCATCCTCCCCGATCAAAATGACCCAGATGCCAAAAGAGGGCACGACTATTTGGATCAACCTCCCTCCTCCGATCCCCACCGATCTCACCCCGGAAAAGATCCCTTTGGATATCCTTGAAGAAGATGACCATTTGATCTTTATCAATAAACCCCCCGGAATGGTGGTTCATCCGGCCCCCGGAAATCGAACGGGAACCTTGCTCAATGCCTTGCTTTTCCATTGCCCCCATTTGAGTGGAATCGGTGGAGTTCAAAGACCCGGAATCGTTCATCGACTCGATAAGGGAACCAGTGGAGTCATGGTGGCGGCCAAAACCCAAAGGGCCCATGAAAAACTTATCGAACGATTTGCCGCTCACGACATCGAACGAACCTATGTGGCCCTCGCCCAGCCGGGGAAGAAAATCCCTCCCGTGGGAACCATAGAAACCCTTATCAATCGCCATCCCAAAAATCGCCTCAAAATGTCTTCTTTTGTCCAAAGGGGAAAAAGGGCCGTCACCCACTATCAAATTTTACGTCTCGGCCCTTGCTTTCAACTTGTGGAACTCAAACTTGAAACGGGACGAACCCATCAGATCCGAGTCCATCTAAGCGAAAGGCTTAGGATCCCCATTCTCTGTGACCCCTTGTACGCCAATAGGGCCCAACAGCGATCCTTTTTCTCCGAGAGGGTAAGGGCCGCTCTCGCCGATTACCCTTTTCCCTTGCTCCATGCCCAAAAGCTAGGCTTACGTCATCCCGTGACCCAAAAGTATAGAGAGTTTGAGGTCCCACCTCCCGCTCCCTTTCAAGATCTTATGGCAGATCTCTAGTAACTGCTCCCCCCCTCGGCAATCTTATCCGGGTGGAGAACAGTTACCTTGCCTTTATTACAGTTTTTGCTAGAGGTGCGAGCAGTTACGATCTCTAAGGGCCTATCCCAAAACCACTCTTCCTCTTTCTTTCCCATCCCTACGAAATGGGTTACAATGGCCCAATAGGAAGACCTTTATATATTGGAGAACGAAAAATGGAAGGAAACCAACGCTCCCTCACGACGGATGGAATTAACGGTCGGTATTTTTTGCTCCTCACCCTTTCGATCATCGGAATGGGCATCACCCTCTATCTCGTGGGCCATTATATGGATGTCAACTTTCCCCAAGACCTTATGGGATCTTCGGCTTGTGATATCAATAGCTTTTTTAATTGCGATGCCGCCACCCTTTCTCCCCTTTCCAATATCCTGGGGATGCCGATCGCAGGCCTTGGACTCCTCTTTTATATAAACCTCATCGCCTCCTGCGTATTTCCCAATGCCCGTTGGGAACAATCGAATCATATCTTGGCCTGGGTCAATGTGGCCGGATGCCTGATCTTATTTCTCTACAGCCTCTTTTTTCTAAGCTCCATGTGCCCCTTTTGCATGGGCCATTGGGCGGTCTCCTTGCTCGTGGCCCTCCTCTTTTGGAAAAAAGGTCTTCCCTGGGCCCTTCCCTCCGTCAAGATTTTGGGAATCTATGCGGGACTGGC
>JAPONP010000120.1 GCA_026713835.1 Bacteriovoracales bacterium
TATGGGAAAAAATGAGATCGAAAGAAGAAAGGTCGCCAAAGATTTGAGAGATCAAATTGAACTCATCTCCGGCGTGGCCAAAGTTGACCTTTCGGGATATCGGAAAGAGGAAATCGTGGTGGAGATCTTTCCCAAAAAACTAAATCACTATCAGGTTACAGTCGATGAAGTGGCCCAAGCCATCAAAGGGCGAAATATGAATCTTTCGGGAGGGAAGCTAGAAACGGAGAGCGCAGAATTTCTTATCAGAACGAAAGGCGAATTTGAAAATATCGACGATATCAAAAATGTCGTCGTTCGATCCAATAACACCGGAGCCAATGTTAAGATCACTCAAATCGGAGAGGTTTCAAGAGTTCTAAGCTCTAGCTCCATCCTTCATCGGGCCCAAAGAGAAAATGCCATCTATCTCAATGTGAAAAAAAAGTTTTCAGCCGATGTCATCGAAACCACCGAAAAGGTCAAAGACACCCTCAAGGATTTTTTTTCAAAAGACCGAGGAATCGATTATACCATCGTGAATGAACTCGCCTTTTACGTTAAGAGGCGACTTGGAATTTTAACCTCCAACGGACTTTTCGGTTTTTGTCTCGTCATCTTGGTTTTGCTTTTCTTTCTCAACCTTAGAGTTTCGATCATCACGGCCCTTGGGGCCCCCATCGCCTTTTTAACGGCTTTTGCGCTCATGGAATCAATCGGGGTTTCGTTCAATCTGATTTCCATGTTTGGGCTCATCCTCGTCTTGGGAATGCTCGTAGATGATGCCATTATCGTTTCAGAACATTTTTATCAACATATTGAAAACGGTATGCCCCCAAAGCAAGCAGCCGTCACAGCCGCTTATGAAACGATCCAACCCGTTACGGCCACCATATTGACCACCATATTGGCCTTCGGCTCCATCTTTTTTATGGGGGGGATTATGGGAAAGTTTCTCTGGCCCGTTCCCGCCGTCGTCATCATTTGCCTTATCGCCAGTTGGCTGGAGTGTTTTTTCATCCTTCCCTCCCATCTGGCCGACTTTGCCGGAACCCATAAAAAAACCAAGAGCAAACGCCGGTGGTACGATCCCCTTCGCCAAGTCTATGAAAAGGCCCTTCGCTTTTGTCTCAAACGCTATATCATCACTTCGATAACCTTTATCGGAGTACTGATCGCTTCCTTGGCTTTAGCCAAGTCCATGCGCTTTGAACTTTTTCCGGGTGATGATTCCAAAGAGGTGACTATCAATATCACCGGAAAAGTCGGAACCCCTTTGGCCCAAACCGAAAAAGTCGTCATCAAAATTGAGGAAGCCCTAGATCAAACCCTTAAAAAAGATGAGTTGAGGGCCATTCGGGGTATCGTGGGGTCACAAATAAGAATGAGATCGGCCAAAAGAACGGGAGGCCATTACAGTTCCTTTATCCTTTACCTCACGGAACCGACCGAAAGAAAGAGATCAACGGATGAAATCATTGCTAAAGTCAACGAACAAATCAAAAACCTCGTGCCGGGTTACGAAGTGGAAATCGACAAACTCAAAGGCGGTCCCCCGCGGGGCAGCCCCATCGAGATTCAATTGAAATCCGATTCCTTAAAAGATTTAAAAAAGGCATCGAAAGAGATTGAGAATTTGTTGAATCAAACCGAGGGTGTCGTGAATGCCTCCACAGACTTTGAAGACGGCAAGACCCAACTCATTATCGATGTGGATGAAGAAGAGGTCAAAAGGCTCGGGCTCAGCACAGCTCAAGTGGCCACAGCCGTTAGGCGGGTTTATTCCGGCGATTCGGTCACCCAAATTAGAGAATCCGGTGAAGATATCGAAGTCATCCTTCGATTGGATGAATTTTCCCGCTCAAAGATTGATATCTTAAAAGACCTCTACATTCTCAACAACCGGGGGCAAAGGATTCAACTTTCCCGCTTGGCCAAAATTGAAAAGGAGGTCGGCTCCTTTATCATCAGAAGGCTCGATCGAAAACGCACCATCTCCGTTACGGGAAATATCGATAAAGGGAAAACGACGCCGGTGGCGATCGCCAAAAAAATTCGACCCCAGATCGAAAAAATGGTCAAGGGATACCCGGGACTAGGCTTTACGATGGGAGGAGAAAACAAGGACACGGTGGAAAGTATGTTGAGGCTGGCCAAAGCTGCCATCATTGCCCTCGGAGCGATCTTTTTTGTTTTGGTGGCCATCTTCAGTAGCCTAGGTCAACCCATCGTCATTCTTTCGGCCATTCCCCTGGGGCTCATCGGGGTCATCATCACCTTCAAAATGTTTGGGATGGCCTTGGGTTTTATGGCCATGATGGGTGTGATCGGGCTCGTGGGGGTCGTTGTGAACGACTCCATCGTGCTGGTCAACTTCATCAACAAGAGAAGAGAGTCCGGCAAAGAGGTCATCCCCGCCATCCTCGAAGCCGCAAAATCCAGGTTTCGCCCCATCATTTTGACTTCCTTTACCACCGTGGCCAGCCTCCTGCCCATCGCCCACGGAGGAGGAGACCCCTTCCTCAAACCCATGGCCTTGAGCTTCGCCTGGGGACTTATGTTTTCCACCGTGGTCACCCTCTTCTTCATCCCCTGTGCCTATCTCATCTATGACAAGCTCGCCGAGAGGGTGGGGCGTCTTTTTTTTAAAATGCCCCAACCCCCTATATAAGAGGGTGCAAGCGGCCCCGGGCCCCCTCAAAACGGTTGCCTGCCGGTCAAAATATCCAACTTTTTCCGTCAACAACACGCATTTTATGCCGAGAGAAAAATTGGGTTGACTCCTCTAGTCTTTTTCCTATAGAGTTTTGGTATGAGTTTTCTCTACCCACTCATCCTTTCCCTCCTCATCGCCCCTTTGGGCCCGTCATTTTCATCCGACCATTGGCCCACGGAGGCTTGGCGTACCCGCTCTTTGTCCGAAGCCGGAATTGATGAAGCCAAGTTCGCCCGATTTTTGGACTACGTTTTTCTCAAAGGGAAATTTGAAACCCCACAAGACTGTGAAGCCGCCTCTCAAAAAAAAGACAAGGATTTCCAGACCAATGCCTTGGTCATCATCAAGGATTCTTGTCTCATCTATGAGAAGTACGTCTGCGGTTATACTCCGAATCACAAGCAATTTCTCCTCTCCATTTCTAAAAGTATTATGGCCACCCTCGCCGGGATAGCCCAATTTGAAAACCGTTTCCATGTCACCAGACCCATTTCTTCCTATGTTGAGGTACCCCAAAAGGAAATCTGGGAAAAAATGAAAGTCGATGATTTGATAAGGATGAGTTCCGGCATCAAATGGGACGAAATTCACCAAAAGAAACTCCATAAGAACAGCCTCGTTCACTTCCTCTACGGCAAGGGGGCCAAAAATATCATCTCATACCTTTTCAAGTCCCCTCCGGCAGAGGCTTCGGGAAACCTCTTTCGCTACTCCACGGGAGATTCCACACTCCTCACCCATGCCCTCAACCAGGCTTTAGGAGGAGAAAAGGCCCTTTTACAGTTTTCCCACGATAAACTCTTTGCCCCCCTCGGCATCGAGGAATTCACCATGGAAAGGGGTCCAAGCGGGCATTTCTATGGAGGAAGCCACATCTATCTCAAACCCAGAGATTTGGCCAAAATCGGACTCCTCGCAAGGCATCGGGGGCTATGGGGAAATAAGCGTCTCTACGCCCAAGATTGGCACGATTATTTTACTTCCGTGGCCCCCGCATGGAAAAAAAGCAACCCGGAAAAACTCCCCGTTTACGGTGCCCAGTGGTGGCTCAACCTGGAGACGGAGGGAAAAAGACGCCCCCATCCCGCCCTCCCTCAAGACGCTTTTTTGGCCAAAGGTCTTTTTGGCCAAATACTCGCCGTTGTCCCTTCCCTTGATCTCGTGGTCGTTAGAAATGCCTTCGATACCAAAAAAGAAATCGACGCCAATAAAATGTGGGAATTGCTCATGGAGAGTCTTCAGTGAAAACCATTCGTAAGCTTGCATCCCCTCTTCGCTGCCTTCCCCTCCTCGTCCTCTTGCTTTCCTCTTGTAAGCTCCAAGATATGGCCAAAATCGGCTCGAGATTTGCCGCAAAAGAGATGTGTTCCTGCGTTTTTGTCATGGAACGATCAAAAGAGTTTTGCCATGGACTCTTAAGAAGCCAGATCAATTCAAGGCGTTTTATCGGCGTCGAGGTCGATTTCGACATGAAATCCGTTTCAGCTTCCATCTGGAAATATCGTGCCATGGCACAGTGGCAAAGCCCTTACGAAGGTTGTCAATTGACCTTCGATGATGCTACATCTGTCCTCTAGCGTTACCTCCTGATCCCATTTTTAAGGAGTCCCGATGGAAAAAATGATCTCTCTCATTGGCCTTGTCTTTATGGTGGCCGTGGCTTACGGTTTAAGCTCCTCTCGAAAAAATATCAATTGGAGATTGGTGATCGTAGGAGTTCTCCTTCAATCGGTATTTGGTTTAATCATCCTCAAGACGGATTTTGGGGCCGCCGTTTTTGAAGGGGCTAAAAACTTTTTTATGGCCATTTTGGACTTCACCAATGAGGGTTCCCGCTTTATCTTTGGCCCCCTTACGGACAACCAAAAAATGGGTTTTATCTTTGCCACCATGGTTTTACCGACCATCGTTTTCTTTAGTTCTCTTATGAGCGTTTTATACCACCTTGGTATCATGCAAATCCTCGTGGGATTTTTTGCCAGATGTATGGTCAAGCTCATGGGAACGTCGGGGGCCGAATCCTTGGCCACGGCGGCCAATATCTTTGTCGGACAAACGGAGGCCCCCCTCTGCATCAAACCCTATGTGAACAAAATGACTTATTCCGAATTGATGGCCTTGATGAGCGGAGGAATGGCCACGGTAGCCGGAGGGGTCATGGCCGCCTATGTGGGGCTTGGGATTGATGCGGGTCACCTCCTGGCCGCTTCGGTCATGAGTGCCCCGGCCGCTTTGGTTTGTGCTAAAATCATGATCCCGGAAACCGAAAGGCCGCAAACGATCGATACCACCAAGGCCCCCTTTGAAAAAACCACGATCAATGTCATTGATGCAGCCACCACGGGAGCCATAGAAGGTCTTAAATTGGCCCTCAACGTGGGGGCCATGCTTTTAGCCTTTATCGCCCTCATTGCCATGCTTAACAGCATACTCTCGTACGCAGGCTCTCTTTTCTCCTACCCCGGTCTGAGCATCGAACTCATCATGGGTTACGTCCTCTCTCCCATTTCATTTTTAATCGGAATCCCCTGGAATGAGGCCCAAGAAATCGGCTCCCTTTTGGGAAAAAAATTGGTTATCAACGAATTTGTGGCCTATATGGATTTGCAAACCAAATTGGATTCCCTCTCTCCCCGAAGTATCACTATCGCCACTTATGCTCTTTGTGGGTTTTCCAATTTTTCGTCCATCGCCATTCAAATAGGAGGTATTGGGACGATTGCTCCCGACCGCCGCAACGATCTCGCTAGACTTGGAGTCAAATCCCTTATTGCCGGAACGTTGGCCTGCCTGATGACGGCCTCCATCGCAGGGCTCCTTGTTTAAAAAGGCCCTCAATCGATGGAATCCAAATGTCTAAAAAACTTTTAATCAACAAAACTTTTAACGAAATACGAATCGCTCTTTTAGAAAATGGAGAAATCCTAGACTATCTCGTCACGAGAGAAACTTTAAACGATGATAACCACCCGATCGTCGGCAATATCTACACGGGAAAAGTGATAAGGGTTCTTCCCGGCATCCAAAGCGCCTTTATCGATATCGGCCACAAAAAAGCCGCTTTTTTATACGTTGACGATGCCTATATCCCATCCCTGGAAGAGCAAAGGGCCATGAGGGATCAGCACATTCAAAAACTCAGTGCCGATGCCAATGACGATGACGATGACGATAAAGGCCAAGGCGAGATCATCCCCGACGAATTTTCCACATTTAGAAAAAGTGTCCATATGCAATTTCATTCCGATATTAAGATTGAAAACCTACTTCGAGAGGGGGATGTGATCTTGGTTCAGGTTTCCAAGGAGCCCATCTCCACAAAAGGGCCCAAGGTCACACGCTATATCAGCCTCCCCGGATGCTATATCGTCCTCATGCCTCTCATCAACCATGTGGGAGTCAGTCGTCGCATCGAAGATGATGAGGAGAGGGAACGGTTAAGAAAAATTTTAGAAGATGAGCGCAAAGAGAAGGAAGGTCTTATCGCCCGAACCATGGCGGAAGGACAAACGTCAAAGGCCCTCAAATCGGATCACGAAATGCTAAGCCATATTTGGAAAGAGATTCAAGAAAAAATGGCCAACGCCAAACCTCGTCAAATAATCCATAAAGACCTTTCTTTTGTGGAGCGAGCTTTAAGGGATCTCACCGATGATAGTGTCGATCAGATCTATGTGGATGACGATGCCGCCTTTAAAATCGTCGAAAAATTTATAGCCAAGTACCTTCCCAATATATCACCTGAGATCATACGCTTCCAAAATCAATTACCGATCTTTGAACATTTTGATATCGATCTCGAAATTGAGCGCGCCCTCTCCAACAAAGTTTTTTTGAAATCCGGTGGCTATATCATTATCGATCAAACGGAAGCCTTGGTTTCTATTGATGTGAATACGGGCAAATTCGTAGGGAAGAAAACTTTTGAAGAAACTATTTTAAAAACCAATCTTGAAGCCGTTAAGGAAATCGTCTATCAACTAAGACTTCGCAATTGTGGCGGTATCATCATTATCGATTTTATTGATATGGAGCATGAAGATCATCGCCAAAAAGTGTACTCTTCACTTTTGGAAGCTCTCAAAAAGGATCGGGCCAAAACCAATGTCCTCCCCATCTCCGAATTTGGCCTTGTGGAAATGACACGAAAGAGAACGAGGGACACCTTAACCCGTACCATGTGCGCTCCTTGCTCCTATTGTGAAGGGACGGGAAAAGTCAAATCCGTCATCACCATTTGCTACGAAATCGTAAGAAAAGTCGGCAAGATGGCCAAGACGAGTTCAATTCAAAAGATCTTTCTCTACGCTCACCCGGAAGTGAGTGCCAGACTATGCTCCGACGATATCGACATCATCGAATTGATTGAAAAACAATACAAGAAGGATATTATCATACGGGCCGAAAACAACTATCACTTTGAACAATACGATTTTCACTGTGAATAGTATTAAGAGCCTATCCTAAGCACTCTTGAGAAGACGAAGCCCGTCCTCCTTACTCTTATCCCGGAACCAAGATTGCCTGAGTTTTTCCTGGCCCGCCCCTTGAGGATCGTTGCCAATGACCGTGGTGTCGGCGATGACATCTCCGAGACGATGCCCTGAGTCAAGAGTGAAGATGAGGTAGAACTCCAGGGCACAGAGGGGGATCAAGAGGAGCAGACAAAACATCCCCCCCCAAAAGGGGATGATGGCAAAGAAAAGGGGAATGGTGAAGGGGAGATTGCGGTAAACGGATTGTCTCAAGCTACAGGGAAGCCCATCTTTAAGAGAAATAACCCGAAAGCCCAAAAACCTTTTTCCTACGGATTGCCCTCCCTGAATACAGTCGGAAACCCCCAAATAGGCCACGGCCAAAACGACCCCGATGGGGTAGGCCAAGATAGTGATGATAAGGGCCAGGAAAAGATCGATCGCTTTGGCCAAAGTTCGAGACAAGCGGGCCGTATTGAGGGAGGACTTTAAGATGTATTTTCGATCCATAGTTTCCCCAGTATAGGCAATTTATGATAGAGTGACCAGTCAAAATAAAATTTATTTATTGACGGGTTTATTAAAGTTTCGCTATATTCCCCAGCGCAACCAGCTTAGGGAACTTTAAAGGACGGGGGTCATCATGGCAGTTCAGTCAATCGGTATGGATCATTTTGATAAGGAAGTTTTAAAGTCGGAAAGGCCCGTTCTCGTGGATTTTTGGGCCGAGTGGTGTGGCCCCTGTAAAGCCCTGTCCCCCATCCTCGAAGAAATCAGCGAGGAGATGGGGGAAAAGGCTAAAATCGTCAAGGTCAACGTGGATGAAAATGGGGACTTGGCCCAGCAATACGGCATCCGCGGCATCCCCACCCTCATTTTTTTCAAAGAGGGGCAGGCCAAAAAGACGTTGGTGGGCAACCAGCCCAAAACGGAAATTCAGGCATCCCTGAACGAACTCATTTAGCCTTGATGAACTTTACCAAAAAGTCTCTTCTCGATGCCCAGGAGCTTCTCGCTCTCGTCATCGCCGACCGGAATCTTTTGTCCGGACTCGACCGTAGCATAGCTACCATGGTGAAGGCCCTTAACCTTGACCGTAAAATCTTTGCCTGTGGAAATGGCGGCTCCATGTGCGACTCTCTCCACTTTACCCAGGAATTGACCGGCCGTTACCGCAAAGACCGCCCTCCCATTGCAGCCGTCAATATGGGAGAGGCCGGGCATATAAGTTGTGTGGGTAATGATTATGGGTTTGAGTTTATCTTTTCCCGTCAACTGGAGGCCTTGGGAAAAGAAGGGGATGTTCTTTTGGCCATCTCCACCAGCGGAAACTCTCCCAACGTGGTTTCAGCTGCCGAGAAGGCCAAAGAATTGAAAATCACGTCCGTGGGCCTTTTGGGAAAAGACGGAGGAAAACTAAAGGATTTGGTTGATATCCCCATCATCGTCCCCCATCGGATCACCGATCGTATTCAAGAGATCCATATCAAACTCATTCATATCTTTATCGAGGGGATTGAAAGGAATCTCTACCCCCAAAACTATTCCTGACCTTATCGGTCTTCTAAAAAGAAATCCACAAATAGACCTGCCCTTTTTCGTCTCCGACTTTATGGGAAAAATGTGCAGCTTTTACCCCCCCCCCGCTCTAAATCTGTAAAATAAAAAAAGATAGAGACAAATGAGGAGTTCATTTATGGAAGAAATACTCACCAAACCGAGTACAGTAGAATCGATAACTCAGACCATTGCCCAATTTTTTCAAGGTGGCGGTGTCTTCATGTGGATCATCATGATCACTTTAGCCTTCGGCTTAGCCGTAGCCTTGGAGAGATTTTTTAAATTGAGATCCTATGATACGGATGGGCCTAGCTTTATGAACGAATTGCAAAGAAATGTTCTTTCCAACGACATTCAGGGGGCCATTAGAGTTTGCTCTAATTCCCTTGCGTTCCTCCCAAAGGTTCTTAAAAGCGGCCTTAAAAGGGCCAGTCATGGAAGCGAACAGATTCAAAACGCTATCGATGCCACGGCCCTAGAAGTGATACCAAAGGTCGAACTTCGCCTCAATTATTTACAATTGGTGGCCAATATCTCAACTCTTTTTGGGCTTCTTGGAACCATTCAAGGTCTTATTTCATCTTTTAGCGCAGTCAGTGCTGCGGATCCTTCAGAAAAGGCGGCCCTTTTATCCTCCGGAATCGCCACAGCGATGAACACCACCGCCTTTGGACTTGGAGTCGCTATCTTGGTTATGATTTTGCATACCTTTCTTTCCAGCAAAGCCGAAAAAATTATTAGCGAGATAGATGAATTTAGTGTGAAACTCTTAGATCTTCTCGGAGCAAAGAACAAGGAAGATTGATGCTTAGATCCCCAAGCGGAAGACGAACTCGAAACCAACATGGGGAAAAATTAAATCTCATCCCCATATTGGATTCGGTTTTCATTTTTATTTTCTTTCTTCTAATGTCTGCATCCTTTCTCAATTTGTTTGAGATTTCAAGCGATGCTCCCATCATTTCCTCTGCTCCTCCTCCCAAGAATAAAAAACCTCCACTGGCCCTGACGATCACCATTCAAAAAAACAAGATACTGGTTTCGACCGGGATTCCCAGCCAAGTTCGCCGATCCTTTGATAAAATGGGGGACGGCCAATACGATCTTTTAACTCTTAAAGAATACCTCATCTCCCTTAAAAAGAGGAATACAAGAGAGGAAACGGCCATCCTGGAACCAAAGATCGATCTCGATTACGAAACATTAGTCAAAATCATGGATACCATCAGAACATTACGAGATACCGATGAAGACATCTTTTATAAAGACGAAAACGGCATCGATCGGAAGGCCGATTCTCTTTTTGCCAAAATCATTTTTGGCAATATATTGAGCTAAGCTAATAAAATAAGATAAAATGAGAAAAAAAAGATCCATTCGCCACAGAAAGAAAAGATCAAAAAAAGGGGTCTTAGATATCGATATAACATCCCTTCTCGATATCCTCGTTATCATTTTGGTTTTTCTTCTCAAAAGCTATAATAGTTCGGGTGTTCTTCTCAATGTTCCCAAAGGAATCAAGCTGCCTAATTCCGAATCAAAAAACAACAACACTCCGGGAATTGTCATTCAAGTTTCTCCTGAAAAAATTTGGGTCGATGATGAATTGGTCATCGAAAAAATCGACTCTAAAAATATGACCGATCATGGAGGACGTAGGATCATAGCTCTTTTCGATAAATTGGTCGAAAAGAAAAGAACCATCGAATTAGTTAAGAAAAATGTTGGAGAAGAGAAGGATTTTCGCGGAAAGGTCAACTTGGTCATCGATAAATCCGTTGGCTACCATTTCATCAGAAAAATTCTCTACACTGCCGCCGAAGCCGAATTTAAAGAATACAAATTCGCCGTCCTTGGTGAAGAAATCAACTAGAGAAAAGTTGATTGAAATTATTGGGTAACGGCATCCATATCTGAAAAAGGGTTCCACAACCACCTCAAAATGGATAAAATGATGGGGATGGCACATCGCATTTTATTGGCCAATGACGCTCCGGTAGTCCACAAGATCATGGCCTATACCTTCATGGACGGCCCCTTTGAACTGGACGTCGCTTTCGATATGGAAGAGGCCCTTCAAAAATTAAAAGAGAGCCGCTACGACCTCATTTTTTTAGACTTCGATCTTTCAAAAGAAACTGATGGATACGATTTGGCCAAACAAATCCACGAAACATTTCCCGATGTCCATATCGTCATGCTCTTTTCCGATTCCGATGATGTGGATGAAGATCGACTCAAAAATGCCGGTGTCAAGGCCAAAGTAGAAAGACCGTTTGAAAGTCAAAAATTGATCGCAGTTTGCAAGAAGATCATGGGTGTCTCTCCTTCCAAAAAGCCCGTCTCCAAAGACAAAAAAGAAGAGGGCCCTGAAACCTTGGCCCCTTTACCCGATCTCGATACCAAAATGAAGGATATTGAGGATTGGGAAATGAAAAAGGGAGTTCATCGTATTCCTTCTCCTTCCCCAAACGAAGAAGAATTGAGAAGGGAACTTCAAGATTGGTCCATGGAGATTCCTCCGATGATTCAAGGTGGTGAGGATGCCGTAAGGGCCGAATCGAAGCCAAATATACCACCTCCTATTGGAGATCGCCCTTTGGTGCAAGATCGCGACGCTCTTCCTCAAGATTCAAAAAACCCGGATAAACTCAATCTCGATCTCTACATCTCATCAGAAAAACTCGTCCCCAAAGAAACTGATTTGACGAAAACGACCATCAATAAGCCGGAAGACGTAACAGACGAAGAGGATCGCATCCAAATTCCTGACGACATTTTAAACGAGGTTAAAAACAACAGGAATCACGATTTAACCACACTTTTGGGCGACCCCAAAAAACAAGATGAGTTAAATGAATCCACCGAAACAAAAATCGGTTCGGACTCCTTAAAATCTCCCTCTCTAAAAGACCTTGAATACCCCAAAAAGAAAACGAAAACGAAAGTAAAAATGAAAAGTCACAATGAGACCCTTCCTCAAGAAGATATCGATAAAATTATGGAAAAAATGCTTCCAATTATCGAGCAAAATATCCGAAAGCATTGTAAAGAAACCATTGAGAGAATTGCCTGGGAAATCGTTCCCGATCTTGCGGAAAATATCATCAAAAAAGAAGTTCAGGACATCAAAGACTCAGTTATAAAATAGCGATCCACTGAGTACCCGATGCGGCTCTTTTCCGGGATCAGAGGCAATAACGCCCTCTCCATTTGGGCCGATGCCTTGAAAAATTCCTTCGATAACGCCCTCACCTTTTTCGTTTTCTCCACTATGGATGGAAACCGATCGACCCATGTGATCGCAGTATTGGGGAAACTCGGCCAAAATGGATGAAGAATGAAGACGACTCTTCAAGACAAAGCGGTAAAATCTAAGAGGCCAATTCTTTTGAAGACCCTCTTCTTTCCAAGGCAGCCAACCCGGCCCAAAGCCGCTGTTGTCGTTTTTGCTAGAAATGCGAGCGGTTTCTTGAAAGATATTGAGACCCATGCCGACGATCACCCTATCGCCTGCGAGTTGGCAAAGAATCCCACCACATTTTTTCCCCTCAAACATAAGGTCATTCGGCCATTTGAGTTTGATTTTTTCATCCACATATCGGCAAAAGAGAAGGCCTATCTCCAAAGAGGCCAATTGAATGGGAGACGGGGCCTCTAGGGTGAAAGAGAAGGCCAGGGAGCCGGGGTAAAAAATCCATTGGTTTCCTCTCCTCCCTCGTCCCAAGGATTGCCTTTCCGTCGAGATCAAGATTTGCTCGTCGTGTCGTTTTGATATTCGCTTTAAAACCTCTTCCTGAGTGGACTCACATTCTTGTAAATGTAGGTGAATCATATTAAAAATCCAAAAGATGTTTCTTTTCTCTATTCTTTATTGCGGTGGATGATACATGAATCTCATTAAGCGAACAAACCCACGTCCCATCAAGTTGACCAAAGATATCAATCCCTACGCCCATGGGAGCGTCCTCGTGGAATTCGGCCGGACAAAAGTGCATATTACGGCCACTGTGGAAAATACGCTGCCCCCGTGGCTCAAGGGCCAAGGCAAGGGCTGGGTGACGGCTGAATACAATATGCTTCCCGGCTCAACCCATACTCGCTCAAAAAGGGAAAGAAAGTCCCTTTCGGGAAGGACGCAAGAGATTCAACGATTCATCGGTAGGGCCTTGCGAAGCGTGGTCGATCTCAAATCCCTTGGAGAAAAAACGATTACCTTGGACTGTGATGTTTTGGTGGCCGATGGGGGCACGAGGACGGCTTCCCTTTCAGGGGCCTATGTGGCCCTCAAATTGGCCGTAGATCGATTGCTCAAGGATAAGGCCACTATGAAAAACCCCCTTAGGGAAAAAGTCGCCGCCCTTAGTGTCGGGATCGATCGAAAGGGAAATGTTATCGCCGATTTGAATTATGAAGAGGACTCTTCCTGTCACACCGATATGAACATCGTCATGACGGATAGCGGTCGATTCGTCGAAATTCAAGGAACCGCCGAAGGGGCCCCCTTTAGCGATGAAGAGCTTTCTGCCCTTTTGGATTGTGCCAAATCGGCCCTCAAGGAAGTTTTCAAGGCCCAAGAAGAGGCCCTTCGTGGCTAGAGACCTTCTCTTGGCTTCCGGAAATCCACACAAAGCCTCAGAACTTTCCTCCTCTCTTGCCCCGATCGCCAACATTTCTTCTCCTCCCTCTTCCCTAGAGGTCATCGAAGACGGAAAGAGCTTTGAAGAAAATGCGTTTAAGAAGGCCCACGCCTATTACAAACACTTCAAGCATCCTGCGATTTCGGATGATTCCGGAATCGTCGTGGAGGCCTTGCCCGAAAAGCTCGGCATCCATTCCGCCAGGTTTGGAGGGGAGGGATTCACCGATCGCCAAAGGGCCCAAAAATTACTGAACGAAATGGAAAATAAAGATAATCGTAAGGCCTTCTTCGTGTGTATTCTTTGCTTTTACCTGGCGCCTGAGGAAATCTTCTTTTTTGAAGGAAAGCTGGATGGGCATATCTCCCGGGAATACAGTGGGGCCCACGGCTTTGGCTACGATCCCGTTTTCATTCCTCTCAAAGGAGATGGGGAGAAAACCCTGGCACAGCTCCCCGAATGGAAGGCCCAAAACTCCCATCGGAGCCTGGCTTGCCGCCAAGCAAAACGCTTTTTGGAATCCATCGAGTCGATGGAGTCTATGGTTTCTCCAGACAGAACATGATATATAAAACTTTTCAGGTCGGAGCGTAGCGCAGCCTGGTAGCGCATCTGCTTTGGGAGCAGGGGGTCGGAGGTTCAAATCCTCTCGCTCCGACCATTCAATCCATAAACCATCGAAATCATTGAGCTTTGATCGGAGCAAAAACGCTCTTGTACCACCGTTAACTTGACTTATACATTTAGATATGTTATACTTTTATATAACCTAGAGTTGGTTCAAAGGTAAAAATGGCCGTTATAACAAGAACAAGGAATTGTTTAAAAAACTTTAAAAGGGATTTTAAAAAAGGTTTATTCTCACAAGAGGATGGCAAAGTTTTAAAGGTATGGGCAAAGGAAATGGAGCTATATGGGCCAAAATACATTGAAGATAGTTCCGAGTGGCGTGACCACCCTCTTTATGGAGAATGGTTTGGTTACCGAGCTTCTTGCTTCAGCATTGAAGGTAGGATTATTTATCAAATTATAGATGAGAATACAGTCGAAGTCTGTGAAGTTGAGAGAATTACACCAAAACATGATTATAAAAAATAATATAGGGGAGGATATATGGATAAAAATAAAAATGACTTTCTAAAAATGGTAGAGGATTTTTTCCCAGGGAAAATGACTCCTGGTGAAATTATAAGAGCAAAAAGAAAAAATTACGGAATCACTCTTGAGGAAGTAGAGGAAGTAACAGGCATATCTCAAAGCAACCTATCACTATATGAAAATAATAAAAAGAGCATTGGATATGTACAGGCCACAAAAATAGGTCTTGCGGTAGGACTTAACCCTATGACTATACTCTTTCCCAATGGGATAGAGGGGGATAGCCGCTTTAAAGAAACCTCGAAAAAATCATCAAAGCTTCTAACAAAAAAGATACCTCTCAAAAAGATTGCATAATGAAGTGACGGGCCCTGGTGCAAGTGCCGCCTTCGGTCCCCACTAAAATCAGATCACTTTGCTCCAAGAAATCCCGTACCACTTTGTACCACCCAAAATGAGAAGCGTTGCGTGATATTGCGAGAAACGGCCAAAGCCAAAAAAAGGTAAGCTGTTTATTTCATTGCCAAGTTGTTAAAATTAAAGGGAGCGATTTTGGCCTTTTGACGCCTCTCGCTCCGACTATTCAAGTCCGATCCATAAGGTTATACAGGTAACACCTATGCGTAAGGCGAAAATCATTGCGACCATTGGCCCCGTTTCCTGCACACTTAGGGCCCTGGTCAACCTTATCGAAGCAGGCCTTGATGTGGCACGCATCAACATGAGTCATGGGTCTCGCCAAGAGCATTTAGAGGCCATTCAAAACATCAGGGAAGCGTCAAAAAAGACAAAAAAGGAAGTGGCCATCCTCATCGACCTTCAAGGCCCCAAAATCAGAGTTGATGCCCTTAAAAAGCCCTTGGCCCTTAAACAGGGGGATGTCTGGGCCCTGGGGGCCTCCTCTCGGGCCCTCAAACACCCCGAATTTAAGCACAACTTTATTCCCACAGCCTATAAGGGTATTGCGGATAAAATCGGCAAAGGAGACACGATTCTATTCGATGATGGACGTATGGCCGTTAAGGCCCTTGAGAAAAACCAAGACATTTGGAAAGTTGAGGTGATCACCCCCGGTTCTCTTGGGTCAAGCAAGGGCATCAATCTCCCCCATTCCACTCCCAATATCAAGGCCCTCACCCCAAAGGATCACGATGACATTTTGTTTGCCATCGAAAATGACTGTGATTATTTGGCCCTTTCCTTTGTCCAGCAAAAAAAAGATATTCTTGAACTGAGAGACCTATTGGCCAAACATCACAGCACCATCCCCATTGTCGCCAAAATAGAAAAGTCCCATGCCATCGATAATCTCGACGATATTATTTGGGCCAGCGATGCGGTGATGGTGGCCCGGGGGGATCTCGGCGTCGAAATTGGAAATCATCTCGTTCCCTTATTTCAAAAAAAGATCATCAATCGCTGCAATGAACTTCGCAAACCGGTCATCACGGCCACTCAAATGCTGGACTCTATGACATATAATCCGTCGCCAAGTCGGGCTGAATCGTCCGATGTGGCCAATGCCATTTGGGATGGAACGGATGCGGTCATGCTCTCCTCTGAAACAGCGACGGGGGAATACCCCCTAGAGACCGTTAAAATGATGGAAGCCATTATTCTCGAAGCCGAAAAAGAACCCAAGAAACGTCCCCTCCTTAGAAATATCTCTTTAGTCAATGTGGGCGAATCGGTGATGGTGGCCGCTTCCGTGGTGGCCGAAAAAATCCATGCGAAAAAAATTTTATCCCTTACGGAATCGGGTATGTCGTGCTACCGAATCTCTCTTTTTCGCCCCCAGACTCCGGTCGTGGCCATCACAAATAAAATAGAAACGGCCCGGCGGGTGTCCCTTTACTGGGGGGTCGATGCTCTCCTCGTCCACGCCCTCGACGACAGTCTCGCCCCTGCCGATATCAGGGATACTCTCCTCTCTCTCGTCTGCAAAAAGTACTCCTTAAAGTCCAAAGATCGCATCGTCATTACGAGAGGTGGGGGAAAGCTCTTCGCTACAGGGACATCCAACTCCTTAAAAGTCGAAATTATCTAGGGTGATTTCGGGATAGACCCTTAAACTGCCCCACTTGCCTTAGACATTGAAGATTTCATAAAATTAACGATACATTTTGAACCGGGGGTTTTAGGCATATCAAACCTGTGGACGAGAGTGATTTCATCCCGGTAGATAGGTGTATTCTTCATTCTTTTTAATTGGGGTGCAATGGCCTTGGCCACTCGGCCCGGCAAAATGGCGATCCCTGTCCCCGTTCCTGATAGGGAGGCAATGACTTCCAAGTTTTCAGAGACGATGGATCTTTTAAAGAACATCTTATTTTTTATCTTTTTTAATAGGGATTGAGTTTGAATTAAACTGGGATGATAAATGAGAACATCCTTTAGAGAATTGGGCATTTTCCAAAAACCCACTTCATCGCGAGCTAGTTTATGAATAACCAAATCGGGATGTCTCACCGGATTGACAACAATTCCAAAATCTATAGTTCCCGAAATAACGCCTTCACAAACAATACGGGAAAGACCATGAGTCAGTTGGATTTCAATGCCCGGAAACGAAACATAGAACTCCCGTAGAATGTCTTTTAAAACGCAAATGGCAATAGAGGGGTGGCATCCCAGGGAATAGCGCCCCACGAGTTCGGTCTTAGATTTTTTGATTTCGGATACAATGGACTCCCAATGGAAGAGTAATCTATTGGATTCTTGCAATAGCCTTTGGCCAGCGGGAGTTAGAGTAAGGCCACGATTTCTTCGCAAAAAGAGTTTGGCCCCAAGATTATTCTCCAACCTTTTGAGAGAAAGGCTTAATGTGGGCTGCCCAACCCCTAGCCGTTCGGCTGCCCTCGAGAGATTAGCAGTATGGGCGATCTCTTGAAAATACCTCAGATCCCAAGACGTTGGATAGATATTAAAATTCATAATACCAAAACTATATAATAATAATTTTAATAAATATCAAGAAGAATATAGCATAAGAGATATGAAGGGAGAGGGAAAAATAGATATTGAATTTGGTAAGAGGTTGAAAAAATTGAGAATGAAGCAGAAATTGTCTCCCGAAGAAGTCGCTAGGGCTTCCGGGGTTGCCGTATCCACCTATCGAGAGTGGGAGAATGGCAGGGCCATCACGGGGTGCCGACCATATTTTAAATTGACTATGGCCCTAGGAGTGAGTTTTTACCAGTTATTTGGTCTTGAAGATGGCCAAAAAGATAAAATTTTATTGCACCTAGACGCCATGACAAATTTAATCCAAGAGGTTCGCAATGCTCTTTAATCGTTTTTTTTCCACGATTGGCGAATTTTTAATAGGTGATAGAAAAGTGACGTGATAGGAGAGATGCGTGATAGGAGGAAGACTATGAAAATATCATTACCACGAAGAAAGTTTTTTGGACTGGGATTGGGGGCCTTAGCCGCTCTTCCCGTGACTCGTTCCCTGGCCCAAATTTGTGGGGAAGCTACGGCCGAGCAACCCTTGGGCCCATTTTTTCCCCACCCCGGCACTCTAGAAAATCCGGTATCGGAAAACGATAGTGACCTGACCTTTGTCCAGGGCAGAAGGGGAATGGCCGAAGGCCAAATCGTCCATATCGTGGGACAAGTCACTCACGACTGCCATCCCATCTCGGGGGCCACCCTTATCATTTGGCAGGCCGGTCATAGCGGGCGCTACAACCACAAAGGAGATGCCGAGAGCCAGAGTTTTTTACATCCCCAAACGGGAGAACTCATTCGGCGCACTCTGGATCCCTCATTCCAGTACTGGGGGAGGACCGTGACAGATCACAATGGAAATTATCGATTTAAGACCATCGTTCCAGGCTTTTATCCTGCCGACCTCCAAAGCGGTTGGTACAGACCGCCCCATATCCATTTTTTGGTTTCGGCAACGGGTTTTCCCCAATTGGTGACTCAGATGTACTTTGATGGAGACGACCTTGTGGACAATCCGTGGATTCAAGAACTCAACGAGCAAGATTTTTTGCTCCAAAATCCCAATATGTCAGATGAACAAAAGAGAAAGCTTATCGTTATATTTACCGAACAAATCGACGGGTTGACCGGTCGCTTTGATATCAACTTAACTTGATGACATAAAGGAGAAATCAATGAAATATTGTTTTATGGCCTTGTGCCTTTCGATTCCGTTTCTATCCCATTTAGCTCTCGCCCAATCCGCTCAAATAGAGGATGGCAGATTAAAAATTCAGACTCATCTTTGGCAAGAAGAGTCTGAAGGCTCCTACCAGTTAAGACATATCTTGGTACAGCATGGTTTTCAGATTGAAGATGGTTTTGGAAAAGGAGAGGGCTTTGTCCGAACAAGAGAGGCTTTTTCCCCTCTTGAAATTTACAACTACCTCTATAACGATGGTCTCTATGCCTTTACCATTTTCCTACCCGTAGATGACAACGAACCTTTTGTTGCCTTTGGCGAAGGGGGTTTTATTAGTTTTGAGGGGATAGCAGCTCGAAAACTTTTTGAAGTTGTCAGACTCTACGTTCCCCTAAATGATAATTCCAATCCAAACCTAGAGCAATATGAGTGGAGCAATTCATATTGTGATAAAACGAGAAGAGAACCAATCACCTATCGATGTTGGATTAGCTTGTAATTTGACAGAATTTTAAATACCTTAACGGGAGGAAAAAATGAGAATGAAGTTTTTAATTGCAATGGTTATAGGTTTTTCCAGTATAAGTTCTTTTGGAGACGAAGCCATCCCCCTCAAAAGTGTAGCAAACTTTAGGCGGACCTGCCAAGATGACTCATTTTCTTACGATAAAATCGTTCTTGTAAAAGAGGATAAAACTTTAAGTATTGAGTTAAACTCCGGTTTCCGCCAAGCGATTCGATTATCCCCCGACTTTGAACCTCAAAATATGGGAGGAAATATCAGGATATCTATGCCCGTTGAAGGATGCTTGGTTTCGGCAATGGATAGTGCGATCATTAAATGCTTGATGCAAACGAGTTATATCGAAATGGAATTATCAAATCGTTTTTCTAACGATGTTCATAAATATCATGAACATTTTGGTCAGGCGAGGATAGCTTTTAACTCCTCTATTTTAGAAACCACTGCCATTGGACATGGACAATCCAGTGAGGTATCGACTGTTTTAGGGGCCATGGCCAAATTAGACATATCGACTCCGGAAAAGATTAGAAATCGTTTAGAACTGATTATTCCCCATTGCTATATTTGGCATGAACAGCCATGAAATAAAAAAGGGCAAGTGCTTAAAATTATTCACAAATTGTTAAAATTTAAGGGCAATGTTGAAAATTTCCGGCCCCTCTCGCTCCAACCGTCCATTTTACTCTACTTTTCCCCTTCAATCTTATGGTTCGATACCCCATCGCATCACTTGAAATCGATCCCAAAACGTGAGTTAATATAACTACCGACATAACCGGGAGGGAACCCTATGAAAAAGATATTGGCAGGATCGATCATTGCTTTTGGTGCGTTTTTAACACTTGGCCATGCTGAAGATATCGATCGCACAAAGTGCGCAGAGTTTATCGAGACCTACAGCGACGGCAGATACTTACCTCATACGTTGACCTACGACCAAGAGACAGGGCGAACGACGATAGAGTCCCGGGATGTTTCCAAACTCAAGAGAAGGAAAAAAAGCCAGATGATCGAAGAGGAACTTGTTCTCAAAGAGGTTCTCACCGCAAAACTTCCCGATAAAAAAAATCTCAAAGTCGTATCCCACAGACAGGGATATCCCACCGAAAGAATTGAAATTAGAGGTGTCAATAAAAAAGGTCGAGCTTGGGAAAGAATCTTTTTCTTTGGCCAAAAAAACGGTCAATGCGTGATCGAGAAGATACAAGAGACCGACCATGACGATAATACCGTTAGACTTCCCTTTTGTAAGAAGGCACAAGATTTTTTTAAAAAGCATCCCGACGCTATGAGTTGCATAAAAAGTGTGCCCAAGCTCTCCAATGAAATGGAAAAAATGCTTACAGAGGGGGGTTACAAAAAGACAAAAGGAAAGAAGAATTCCTCTCTCTACGCCAAACCCCTCTTTCGAGGGCACTCCATCCTAGAGAAATGTAAGGGGTGGTTGACTCCCTTTCTGGGTGACGAATCCATTTGGGAAACCCATAAATCCGAAGCAAAATCTTCTCCGGGATCGGGGGGGAATGTGATTTCTCAATAGAGAGTTTTCGTTAGAGCAGTCGGCAACCGCGATGGAGGTCTTGCCACTGAGCCTTGGCGCGAAATATCGTTAAAATAGAAGATGAAACGGTTTTGGTGGTGTAATCGATTTCCAGAGAATATTTTATTTTGACCGACTTTTGTTTCAATATCTCCCGACAAAATTCTTCCTGTTGCCCGGTGACAAACAGACATGAACACGTCTCTTTGGCATAGTATTTTGCAGCGATCTTGGCCAATTTTATCGGCTTTAAGGGGTCGGCACTAAAAGAAGGTGCCGAGGAGAAAAAGAGAATGAAGAACAAGGGGAAACGAAGAAGGGAGAAAGATAAAAAGGAGCGAAGATCTTTCATCTCAAGCTCCTTATGAGTAAGGCCAAAAATTTATCCATATCAATTTCTTTTTCCGTGTCCGAGCCATTGCGAACGACGATAAGATCAAGAGAGGGGATAACCGCAAGGATTTGGCCAAAATGCCCTTCGGCAAAAAATGAGTCTTCGGGAGCACTCGGGTACGGTCGATTTCTTTCCTCCGTATCCCGATTCAGCCACCAAAGGGCCCCATAAATGGGATCTTCTGTGTCGCTTTTGGACCAGGATGGGGCTTCGGTCGTGAAATAATCATACCAATCTGTAGAGTAAAGGCGTTTTTCATCCCAAAGGCCTCGATGTTTATTAAGGAGTCCAATCTTGGCCAAATCTCTTGGTGTGAGATAAAAGTGGCTTCCTCCATAAAAATGTTGGCCACTGGAATCCTTTTCTATAGTAAAATCGCTAATGCCAAGAGTGCCAAAAAGATTGTCATGAGCAAAATCTAAGATGGCCTCTTGCCCGCCAAGGGCCGTATTTAAGACGTGAGTTAAAAGCTCCGTATCTCCTGTCGAGTAGTCAAACCGTTCGCCCGGAATGTGCTTTAGGGGACGCTTAAAAATATATTTGATGATATCGTCTGAACCTGAACCGTAGAGAGTATTGATAACATCGCTGTCGGTAGGACTATCCTCGTATTTTTCCCTCCAATCAAGGCCTGAACTCATTCTCATCAAATCATCGACTTTCATCTGTTCCCAAGTTTGGGTCTGGGGAACTTCCACATAAGAAGAAACGGATCTCGTGATGTCGATCCGATCTTCAAATTTGGCCATTCCAACGAGAGTCGCCATGATACTTTTGGAAACGGACCACAAGATGTGCTTATGGTGTTTTTTATAACCGCAGGCATATTGCTCATAGACGAGATAACCATCTTTAATGACGACGAGAGAGTTGGTTTGGAAATCTTTTTCTTCTTCCTTGGAAGCGGCAATACAGTCTTCTAGGGTTCCAAACTTTCCTTTGAGAAAGGTATAGTCCAAAAATTTTGAAAATTTATTTTCATCAATTCCTGCCTGCGCAAGAGAACGAGTGGGCCAAGAATAGGTGGGCCACCCGGCGGAAGAAAACGATAGGAATGGGCATAAAAGGGTGCCAAAAAGCGACAATATGGCCAAAAATGAGGTCTTCATATTTTGGCGCATCCTAGCACGGAAGAGAGTGAAAACAAGGTATTGCGCCCAAAGTGTAAAATTTTTACAGACTTTTAAGCTCTATTTTTAGGTCTTATGAGGATCCATGGCGTCCCGCAGCCCATCTCCTACGAGATTGAGCATGGTGAGGGTGAGGAAGAGGGCCAGAGCGGGGTAAAAGGCCAACCACCAGGCGATGGTGAAGTTTTTTTGGGCCTGCCCCAGAAGCTCTCCCCAGCTAGGAGTGGGGATTTCTAGGCCAAATCCCAGGTAATCGAGGCTGGCCAGGGCCGTTATATTGGTAGCGATGACAAAGGGGGTGAAGGTGATGAGGGGGGTGAGAGAGTTGGGTAAGATATGGTAGGTGATGATTTTCCAGCGTTTCACTCCAATGGATTTGGCAGCCTCTACGTATTCACGCTTTCGATTTTTGAGAAACTCTCCCCTCGAATAGTAGCTGATGGAAATCCAACCAAAGAGACAAGAGACGAGAATGAGCCAAAAGAGGTTCGGGCGAAAGATGGAAATAATAATCAAGAGGAGAAAGAATTGGGGAACGGAGGTTAGAACCTCAACCGCTCGCTGGCCCCAAAAGTCGATCCTTCCTCCAAAATACCCCATAATACCGCCGGCCATTGTGCCCAAGGCAAAGCTAAAGGCCCAGACGAGCAGAGCGTAGATCATACTATAGCGAAGTCCATAAAGTAGGCGCGTAAAGACATCCCTTCCACGATCATCTGTTCCAAAGAAATTGTGCCCGGAGGGGGGAGAAGGGTAGCTTTCCACGATTTCATTTTTTTCAAAAGGGTTCCATTTGATGATCGGCCAAAGAGACCAATCTCGATCTGAAAAGTTTAGACTTCTATAATCTACGATCAAGGTATCTTTGATGCCAAATTCTTCAGGATGGTAGGAAAAAAGAACGGGAAAATAAATTTTTTCCCTATAGGACATGATGAGTGGTTTATTATTGGCCCATATTTCTGCCGTAAAGCTAAAGAAATTAAAAAGAAGAAAAAGGATGAGAGAGAAAACGGCAATTTTATTGCGCTTAAATATTCGGTAGCGTTTAAGTGATATTTCGTTTTTAATGAGACGTTCTATCATCAATCGATATCCTGACAAATTATTGAAAATCGATTCTTGGATCGACGACAATGTACGCAAAATCGCTTATGATATTTCCTACAAGCATAAGAAAAGATTGGATAAACATATTTCCCATCAGCACATTATAATCTCTTTCGAGAACCGATTGATAGCCAAGAAGCCCAATGCCATCCAGTTGAAAGATGGTTTCGATGAGGAGGCTTCCCGCAAAAAAGACGGAGATAAAACTTCCAAGGCCCGTGACAACGGGAATTAAGGCATTTCTAAGAGCGTGCTTGAGATAGACGACCTTTTCGCTAAGCCCCTTGGCCCTAGCCGTACGAATATAATCCTTTTTAATATGATCGAGAATCGAGTTTTTCATCAACATGGTTAAAGTTGTAAAAGAGCCAATCATATAACAGATAAGGGGTAAGAATGCGTGATGGATTCTATCAACCATCCTTTCAAAAAATCCAAGATTTTCGTAAAAATCGCTATGGAGACCCCCTATTGGGAAAATATCCAAAAAGCTATCCCCTGCAAAAAAGACGAGGAGAACGACTCCCAACATAAAACCGGGGGTCGCATACATGGCATAGAGAAGAACACTACTTGCCATATCAAAGGCAGAATTGCTTTTAACGGCCTTAAAGATGCCAAGAGGAATACAGATCAGATAGCTTAAAATAAGGGATACAATCCCAAATTGTAACGAAACGGGAAATTTTGAAACGATCACATCAATAACGGGCTCTTCATAAGAAAAGGACTCTCCAAAATCTAAGGTCGCAATGTTTTTAAGCCAAATCCAATATCGCTCAAGAAGTGGGCGATCAAAACCATATTGCTTCTTTAAAGCATCGACAACCTCTTTTGTCACCAAGCCGGAATTTTCGGAAGTGCCTCCTGAAGACGATGAAAAACGTATCTCTTGAATTTTCTTTTCAATAGGAGAACCGGGGGCCAGATTGATGATGATAAAGCAGATGATCGTCATTCCCAACAATGTTGGAATGATCGACAAAATCCTTCTAACTAGATACTGCCATACATTCATCGATCATCGCCCCATAAGTTCCCAATACGATGTTCCGATGATATAATTGAAAGTCGGTTTCGGGCGTTCAAGATTCCCTTGGTAGGCATAGAGTTCAAACTTCCTATTGAAGAGGAAAATATACGGCGCATCTTCTGCGATAAGACGATAGACTTTTCTAAGGATCGGGATTCTTTTTTGTCGATCCATTGTAATTCTGGCCAGATCGATAAGCCGATCCACTTCTTTATTGGAATAGTAAATAAAGTTGGAGCCCCCATTTTTTTCAGAATCGGAATGCCATATTTGCTTAGGATCCCACTGAACGGCTCCACCACCCCAACCCAACATGACGGCTTCAAATTTTCGTTCATCTAAATGTTTAACAAATGTGTTCCACTCGATAAGTTTGAGCTTGACATCTATTCCCGCCTTTTTTGAATCCTCTTTAAAAATAGTCAAAAATTTTTCAAAATCTTTATTGGGAATGAGTAATGTATAGGAAAATGCCCTTTTTTTTCCATCTATCATTTTGTCCAAAATTTGATCACGATCCGTATCTTTCCATCCCTCTTCCCTTAGAAGTTTCAGTGCTTTTTGTGGATTAAAGTCCAACGGCTTTACTTTTGGATCGGCATAGATATTTTGTTGGTAAAGGGGCCCTGTAGCCGGAAGAGAAAAATCAAAGAGAAATTTTTTAATCATAAGCTCTCTATTCATGAGATGGGCCATAGCTTTTCTCGTTTTTTTACTTTGAAAAAGAGGGTTCTTTAGATTGAACCCTATAAATTGATACCCCTTGACCGATTTATTTTCTACCTTTTCCTTCTTATAAGATGTTCCCCAATTTCCACCTTTAGATTTTTTCACATACTGCTCAGCCGTTAAGCCCATAAAGCTAAGGTTTCCTTTTTTAAAATTTTCAAGATTGGGGGTCTCTCCTTTGATAAAACGAACGATGACCTTATCGAATTGATATTGATCTTTAAGATAGGGTATTTTTCTTCCCCACCACTGATCATTTTTTTCTAGTAATGCCCATTTACCTCGTTTAATCGTCTTTAATTTATAGGGGCCTGTGCCAATGAGGATTTTATTCAACGCTTTTTTATCCTTTGGATTATCGTAAATATGTTTGGGGACAATGGATAAATATCCTCCACTGGCCAAAACATCAAAGTTTTTATGGTATTTTTTCTTGGCCTTAAATTGAATTTTACCGGAGCCCATAATCGTAGGAGGATGGAAATTTTCAAAATAGGGGCGAATGGCATGGGTGGAATAATCATCTCTAAAAATGATATCGAAAGAGAATTTCACATCCTCTACCGTAAAAGGGGTTCCATCATGCCAGCTGATGCCCTCTCTTATCACAAACTCAAATGTCATGCCATCATCTTTAATCTCCCAACTCTTGGCCAAAGCCGGACGCCAATCCAGCGTGTCCGGATCCGCATCCAAAAGACCTTCCAGAGAAAAATTTTGGATTTTTGTCGCATCCACTGTCGTGGAAGAGAGAGGATTGATCGTTGGGGGAGTGGCACCTACACTGATCGACCAGACGGTTTCAGAAGAAAGTTTCTGTTTGGAATCCTTTTTATTGGGGTCATTTTTAGCGGAATCCTTGCTACAAGATAAGAATGAAAAAGAAATAAGGACGATAAGAACGAGAGATAAAGAGGTTTTCATGGTTTTTCCTTTGGGATAATTTTACTTTTTATAGTATAAGCGTGGATCCAATGACCAGCGATCTTCTTCTAAATTTTTATCCGAAACACGATAGAGTTCTAGCTTTCGATCAATTTTTTTGAGTTCTATTTCTGCGTTTTTAAGATTTCTCTCTGCAATGATTTTATCATTGTCCAAATCATCAATGACCCCTTGTAATTCTTTTTCTAGCTTTTGCCGAAGTACACTATAGCGCTCATTAGTCGCTTCAATCCTTTCTTCATAGGAAGTCAGCTTTTTTTGAAATTTTCTTTTTCGAGATTCTACCGAGATTCTTTTTTTGAGCAAGAGATCCAAGACTTCTTTCCCTTTTTGTATATTTTTAGCAAGATCCTTGCTGTAAAGATGCAAATAGGCCCCTACCGTAAAGTGAACATATTTGACACACTCATCGAAAAAAGGCACCTTGATTAAAAGATAATCGTTGCTTTTTCCCAAAATTTCGGCCCTACAGTTTTTACCGGAACCCATCTGTGACCTGAAATCGATTTGGTTCCCTTCGAGAAGATAACGTAGGTTATGAAAATCTACTTTGATTCTAAGGAGTCCCAATTCCATATCGAGTTTGGCGATTCTTCCCGAAAACTCACCAAGATTGTCATGTGATGATTGGAGAGGGACGGTCAATCCTAAGCCTGATATCACAAGAGAAAATAGCAAAACCCTTAGGCACATAGACCTATTATAAATCTAAATGACGATAAAGTTCCATGGAAAAATTGACTGTGCAGCAATTAAATTCAAAAGACCTATGGGGCCACATTGGAATTGACGCAGACGCCTAGATCGCCCCATAGTTGTGCCGTTGCTCTTTTCATTCGATGGCACTCAAGGGAGGGGGCCCCTTTTGGTCACGAAGTTCAGAATTTAAATGCTCTGTGATCTCATAAAGAATATCTTTCAATTTTTTAATACTTCCATCCACACGATCACTTAACATCGCCGGCAAATCTTCCGTATGGAGGAGATACCATTTGAGCTGATCGACTTCTTGGTAGAAGGAATCAAGAACGGCAATCGTCGAATCATCTAATTCTTTAAGATTATCGATACTTATTTGCCCATATTTTGAATAGAAAACATCGCAAAAGTGTTCTCTCGTTCTTTTTAAACTAAGGATCATTAAATAATCTTCTTTTCTCGCCAAAATCCTGTCAAAAAGATTTTGAACATCCAAACGAATAAGGGTCACAAAACTTTTTTTTCGCTCACTATTCATAAAAAAATGATAACGCACCCCAATTGTAAATTCAAGGAGTTACGAATTTTTAGGTCGGCTGTATTTCTATTGAATCCGATATGGGTAAAGAAGTCGGCAGTTTATCGCTTTCCCATTGATTTTGGTGAATAATCCGATCAACCTTTTGAGAGAGCTCATCAAGATTTCCATTATTTTCAATGATAAAATCCGCATGATTTTTTGACGGCTCAACAAAAAGATCATGCATTGGTTTGACCTGTGTATTGATTTGCCTTTTTATACCATCGGGTGAACGCCCCCGCTCTCTAACATCTCTTAGCAATCGACGCTCAAAACGGTATTCTTCACAAGCATCGATATAAATGCTAAAGTCGAGACAGCGCCTTATAATTTCCTGAGAGAGAATAAGAATGCCATCAATAATAATAAGACCATGTGGTTTAACATGATCGATTTCTTCTTGACGTGAATGAGTGACAAAATCGTAGCGAGGAACTTGGATGGAATTTCCAAGGCGCAACTCTTGAATTTGAACGGCCATGAGAGAAAAATCGATAGAGGAGGGATGGTCAAAATTGACGGCCCCGCCATCACAGTCGAATTGTTCACTGAGATCGATATAATAACGATCCTGATAGAGAATAAAAGAAGAGTCCTCCCCCAATTTTTGAGCAAGCAGTTTGGAAAAGGTCGTTTTCCCTGATCCCGATCCTCCGGCCACTCCTATAATCATCTCTTACCCTTACCATTTTCCAAAAAAAGGGGAAGCCAATGGCTTCCCCAAAGTTGAGTTCAAATTTTTCAAAGAAACTCCATCACGGAGTCCTTCCACCTTACATCATTCCGGGCATTCCACCCCCCATCGGGGGGGCTGCCGCCGGCTCGTCCTTTTTGGGAAGCTCGGCCACCAGTGTTTCAGTCGTCAACATAAGTCCGGCAATGGAAGCAGCATTTTGAAGAGCCGTTCTGGCCACTTTGGTGGGATCGATAATCCCGGCGGCCACAAGGTCTTCGTATCTTTCTTCTTTGGCATTAAAACCGAATGCGTTGCTCTTATTACCTCGAACTTCATTGACCACAACGGACCCTTCAAGACCGGCATTCTCAGCAATTTGTCTCAAGGGTTCCTCAATCGCACGTCGAATGATTCTGACTCCAAAGGCTTCTTCTTCGTTATCGACCTTTGTCTCTCCAAGTTTCTCAGCCGCTCTAATGAAAGCAGAGCCACCTCCGGGAATCACGCCTTCTTCAACAGCCGCTCGGGTGGAATTGAGAGCATCTTCTACGCGGTCTTTCTTTTCTTTCATTTCCGTTTCGGTGGGCGCTCCTACGTTGACAACGGCCACACCGCCAACCAACTTGGCCAGTCTTTCTTGCAATTTTTCTCGGTCATAGTCTGAAGAGGTTTCTTCAATTTGCTGCCTGATCGCTCCAACCCGAGCATCGACTTCACTTTTATTGCCGGCCCCATCTACGATGGTCGTATTTTCCTTATCGATGGTGACCTTTTTAGCCTGTCCCAAGTGAGTGAGTTCGGTGGCCTCAAGGCTCATTCCCACTTCATCGGAAATCACGGTTCCACCGGTGAGGATGGCAATATCTTTAAGCATTTCTTTTCTTCGATCTCCAAAACCCGGAGCCTTGATCGCAGAAACGTTCAAGGTTCCTCTAAGTTTATTGACCACGAGTGTAGTGAGGGCCTCCCCTTCAATATCCTCTGCAATCAAAACGAGGGGTTTGCCTGTCTGAGCAGATTTTTCGAGGATGGGAAGAAGTTCCTTCATGCTGGAGATTTTCTTGTCGGTAATGAGAATGTTGGGGCCATCGAAGGAAGCGGTCATTTTTTCTGCATTGGTCACAAAATAGGGGGACAGATACCCTCTATCAAATTGCATTCCTTCAACCACATCGAGAGTCGTTTCAGCCGTTTTTGATTCCTCGATGGTGATAACTCCTTCCTTGCCCACTTTATTCATGGCTTCGGAGAGGAGTTTTCCGATTTCTACATCGTTATTGGCCGAAATCGATCCCACTTGTGCGACTTCCTCATCGGTAGAGATATTCTTCGATGTGGCCTTGAGTGCGGCGATAACCACGCCCGTGGCCTTATCGATTCCGTGTTTCAAATCCATGGGGTTATGCCCGGCTGCTACCAATTTCACGCCTTCTCGATAGATCGCTTGGGCCAAAACCGTGGCCGTGGTGGTTCCATCTCCCGCATCGTCGTTTGTCTTTTGGGCCACCTCTTTAACCATTTGGGCCCCCATATTTTCAAAGGAGCTTTCCAGCTCGATATCTTTGGCCACCGTCACTCCATCTTTGGTGATATGGGGGGCACCAAAAGATTTTTGTAAGACCACATTTCTTCCCTTAGGGCCAAGAGTCACCTTGACTGCATTGGCAAGGGCGTTGACACCATTCAAAACGAGGTTTCTGGCGGTGTCTGAGTATTTTAATTCTTTTGCAGACATGACTTGATCTCCTTTTTTATTGAATCTAGTCGGTTACTGTATAATTCCTAAAATATCGTCCTCTTTCATGATGAGCAGTTCTTCACCGTTCACTTTGACTTCGGTGCCTGCGTATTTGCCAAAAAGGATACGATCCCCTTTTTTAACGCCCATGATCACTCGGCTCCCGTCTTCCTTATGGCGACCCGGGCCTGTGGAAATAACATCTCCCTGGGCGGGCTTTTCCGTTTGGGTATCCGGGATGATGATCCCTCCGGCTGTCTTCGTTTCTTCGTCGACTCGCCTGACCAAAACTCGATCGTGCAATGGTTGGACTTCCATAAAATTCTCCTTTTCTTAACATTGTTTAATGCATTTAGCAATAGCCAACAAACTAGGGACAATGTAGTACCGCTTTGGCCCTTGTCAAGGGCCCGCAGGGAAAATAAGCTCAGAGCGTGAAATTTTTACCGGGAGACTTATGAGGGGCTTCGGTTTTGAAGAACGTATTTTCAATATATTAGAAGCCGTCATTTTGCCCGGGCA